>NC_021184.1:3105714-3442142 GCF_000233715.2 Desulfoscipio gibsoniae DSM 7213
GTAATCAAAAGGTGGTGTCTTTTACTACGGGCGTTGACAAAGTATTCACGGGAATTAAACCCCTTGCCCTTTTTAAGCACTTGCAGCAATGGCATATCCTCAAAAATCCGCTGTATCGGCTGTCCCAGCAGCTGATCCTTAGGCATACCAAACATTTTCTCCGCGGATCGGTTACAATGCGTAATAATCCCGTGCTCATTAATAGCCAGGACACCTTCATAAACGGCATCCACCACCGCTTCCAGTCTGCCGGCCATAACAATTTTATCTTTAAGCATTTCCCGCTCCATAATTTTACCGGAGATTAGGTCAGCCATCCGACCCACAAAATCAATTAATGTTTCTGTGTTATTGTTCAAAGTTTGTTTTTGCTCTTCATTAAAAGCTACCAGGCTGATGGTGCCAAGCACTCTATCTTCCACAGAGATGGGATAAACAATATAAGCCCGGTAAAAGCAGGTGCCCGAAAGCGAGCAGGATGAACAAAGGGAATGAAAACCAGGCTCATTGATGAACACATGCTTACCGGTTTGCAAAACATGCTTGTTAACCAGCCCCCGGAGCAAACGACTACCTACATCGGCCCGCACCTGACCGGTACCCGCCACCCGTACCAGGTTGGCGTTAATTATCTCCACTTCAACTTTTAAAGCAGCGGCAATAGCATCGGATACCCGCTGTTCCATTTCTCTGGCCTGCATCAAGCTGAGCATTGGTATAAACCCCCGAAATTTATTGAATAAGAAAAATGCCATTAGTTTAACTACTTTAGTTATACAAAAGCTACAAAGCTTAGTTTTTTGAACAACAAAAGAGGAGGCTTTATCCATCGCCTCCCCCGCTTATTATTTATCATAAACCAGATACAAGCTATTTATCAATATATTAAAAAGTGCTGTATAATCATCAGTTTAAAACTTGCTCCGCCAGCTGCCAACCCAAATCCAGCGCCTTTTTATTTAACTCTTCAGTTCCCCGGGGCACGCGGGCAAGCAGCGCATCGGTTAAAGACTCCTGGGATACAACACCTGTAATTCTTGTCACTGCACCAAGGGCCACAACATTGGCCACCATCTCCCGTCCAACCTGTTCCCGGGCCGCCCGGCTGATGGGTAGAGCATAAACAACGCCTTCCACAGCGGGCTGGTTATGCACATATGTGGAATCTATAATTAACACACCGTCTTTATCCAAATCTCTAACAAATTTATCACATGCTTCCTGGCTCATGGCCAGTAGTACATCCGGCCGGGCAACCCGGGGATAATCAATTTCCTCGTCACTGATAATAACCTCGGACCGGCTGGCACCGCCACGGGCTTCCGGCCCATAAGACTGGGACTGTACTGAGTTCTTGCCGTCCCGGATAGCAGCATCTGCAATAATGATACCAGCCATTATAAGACCTTGCCCCCCGCTACCGCTTAACCGAAGTTCTTTATTTTCACCCATAACCCTCACCCCCGTTAAGTACCCTTGAGCGGGGCTATCATACCGCCACCTGTTTTTTGACTAATCCCATCGACTAACTGCTGATACACCGCAGTGTATTCGGGGCTTGCCTGGCTATGCAAACGGCCTATAATTATTTTCCCGGCCAACTCATTTGAATCCATTTTCTCTGCTTTTTGCACCAGTACTGCATTTTCCTTTTGCCACAGCAGCATTTCCAACCCGCCCTTCATGCTGTTGCGCCTACCGTATGCCGTGGGACAAGCGGTGATAGCTTCAATCAGACTGAAACCTCTGTTTTTAATGCCCTCTACAATTAGCTCGGAAAGCAAACCACTGTGATAAGTGGTACTTCTGCCCACATAACTGGCACCAGCGACGCGGGCCAATTCCGCTATATCGAAATTTGGTTCAATAACTCCATATGGCGCGGTGGTGGCTTTTTTATGCACCGGCGTCATTGGTGAAAACTGTCCCCCGGTCATGCCGTAAATGTTGTTGTTAAAAAGCAATACTGTTAAATCAATATTTCGCCGGGCTGCATGTATAAAATGGTTGCCGCCAATGGCGGTGGCATCTCCGTCTCCAGTGATTACAATTACATTCAGTTCCGGACGGGCCATTTTTATACCCGTGGCATAGGCCAGTGCCCGCCCGTGGGTTGTATGCAGCGTGTTAAAATCAAGGTAACCCACCGCCCTTGAGGAACACCCAATGCCACCTACAATCACCGCGCGGTCCTGATTCAGATCAAGCTTTTTTATGGCCCTCAACAAAGAGCCCAATACAATGCCGTTGCCACAACCAGGGCACCAAATATGAGGAAATTTTTCCATTCGCAGGTAACGTTCCAATCCCCGCATGCTAAACCACCTCCTGGATGGCCGCAAGTATATCACCGGGCTCAATTAACTCACCATGCACACGGTGCAACCCCCGGACCTGTGTAAGATTCCGAACCACCCGTTCCACTTCCAACCGGTATTGGCCAAGGTTCATTTCCGGCACAATGATGGTATGTGCCCGCCGGGCTATTTCCAGCACTCGTTGTTCAGGGAACGGCCAAAGGGTAAGCGGGCGGTATAATCCTGCCTTGATGCCCTTTTGCCGGGCTTCTTTTACCGCGTGGCGGGCAGGGCGGGCCGAACAGCCGTAGGCCAGCACCACCACCTGAGCGTCTTCTAAATAAAATGCATCGTCAAGTATAATATCGGCTAAATGATAATTAATTTTATTATGCAAGCGCTGCAGCAGATTTTCCACCACCTCAGGATCACTGGTGGGCATACCCTGTTCATCATGAGCCAGGCCGGTAACGTGATAGCGATAGCCGTCTCCAAAACTAGCCATAGGAGGGACCCCGTTCTCATCCGGACGATAGGGTAAATAACCTGCCGCATTGGAAGCAGGGACCAAACGGTTGATTATTTGCATTTCACCGGTGCTGGGTAAAACCACCTTTTCCCGCAGGTGACCCACCACTTCATCCATAAGCAATATAACCGGCACCCGGTATTTTTCAGCCAGGTTTACTGCCCGCACCGTTAGGTCAAATACTTCCCGCACCGAAGCAGGACTAAGCACAATAACGGGATGATCGCCATGGGTACCCCAGCGGGCCTGCATTACGTCCCCCTGGGCAGGTGCTGTGGGCATACCTGTGCTGGGACCACTGCGCTGGACGTTGATAATGACGCAGGGTACCTCGGCCATGGCGGCAAAGCCAATATTCTCCTGCATTAAGGAAAATCCCGGCCCACTGGTGGCTGTCATGGACTTTAGGCCTGCCAGCGATGCACCAATTACCGCAGCCAAACTAGCCAGTTCATCTTCCATTTGCATAAACTTACCGCCCATCCGCGGTAGGCGTTCTGCCATAATTTCTGCGATCTCCGTTGACGGAGTAATAGGATAACCTGCAAAAAAACGCACCCCGGCCACCAATGCCCCTTCGGCCACTGCCTCGTTTCCTTGCATCAACCGGGCCATTTCAACCATTTGGCTCATCTCAGCACCCCCCCTTCGGCCAGTTTTTTTATATCGGCTGCACCACCATAATTACATAAGCTAACATTTATTATAACCTATATTATTCCCGCTCCAATCTTCGCTACACTACATGAATAGAAATAGCCAATTCCGGGCAATGAATTTCACACTGACCACAGCCGATACAGGACGCCGGGTTAACTGACACAGCCTTATCCCGGTTATCCAACAATATTACTTTTTTCCCACAAAGAGCGGCACAAATACCGCAACCCTTGCACCATTGACGATTGATGTGTATTCCATAACTATTATATTGTCTTGCAGGCATTGCCATATATACCACTCCTTTCACTTTTTCGGCGTTATAATTTATGTCATTGCAATTCATATGCCAATCACCGACCACGTCGTGCACAGGCTAATTAACTGCTTTTTAAATCAACTAAGAGATAACAGGATGATAATTAACATCTCAACCTGATACTTTATCTTATTATCTTCAGTCTAACAGCACATATCTCAATTTGACACCGATCTCATTATGATACCATAACCCTATATGGCCGATTATCACAGCTGCAAATAGCATAAAGTGATAAACCCTTTCTCACATAGATAATTTCATACCCAACCACCAACTATGTCGTTAAGTTACTTATAATATAACACAAAAGACAACTGTTATCCTTTAACAAAAGACTACCACAGTTGCCTGTCTTATTATTTTGGGGTTAAAAAAGGATAAACAGGTAAAGTACATAAAATTAAACATGAGACATAAGAGGTGATATAAAGGTACGCAAAGAAAGTATTTAAATGGTGCGTTGGTGGAGGTGTTGTATTGAGGATATAAACTCAGTACAGCTCGCACTATAATTTTATACTATTAGTTAAAAAAGGAGGTTTCGTAATGTTTCTGGACAGTGCTAAAAACATTAAGGAGATTCATGTAAACGCCCCGGGGGCGCTAAATGTAATCAAACAAACCCTGGTGGGTCCGGACCAGGGCTGGGCCGGGTGGGTGATGCGCCTGTTCACCGTTGCACCGGAGGGGCACACTCCCCGACATTCTCATTCCTGGCCGCATATCAACTACATTGTTAGCGGCGAAGGTATTATGTACCTGGACGGCCAGGAACATCCTGTAGAACCCGGTTATACGGCGTATATTCCCGGCGGCACGGAGCACCAGTTTATTAACCGCGGGCATCAGGACTTTGTTTTAATCTGCATCGTACCGGAAGAGGGCGACGTATAATCAACCGGAGGATAACGGAAGTGGCCTATAATTTCCCATTTGGCCAAACAATCTTCTTCCCTGGCCATGCCGGCGTTATGAATGGCCAGGGGCACACCCTTTCTATTTCTACGGTCGCTGATTATACCACAGTGTTCCAGACCGTTGGGAAACCGCCAGTAGACCACGTCACCCCATTGCCAGGTTGATAAATCATCCCCCTCGACCAGAAGAGGAAGAGATTGCCCGTACCTGGTAAAAAACCTCATTTGATTGGGTACGCGGCGGTGATCAATATTGGTATCCGGGCCCTGTAAACCCCAGTTTTGTGGATACAGCTCAAAATAATCACGCATGTCCTCGTGAATAAGTTTCTGCAAATCAATGCCCCCATGGCGGAAAGCCCGCACCACCACATCGGTGCAGGCCCCGCCTTCGGGTGGTACATCACCGCCCGGGTAATCTATTTTAAGGTAAGAAGCATCATATATCACTTTCCGGACTACTTCCTGCCTGGCACCAAGGACTACCAAATCATAGACATTTCGTTCCTCAGATGGTTTTTCCTCCACAGGTGAAGGGCCCAGCGTCTGAATCAGCGGTCTATGGGCCTGTTCCTGCCGATGAGAATCAATTCCGCATCCTGCAGTTGACCAAATAAGAGCCAGTAACACTAGACATAAAACAGCACGCATTGCAACACCGCTATTTATCGTGCCGCCGGTCCCCAGACTAAAGCTGGTTAATATCAATTGATTTTTCTTTTTTACGTGTATCACTTTCATCACCTAAACTCCATCGCCCTTGCCCGTTTAGGCGGATTTTTCGATGGAGACGAAACGTTCAATACTTTCCGCAGGGACCACCTTCCTGCAGATAGCAAACATGCCACATCTGTTTTATCCAACTCGGTTAAATCAGCTATTTCAGAATAGGTCAGACCCAATGTATCCCGCAATACCACCAGCAGCCTTTCCAAGGGCGGCAAGCACAGCAACGCCTCTTGCATCTGCAATCCACTGCGAGAGTATTCATAAGTTGTCATTGAAGCGTATGTATGGTCCTGTTCACATACCAATGTGGTTTTATTTATAAATGCAGAACATAAAGCTTTAAAAACAGAATTAACATTTATATTTTTATTCCGGTTAAATAACTGAACTATGCCCTTGAATAACTTGTTGCACCCTTGTCGACCCTGCGGGTTCAAGGTACAAACGGATGCTTCGATAAGCTTGGCAGTCAGTCGGTGGTTACCTGTCAACCTGTAACAAGTAGTATATAGCAGTTTGAATATTTCATCGGGTGATTTAACTGCGTCAAAAACCCCGCTTGTTCCCGACATAACCACTCCTCCCTCTTACTATCCGCATTATAAAATCTATTGGCTAAGATATGGACAAAGCAATAGTAGCCATTACCCCATAAAGTTAATACGTACCTCCAGTGTTTTTAAAGGTTACCAAGGTCTTGTATCATTACCATAATTAATCAAATACACTTTCGCAAGAAGCTACGTTGAAAAGATAAGTTTTATTGCTAATGGTATTTGCCAGTATAAACGATCACCTGTAAGTTTAAACACATCTAACCACAAAAAGATGACAGCAATGTAAAAAAATATTTAAAATAAAATAATTAAGGCTCAAAAAATTGCCGTTCGGCGTTAAAAGTTACCCACAAGAATTCACAAAGCATGATTTCCATAATTTATTTAAAACCCTTCCCCGGCTAAGCAGGGAAGGGTTTTTGATTAATCTTTCAACTTTCAACACCCGGCACCAATTGCTTATATTTCATCTAGTATAGCTGCAACCGCAGCAATCCGGTCTGTGGCCCCGGTCACCGGGCGCCCCACCACCAGATGACTGGCACCTGCCTTGACGGCCTCTCCCGGTGTCATTACCCGGCGCTGGTCGCCCAGCTGAGCTCCGGCAGGGCGAATGCCGGGGGTAATGATTGTAAAATCCGGCCCACAGGTATCGCGCACCAGCTTAATTTCCTGAGGTGAACAAACCACGCCATCCAAACCCGATTCCCGGGCCAGCAGTGCCCAGGATCGCACCCGTTCCTCAATTTCACCCGTAAAACCCATATCCCGGTGATACGTCTCCCGGTCAATACTGGTGAGCACGGTCACCGCCACCACCAGCGGGGCCGGTATACCCAACCGGTCGGCTTCTTCCCGGGCGGATGCACCTGCGGCCCGCAGCATGGCACCGCCCCCGGAGGCGTGTACATTGATTATAGAGGCCCCGGAACGCACCAGCACCCGGGCGGCCCTCCCCACGGTGTTTGGTATATCGTGCAGTTTCAGGTCCAGGAAAACTTGCGTCCCTGCGGCCACTATCTCTTGGACGATCTCGATACCGGCCCCGTAAAACAATTCCATCCCTACTTTAAAAAATCCCACATGCCCGGCCAGTTCGCCCACCAACTCAAGCGCCTTTTCCTGTGTGTCCACGTCCAGGGCAACGATTAATTTATCCTTTGACAATTCTATATCACTCCTTGTTTGGGTACCGCTGGGCCAATCCAACCAGTTCACTGATATCGACAAAACCGTGATCGATCATATATTGCTCAATACCTTCCACAACATCCAGGGTAGCCCGTGGATTGACGAAATTGCCGGTGCCCACCGCCACCGCCGTAGCTCCGGCCAGGATAAACTCCAGGGCATCCCGAGCAGTCATAATTCCCCCCATACCCAGTATGGGCAGAAGAGGCAGCGCCCGGTGCACCTGCCAAACCGCCCGCACCGCCACCGGGCGCACTGCCGGGCCGCTTAACCCGCCGGTAATATTGCCCAGCACCGGCCTGCGCCTGTCCACATCAATAGCCATACCTAACAGGGTATTAATCATAGACAGCGCGTCTGCGCCGGCTCCGGCCACCGCCTCGGCCATAGTTACCAAATCCGTTACGTTGGGGGACAGCTTGACGATAACGGGCAAACCAGCAGACGCCTTGACCGCCCGGGTCACCTCTGCCGCCGTGTAGGGATCACTGCCGAACTGAATGCCTCCTTTTTTAACGTTGGGGCATGATATATTGACTTCCAATCCAGCTACGCCGGGGACACTGTCCAGACGGCGTGCCACTTGCGCATAATCCTCCACCGTATCACCGGCAATGTTTACGATCACCGGCACTCCAAGCGCGGCCAGCCGGGGCATAATTTCCTCCGCCACCCGCTCTACGCCCGGGTTCTGCAGCCCAATGGCATTGAGCATCCCCGAAGGTGTTTCGGCAATGCGCGGCGGCGGGTTGCCCAACCGGGGTTTAAGCGTGGTGCCTTTAACAATAATCGCCCCCAGACGTTGCAAAGCAACGTATGGCTGGTATTCCAAACCAAAACCGAAGGTACCGGAAGCCGTGGTCACAGGATTATTCATACTAATGCCCCCGAGGTTAACCGCCATATTCATCACCAGATCACCTCCCCCGCTGAAAAAACCGGCCCATCAACACAGGCATGCCGGTATATTTCCATACCATTGGCATCCTTTACACGGCAAACACAGGATAGGCAGGCACCCACCCCGCAGGCCATTCTCTCCTCCACCGACACCTCACCCGGCACTCCCGCGTCATTTAACATGGCACACAGCACCTTTAACATGGGCGATGGGCCACAGGCATAAACATAGTCCGGTTTCCGCTGCAGCTCCTCCGCCAGCAAATCAGTAACCAACCCCCGGTGCCCGGCGGAACCGTCGTCCGTGGCCACACGTACAGCAAAACCTAATTCTTCGGCAGCATCAGGAATCAGCAGTTGGTGGGCGTTGCGAGCACCCAGCAGCACCTTAACCCGCTGAGCATGGCCAGCCCGTGCTATTTCCTGCAATAAAAAATACAGCGGCGCAGCTCCAATGCCACCGCCTACCACGATAAACCTATTATAATTATGACTGGCCTGCTCCCCGGTGAACACAGTGAAGCCACGGCCCAAAGGACCCATAATATCTAAAAAACCATCCCGGCGGCCGGCCAGCCAGGCCGTACCTTTACCCACCACCTGAAACATTATTTTCATCCGGCCGGACAGCCGGTCCACGGAGTGAATGCTGATGGGACGCCGCAGCAGCGGGTCACTGCCCTCCCCGCAGCGGATATGTAAAAACTGCCCTGGCATAGCCGCCTGGGCCAGGGATGGGGCCAAAAATTCAGTAACCCATACACCGGGCGCAGGTTCCCGGCAATCGGTTATCTCAGCCTGCACTAACTGGGACATAAAAATGGTCACCCCCGTTTACTTAATTCGTATAGTCGTAATTACACAAGAAAATTAAAGTTAAAATAGCCCATAATACAAAGGAAATTCCTTAGTGTAAAATTCGAAGCTATATTCACTTAAAATTAATATTGGTTTCATGAACACTTAACAACACTCTGGTATATTATATTTAAAGGAGGTATTGCTGCATGTCGGATAGAGAGCACGCTATAAGCGCATTAACCCAAATGATTCGCTCCAACAATGAAAAGGCTGAAAAGAACCAGGAACTGAAAGAGTGGTTCAACAACTTGAACCGGGACCTGATGCAAGCGGTGGAATTCTTACGGAAAAGCGCTTGATTCAGGTCTTTTTACTTTTCCTTTAACCTAAACCGGGCAAATGCTCGATTATGATAAGCCCCGAGCGGAATAACTATTCCGCTCGGGGCTTAAGTTTTCAACCTTTCAACCTTTCAACCTTTCAACACCCGGCACCATATTCCTGCAGCGGCAGCAGTGGAAAATCGGAACCTTCCTTGATATCGCCCAGCACTTCCAGAATGGCCCGGGCAGTGTCCAGGGAGGTCAGACATGGTACAGCTAGTTCCACGGTGGCCCGCCGGATTACAAATCCGTCCCGCTCGGGGGCTTTGCCTCTGGTCAGAGTGTTGATCACCAGGTGAATATCTCCCTGGCGCAGCAAGTCGGCAATGTGGGGAGAACCTTCCCGCACCTTGTTCACCCGCGTCACAGTCACCCCGTAAGCCTCCAGGTAGCGGGCCGTACCCGTGGTGGCAAATATATTATAACCCAGGCTGCTGAAACCCTTGATAATGGGCAGCATCTCTTCTTTGTCTTTATCAGCCACTGTCACCAGTATATTACCCTTCCTTTGGAACACTACACCTGAAGCCAACAGCGCTTTGTACAGGGCCACCGGGTAGCTGGCGTCCACCCCCAGCACCTCACCGGTGGATTTCATTTCGGGGCCCAGTGATATATCCACCTGCAGCAGCTTGGCGAAACTGAACACGGGGGCCTTAACCCCCACCAGATTGCCCTCCGGGTAAAGACCGCCCTGGTAGCCCATATCCTTGAGGTTTTGGCCCATGATAATCTTGGTGGCCAGATTAATCATGGGAATACCGGTGATTTTACTCATATAAGGTACCGTGCGGCTAGCCCGGGGGTTCACTTCAAGCACGTAAATTCGGCCGTTGTAAAGCACATATTGAATGTTGATCATACCCCGCACATCAAGTTCCAAAGCCAGCCGGGTGGTATAGTCCACGATCTGCTCCCGCACCGTTAGGTCCAGGTGGTCGCCCGGGTAAACGGCAATGCTGTCCCCCGAATGCACTCCGGCCCGTTCTACGTGTTTCATAATACCGGGAATTAGCACCGTTTCCCCGTCGGCGATGGCGTCAACTTCAATTTCCTCGCCCAGGAAATATTTATCCACCAGCACCGGGTGTTCCGGTGTCACCTTAACGGCTGTTTCCATATAGTTTCTCAAATCTTCGATATTATAAACAATTTCCATAGCCCGCCCACCCAGCACATAAGAGGGGCGCACCAGCACCGGAAAACCTATTTCACCGGCAATTTCCTCGGCCTCGGTCACTGAGAAGGCGGTACCCCCCGGGGGCCGGGGAACATCCAGTTGACTGAGTAGGGCGTCGAAACGCTCGCGGTCCTCGGCCCGGTCAATACTATCCAAAGAGGAGCCTAAAATATTAAAGCCGGCCTTGTGTATATGCGCAGCCAGGTTAATAGGCGTCTGGCCGCCAAACTGCACAATTACGCCTGCAGGCTTCTCCTTTTCCAGTATATTCATTACATCTTCGGGCAGCAGCGGCTCAAAGTATAGCCGGTCAGCGGTGTCAAAATCAGTGCTGACGGTTTCGGGGTTATTGTTGATGATAATAGCTTCATAGCCCATCTCTTTCAGCGCCCACACCGAGTGCACCGAGCAGTAGTCGAATTCGATGCCCTGGCCAATGCGGATGGGACCGCCGCCCAGCACCACCACCTTGCGATTATCTGTGGGTTGGGCTTCATCTTCGGTATCATAGCAAGAATAGTAGTAAGGCGTAACGGCATCGAATTCTGCAGCGCAGGTATCCACCATTTTATAGACCGGCTCAATGCCGTACCCTTTGCGCAGCGCCCGCACCTCATCCGATGTAATACCCACAGTTTGGGCCAGGTAAGCATCGGCCATACCCATTTCTTTGGCTTTTTTGAGCAGCTCCGCTGTCAACCCCGTCCGGCCTCCACGGCGTAGTTGATCCTCCAACTGCACCACGTTATAAATCTTTTGGATAAAGAAGCGGTCAATTTTGGTCAGGTTAAATATGCGTTCAAAAAGCATACCCCGGCGCAGCGCCTCAGCCAATACAAACAGTCGCTCGTCGTTGGGCTGCACCAGTTTTTGCTCGATTTGTTCCTGGGATAGATCCGCCAGCCCGGGGTAAAAAAGGCCAGGCACGCCAATTTCCAGGGAGCGAATCGCTTTCAGCAGCGCCCCCTCGAGGGTACGGTCAATGGACATTACCTCACCGGTGGCCTTCATCTGGGTACCCAGGGACCGGTCAGCCAGGGCAAACTTATCAAATGGCCAGCGGGGGAACTTGATAACTGCGTAATCAATCGATGGCTCAAAGCAGGCATAAGTTTTACCGGTCACCGCATTTTTAATCTCATCAAGGTTCAGGCCAATGGCGATTTTACTGGCCACCTTGGCGATGGGATAACCTGTGGCCTTGGATGCCAGGGCCGACGACCGGGATACCCGGGGATTGACCTCGATAACGTAATAAGTGTAGCTGTTGGGATCAAGGGCGTACTGCACGTTGCAGCCGCCCTCCACGCCCAGGGCGCGAATAATCTTCAGCGCGGCACTGCGCAGCATCTGGTATTCCCGGTCGCTTAAGGTTTGGGCCGGTGCCACCACCACGCTGTCCCCGGTATGCACGCCCATGGGATCGATGTTTTCCATACTGCAGATGGTAATGCAGTTATCAGCACTATCCCGCATTACTTCAAACTCAATTTCTTTCCAGCCCACCAAACTGCGTTCAATGAGTGCCTGGTGGATAATGCTGGCCTTCAAACCCTTGGTGCAGGTGCTGACCAGCTCATCCATATTGTAAACCATGCCGCCACCGGTGCCGCCCAGGGTGTAGGCCGGGCGCACCACCAGCGGAAAACCGATCTGCTTGGCAAATGCCACCGCTTCTTCCACCGAGCAAACGATGACACTTTCAGGCACGGGCTCGTTAATTCTCTCCATGGTGGACTTGAACTGCTCCCGGTCCTCGGCCCGTTTAATGGCATCCAGCGGGGTGCCCAGCAACTGCACATTATACTTATCCAGCACTCCCAACTCAGACAGTTGCAGCGCCATATTCAGCCCAACCTGGCCGCCCAGGGAGGGTAAAAATCCGTCGGGTTTTTCTTGTTCAATGACCCGGGCGACGAATTCAGGGGTGATGGGCTCGATATAAATCCGATCGGCCATATTGGCGTCGGTCATGATGGTAGCCGGGTTGCTGTTGATCAGCACCACTTCCAGCCCTTCCTCCCGCAGCGACCGGCAGGCCTGGGTACCCGCGTAGTCGAATTCAGCGGCCTGGCCGATGATGATGGGACCGGAGCCCACTACCAAAACCTTTTTAATCCCTTCCTTAATTGGCATATCACTGTACCTCCCCGCGCATCATATCCATGAATTGGTCGAATATATAGTCAGACTCCTGCGGCCCCGGTGATGCCTCGGGATGGTACTGCACCGCAAACAAAGGCAAGTATTTGTGACGGATCCCTTCCACCGTGTTATCGTTTAAATTGATATGGGTAATATCAATATCCATTCCTTTAAGGGACTCCTCATCCACGGAAAATCCGTGATTGTGCGAGGTAATGTAGACCCGGCCGGTACGCAAATCCTTTACCGGGTGGTTGGCGCCCCGGTGGCCGAACTTCATTTTATAGGTTTTAGCACCCAGTGCCAGTGCCATTACCTGATTGCCCAGGCAAATGCCGAATAGGGGATATTTGCCGATGATCTCCCGGGTGGTAGCTATGGTTTTAGGCACGTCCACCGGGTCACCGGGCCCGTTGGAAATCAACACCCCATCGGGACCAATCTGTGCGATTTGCTCGGGCGTAATGTCGGGGGGCACCACAATTACCGCGCAGTTTCGCTCCCGGAGCTTGCGAATAATATTTTGTTTGGAACCCAGGTCAATGAGCATCACCCGAGGGCCCCGGCCTTCAATGGCGTAGGTCTCTTTGACGGCCACATCAGCCACCAATTTTTGGCCGCTCAGGTGCGGGCAATTTTTGGCTTTCTCTACGAGTTGAGCCTGATCCACCGCACCGGTGGCGATAACGCCCCGCATGGTTCCGTAACTGCGCAGGTGTCGGGTAAGCGCCCTGGTATCCACTCCACTGATACCCAGCACTCCCTCCCGGGCTAAGAAATCACCGATACGGTAACCGGCCCGCCAGTTACTGGGATAGTCACAGGCCTCTTTGACCACAAAGCCGCGAATAAAGGATTTTTTGGCCTCAAAGTCTTCACGGTTGATACCGTAATTACCGATCAGCGGGTAAGTCATCACCACTATCTGACCGCAATAAGAAGGGTCGGTCAATATTTCCTGATAACCGGTCATGCCGGTATTAAACACAACCTCGCCCCATTGCTCCCCCGTGGCACCAAAAGCACGGCCCGTAAAAAGGGTCCCGTCTTCAAGAGCTAACATAGCTTTCAAAACGCATACACCTCCGCAGTTTAATCCAATTATGACTGGCTATTGTATCTATCATGCCCCGCTGGAAACGACAAGTTGTTTTTTTATATTCAAAGCGCTATATAATAATAGTCTAGACGATATTCATACCTCTGCGGTAAGTTTCATAATTATACCAAACGACCAGTTGTAACAGCAATTTATGCAGTATATATACAAAAACCCGACCGTATGGTAATTACCGGTAATCCTTTCAGGGTTCGACCGGCAAAGGGAGTGTTCTCGCCCTTGCTGGCAAATTGTTCGGGATCCACTGTTTGCGTAGATATGGGATCTATAATGGTAATATCCGCTGCGCTTCCCTCGGCCAAAGTTCCACGATCAACGCCCAATACGCGGGCCGGGTGCAGCGATAATTTGGCCACCGCCTGCAAAGGAGTGAGAATGCCTGTGTGCACCAGCTCGGTCCAAACCAGCCCCACCGCAGTTTCCAGTCCCACCAGGCCAAAGGGGGCCAGATCGAATTCCACGTTCTTTTCATCATAGGTATGGGGGGCGTGATCGGTGGCAATTACATCTATTGTGCCATCCGCCAACCCTTCCCGCACCGCCTGCACGTCCTTTTCACCACGCAGCGGCGGGTTAACCTTGGCCGCAGTATTGTACCGGGCCACCGCACGGTCGGTTAAAGTGAAGTGGTGCGGCGTCGCCTCCGCGGTAACGGCATAGCCCCGCTTTTTGGCCTCCCGGATCAGCGCCACAGACCCCGCGGTGCTTACATGGGCTATGTGCAGCGGGCAGCCTGTTTCGGCCGCCAGTATGACGTCCCGGGCCACCATAACCTCTTCGGCTGAGGCGGGAATCCCTTTCAGCCCCAGCATGGTGGAATTATATCCCTCATGCATCACTCCACCCGCCGCCAGGGTTTGATCTTCGCAGTGGGAAATCACAGGAGCGCCCAGCATCTTACAGTACTGCATGGCCCGGCGCATCAGCCCGGCATCGGATACGGGACGGCCGTCGTCGGAAAAGGCCACCGCACCGGCGTCCCGCATGTCACCCAATTCGGCCAGCTCCTCACCCCGGCTGCCCCTGGTGATAGCGCCAATGGGATAGACATTAACCTGGCCTTCTTCGACCGCCCGCTTGCGGATAAACTCTACAATAAAACGGTTATCTGTCACCGGGTCGGTGTTAGGCATACAGGCCACGCCGGTATAGCCGCCCCGGGCCGCTGCCGCAGTGCCGGTGGCAATGGTTTCCTTGGCCTCATAGCCCGGCTCCCGCAGATGCACATGCATATCGATAAAGCCAGGTGCCACTATCTTGCCCGTGGCATCAATTATTTTCGTGTTCCTATCTGGTGTAAACCGAGCGCAGATGATACCGTCTTGCACACATACATCGGCCGTTTCGTCCCTGCCTGAAGCCGGGTCAACTAACCGGCCGCCTCTAATAATCAGCTTCATTGTTAGCACCTCCCCCGGTAAGCAGGTACAGCAAGGCCATACGCACCGCCACCCCGTTGGTTACCTGTTCTTCAATTAACGACGCAGGCCCGTCAGCAATATCATGGGCGATTTCCACCCCACGGTTTATGGGCCCGGGATGCATGACCAGCACATCCGGCCGGGCCAGGGCAATGCGCTCCCGGTTCAGCCCATACAGCCGGGCGTATTCCCTCAGGCCCGGGAACAGGCCCTGCTGCTGCCTTTCCTTTTGAATACGCAGCATAATGACCACATCGGCGCCCACCAGGGCGTCTTCAGGCCGGTAAAACACCCGGGCACCGGTTTGTTCAAGTCCGGGGGGCAGCAGCGTGGGCGGGCCGCAGGCCCGCACTTCGGCCCCCAGTTTAGTAAATCCCCAAATATCCGAGCGGGCTACCCGGCTGTGTAGAATATCTCCAACGATTACCACCGTAAGACCATCTATTTCTCCACGGTGCTCCCTTACGGTAAAAAGGTCCAGCAGCGCCTGGGAGGGATGCTCGTGTGCCCCATCCCCCGCGTTAATTACCGCTGCTTTTACAGTTTTAGCAAGTAAATTCGGCGCCCCGGCCATAGGGTGGCGCAGCACAACCACGTCAGCGCCCAGCGATTGAATGGTCCGGGCGGTGTCGTATAAACTTTCACCTTTGGCAACACTGCTGGAGGAACTGGATATATTGATGCTGTCCGCACTCAGGTACTTGGCCGCCAGTTCAAATGAGCTGCGGGTTCGGGTGCTGTTTTCATAAAAAAGGTTCACTACCGTACGCCCCCGCAGCGTAGGTACTTTTTTAATGGGTCTGCTAATGATTTCCTTCATGGGTACAGCTGTGTCCAGTAAAAAATTAATTTCGGCGGCAGTCAGATTTTTTAATCCCAACAAATCCTTATGTTTATACAATCCAAGGGTCCCCCCCTCCCCAATAAATAAGCCTCCCCGGTTTAGAAAAACCCGGCGGAGGCCGACTGAGCTAATACACAGGGATGTGTTTGACACCATGCATTTAAGCACGTTTATCCCCATTAGAGCTTAAAGCTCTCCCTTGCCAGCCTCACGGGACCGCTTAAAGGAGCCAAAATTTTAAGTTTTTTCCATGATAACAACTTCATCAGCATTATCCATTTCCACCAGGTGCACTTCCACCAGCTCACGACGGGCTGTAGGCACATTTTTACCTACATAGTCCGCCCTGATGGGCAATTCACGATGTCCCCGGTCGATCAGTGCCGCTAATTGAATATTCCTTGGTCGCCCCAAATCCATAATAGCATCCATTGCAGCCCGAATAGTACGACCGGTATATAAAACATCATCCACCAGCACCACTCTCTTACCTTCTATGGAAAAGTTAACCGCAGTTTGCCGAACTACGGGTTGGTGACTTAATGTAGATAAATCATCCCGATAAAGCGTAATGTCAAGCACACCCACCGGCACCTGACTGCCTTCAATTACCTTGATTTTATCGGCCAATCGTCTGGCCAGCGGTACACCCCGCCGCCTGATACCAATCAGTACCAAATTATCCGTACCCTTATTTCGCTCAATAATTTCGTGGGCAATACGGGTCAGGGCACGCCTGATACCATCTTGGTCAATTATCCGAGCCTTTTCCCTTAATGCTGGCAAGACAATACCCCCCGTTCATAAATGGCATTAAAAAAACCTGTCTATCCCGGTAAGAGGCATAGACAGGCATACTGAACCTGTTTACACTATGGATCCTTACCGGTCTCACGGGACCGATTTAAAAGGTGATTTTTCATCTAGGCAATACTATCAAAAACAAAGGGTGGTGTCAACGGGTTTCGGCAACACACTCTGCTAATTTTCACCCAGTAAAAAATGCCAACTACCCCCCAGCTAAGCTGGGGAATGTTTGGTGCCGGGTGTTGGGTAAGACAAGGGAAGACAAGGGGACGTTTCCAACGTCTTACCTTTACAACAAGACAATTGGACGCTTCCAACGTCTTACCTTTAGATCTTGCTGCCAGATAAGAATGTTCAACACGGGATGTTTCCATTTTCTTTCTTCCGGCTTTGTGTTCTGGTTCAAAAAGTTAAAAGGCCAAGGATTGCAGGGGAAATGGAAATTGTCTTCGGGCAGTGCCCAACAAATAGCTGTAGTACTAATTAAAGTTTGTTAATACCTAAAAAAATCAATGTCACCCCAAGCATTACAGAGACCATGCCCAAAAGCGATACTTTGCCGGCCAACCCCACCAGTCCAAGGGTGGTAACGATAATCAGCACGGTGGGTCCTACCATGGCAAGCACAGCATTTATCTTAAAGGCTGTCTCCACCCGATTGAAGTGCAGCATGAGTAAGGCCGCTGTAAATTCAATAGTTGCTGATAAAAACCGCATGGCTGCCATGGAGAGTACAATCTTATCAAATAAAAAAAACATTATTTCCCACCCCCGTTAATTACTATTTTTTCTTATGCGGGTGCGGGCATTAAAATGCATAGCACTTACGATCGGGAGGTAAAATATCCAGTGTTTGAGAAAGGATGTGGACATCATGGGGGCGAAAGCCGGAACTTCTGCACTGGCCGCCATAGCAGGCGTACCTTTTATTATGGTGCTGGGCAACTCCATGCTTATACCGGTACTGCCGCAATTACAGGCAGCGCTAAACCTCAGCGAGTTAAAAGTCAGCATGATCATCACCGCATTTTCCATACCCGGCCTGCTCATTCCGCTGGCCGGCTTTTTATCCGACCGCATCGGCCGCAAAAAAGTAATTATTCCCGGTTTGATTTTATACGGCCTAGGCGGGGTTATCGCCGGGCTGGCTGCAATATTTCTGCATGAAAGGGCCTATACATGGATTATCAGCGGGCGCATTGTCCAGGGTATCGGTGCTGCGGGCACCACCCCCATCGCCATGGCCCTGACCGGAGACTTATTTACCGGCCCCAAACGCAGCAAGGCACTGGGGGTAGTGGAGGCCGCCAACGGCTTTGGCAAAGTACTTAGCCCCGTACTAGGTGCCGCCATTGGCTTAATTGCCTGGTACGCTACCTTTTTATTTTTCCCGGCCATTATTATCCCCATCGCATTGGGCATTTGGTTTTTAATCAAGGAACCTGAGAGCAACCGGGCTACCCAAAGCATTGCCCAATATGGCAAGTCCATTAAAAAAGTTTTCCAAAAAAAGTCAGTATTACTGGCTACCATTTTCATGGGTGGTATGGTAGCCTTGCTTATACTCTTCGGTATATTGTTTTTCTTAAGTGATTACCTGGAGGAAACCGTGGGTTTAACAGGTATCGTTAAAGGCGCTGCCCTGGCCGTACCCGTGCTGTTCATGTCCGTTACTTCTTACGTCACCGGCCTACTCATCAAAAAGAAAGTTCGGCTGATGAAGTGGTTGGTGGTCACAGGGCTCAGCCTGGTAGCAGCTTCCCTGGCCGCATTAAATCTGTACCAAAACATTTATTTCTTCTTCGCCGGCATTTCCATTACCGGACTGGGTACGGGTCTGCTGCTGCCTTGTTTAAACACTATTATTACCAGCACCACTGACGCCCAGGAAAGAGGCCTGATCACTTCCGTATATGGCAGCGTGCGCTTTTTAGGTGTGGCCGCGGGGCCTCCCCTGTTTGGCTATCTGATGGGCATAAGCAGCGCCTACATGTACTGGGGCGGTGCCATACTGGCCGGGGTAACGGCTCTAACGGCGTTGTTTTTTATTAGGGTCAAAGATTTAACGATGACGGACGATACGGGACAAGGGCAACAGCCACAAGAGGCAAATGGCTCGGCGGTACAGGCTATAAGACCCGAGTTTGTATTTGACCCGACCCGCAAACCCCTGCCCGAGAAAAAGGAAAACGCGGGGAATAACAAACGAAAGTAAATCGAATCTGCCTAGCCATGCGAACCCTTAAAACGAGATGACATTTTTCATTGCTCGTGATAGATATCATGCCATCCCCATCCTGACAAATGACTGAGACGGACGGAAACTGAAAAGAGGCGCCATGCGCGTGGTGGCTCAGGTAGTTAAAATTATCCAACCCCTGATGCATTACAAGGGATGGCGAATTAAAGTAAAAACTTATAATCTCTTTTTCCGCTAATAATCCGCCTGATTTCAATCGTTTCGTTGTTTAGCAAAACATAAAACACCAAATAATTATCAACTATCAAAATACGATATCCTTGCCGGGTCAGCCTTCTATTTTTCGGTATCGCTCCGATTAGCGGAAAGTCCTCGAGCTGTAAAATGTTCTGTTCGATTTTATCCACCAGTTTAAGTGCGGCAGCAGAATTGTCGTTTGCGATATAATCAATAATTTCTGCCAGATCCTGCACTGCAGCTTCGGTGATATTAATTGGATACTTTGGCATGGATACGGCTCCTTAAATCTGCCATAGCATCGCGGAATAGGCGGCGCTTTCCAGCGCGGCTTTGTTCTTCGGCCTCGTCCAGCTTGTCATAAAGTTCTAATAGGGCTTGTTGCTCCTCAAAAAGCTGCTGGCTCATAATGACTAAATGACCGTTGCCATTCTTGGTAATAAAAACAGGCTTTTGTTCTTTGATGCAAATTTCCTCAATTTCTGGTGTTTTATTACGCAAATCTGACACAGGACGAATTATTGGCATATCGTTCACCTCATGAATAGCTTTTGTCATTATTGTATCATAATTTTGATACTTATAATAGGTACAAGAATCATGGAGATTTCCAGAGTATAGCTTCCGAAAGTAATAAATTCCTTATCCTGGCTGTTAAATATCGACATGAGCTGTTCAGGGAACGCCCTTATGATGATAAATCTCAATATGGTAGCCAGAATGTTTATTATGCTACAATAGTTAACTAACATCATTAGGCTTTCTTGCAATAATAGTTCTTACAACATGCTTATGAGGGATATTACTTGATTCGCAATCAAATATAAACTCATTAGAATAAAGCATTTCCCAATCTTTATAATAGCTTTGAAGTTCTTGTCTTTCATAGAGGTATTCATTTTTACCCCAATCCGGGGCAATCTCAACATCTGGATGTTCGACGAAGGTACACATTACATTTAACCCACCGGCTACTGTATTATTTTTTATGTTATCAAACTGATGTTTTCTAATTTCTGGTCTAATGTATTGTAAAGTTCCAATTGAATAAACAATATCAAATTTATCTGGTAAAACAAAATCATTTAAATCTGCTTCCATAATTTTAATAGAAGTATTGTTTTCTTTAGCTAGTTTAATTGCCTTTTCCAAACCAGCCGGTGCAATTTCAACGGCTAAAACATCGAAACCTTGTTTAGCAAAAAAAATACTGTCCCGACCTTCTCCTGCACCTAAATCAACCAATTTTTTATTTGTTTGGTTATCGGGTATAAACTCTAAAACTTTACTTACCAAATCATTAGGTTCTTTTCCCCAATAATACTCTGGTTTTAAATAAATTTCTTGCAACTGTTCTTTATCCATTATTTGCCTCCTGGAACCTCTGTTTTTAAAAGTATATCATCTAAAGTATCAATTACAAATAATTCCCTTTCGGTAACTGATAGAACCTCATGCCCGTTTTCTTTAATCAAAACCATATCTTCCAATTTAACCGCACCATATTCGGGATGTGTTAAATGAATTTCTATAGTAATTACAGAATTTTTTCTTAATTCAAAGTTTGATTTTGTGAATAATACGGGAGGCTCATTGGCATCTAATCCTATTCCGTGACCAATAAAATTACCCTTTCTTGGGTTTAACCCTAAAAAGTAATCATTAACCCCTAAGCGACAAGCACTATTATATGCTATATCAAATAAATCACTACATTTTACCCCTTCTTTTAGAGAAAAAAGGACATTATCCGATATTTCCCTGAGGCATGCAAATAACGACCTGACTTCCGGGGTAGGTTCTCCTAAAATATATGTACGTGTCTCATCACAATGATACCCGTGGTAACATGTAGGTATATCTACTATCACTATATCGCCTTTTTTAATTTTTCTTAAAGACGGCCCGGCAGGTATAGCAGGGCTAAGGCCTATACCGGTAATGGTATTGGAAAACCCGCTAACCTTAAAAAGGTTTTCACCGGAGGAAAGTGGACCACGACTTATGTAAAAATCAAAATTTCTCATAGATAAGACCCCTTCATGCCCGGCTTTTCTATGAGCATATTCTATTTCAGCGGCAAGTTCTAATTCTGTGATTCCTTCAGATAGCACGTCAAAAACTCTTAGGTGTCCGGTTTTCATTATGTTACAGGCAGATTTAATTAATTCAATTTCCTCTTCGTCCTTTGTCATCCTTTGTAATAATATCTCTTCAGAAATATTTACAGGTGTATAATCAATGAATATTTGACTGATCTTAAAAAATAATTCAGCAGGAATTATATCGGTTTCTAAACCTAATTTCCCCTTTTTTACACCTAATTCTCTTAATTTAGATAAAGCTTCTTTAAAACTACCAGACGAGATAACTTTGTTTGGGTCTATCCATATTTCACTTAACACAAAATCAAGTGCCCTTCGAACTATAAGATAATAATCATTTGGTGTAACTACTAGAATACAGGGTTGAGCAGTCCCACAATAGTAAAACACATCCCTTGAATGAATTAATAGGGCCACGTCAATTCCTAACTCGCGAAGTCTAATTTGGAATTTTTTTAACCTTACGGTTTTATCTACGGTTATCATATCTAAGTTCACCTTCTTTAAAGACTTTCTTATTTAGTAGCGTTCACTAATATGATCTCTAATATCTGGGTAGCTTAACCTGCTCGTAATAATATTCGATTACGCCAATTTCCTTCATGCGGTCATTTATATATCTCCAGCGATCTCTTAAACGGCCGGTAAACTGCTTTTCACAAGGATATTCATTGCATTGAAAGCAAAAATCAACGTTTTTTTCTTTATGGCATGTTTTGGCGGAACAAGTCGTTATCGGACATTGCACATTTTCACCTCTACATCCGCTACATGAGCCATTGGAAAAAGAGGTTAGAATTGCTTCAAACTGAGAGTAACCGTTAAAAATAGGTTGTTTTTCTGTTTTCATTTTTGCTACCGGCCTGAAATTGCCGAGTAATTGAATAAGCCGTGAACTTAATTGTTTGATTTCTCCGTGTTCATAATCAGCACATCTCATGCAATCAAGGCCACAAGGAGCAAGATGCTTCACTACATCATTATATTCCATTTTTAAACACCTCTTTTTATAAGAAAATAGAATCGCGCCGGTTGCTGGCTATTTTCATCCATAATTGCGTCGCCTCGCGGCATGGGAGTTTAGTAAAATTATATTTATTTATCTGAATATTCCCTATTTGAAACCGTTATTCCTGCTTCAAGTTAATATTTAATGTACATTACTCCACGTTAGTGCAACAAGTAGGCTGCTTTTATCCATTCACTTTTTACAAAAAGAGCATCTTCAATTGTATCTTCTATTGTATTACCAGTTCCAGTGCAATATTTTAAATCAGGAAATCAAAGGCTTTGCATTCATTAAGTCCGGCGAAACGCTGAATATAACTCTCCAGTCGCCGGCAAGAATTTTTGTGCTTTCATGGCCGGAACTGTGAGTAGAATCCCGAGAACCATTGATATCCATAATTATGGTTGAGGGAATTTCTCCAGATTTACCCTGATTGACAATCTACATCCATTCGGAAAGATGTCCAAAGAGGAGCATTTGGGTAAAAAAGCTCAAGATTTTTTTCTCTATTTAGGCTATTTTTTATACATGGGAATGATCTATGACCTTCTATAAAAACAACCTTGACAAGTTTAGCGTTAGGGACTTCCCGGCAGGTAACTTAAAATTTCATTTAAATTGCGGCCAGCAAAGCTGGTCTTGAAATTTCGACCAGTGATGCTGCCATGGAGGGGGTATAAATTATGCCAGTATATAAAGGAATGGTACAGCCGGTTCGGGCCACACCGGACGAACTGCGTAAGATCCATATTGAACCGGTACCAGATACTGAAAAACCACAAAAAGCACTGGAATTTCTGGATCAAATTCGCAAAAAGTTTCGTTCCTTTGTTATGGCGATGGAGTCCTGCACTAAGTGCGGCCAGTGTGCGGAAAACTGCCACACTTACCTGGGAACCCGGGATCCCAATAATATTCCCACTAACCGGGCCGAGCTAATCCGTAAAATTTACAGACGTTACTTTACCCTGGAGGGGCGCTGGTTTGGCAAGCTGGTAGGCGCCGAAGACATTAACCTGGATGTAATTGAACAATGGTATTCTTATTTCTACCAGTGCAGCCAGTGCCGCCGCTGCGCGCACGTTTGCCCCTTTGGCATAGATACCTGCGAAGTAACTTTTATCGGCCGCCAGTTGTTACACTGGCTGGGCATTACCCCCAAACTGCACGCTAGCGTTGGCGCAGCTATGGAAAGGGTCGGCAACCATACAAACTTTCCCAAACCCGGCATTGTTGACACCCTGGAATTTATGTCAGAGGAAATTATGGAAGAGTTTGGCGTGGAAGTAGATTTTCCGGTCGATAAGCCCGCATCCGACATCATGTATATCCCCTCGTCAGCGGACTTTATGCTAAACCACTATACTTTGATGGGCGCGGGCATGTACTTTAACTATATCGGCGCCAACTGGACTATTCCCAGTGCTGTCACCGAGGCCGGCAATTTTGGTCTCTTGTTTGACCAGTATTATACGCAGCGGCATAATGTTATGCGCCTGCTAAATGCGGCCCAGGAACTGGGTGTGAAAAAGATCGTCTGGGGTGAATGCGGTCACGGTTGGCGGGCGGCCAAGATGTACATCCCCTCCCTAGCTGACAGGCCGGTAAAATGGCCTATCATTCATATTCATGATGAGATTGCCGAAATGATCCGCAACAAAGAATTAAAACTTGACCCGGCCAAAAACTCAAAGCCCGTAACCCTGCACGACCCGTGCAATTACGTGCGCGCCTGCGGCTTGAACGAAAACATGCGTGTCATTATGCGCGCAGTGACCACCGACTTTAGGGAAATGACGCCCCATGGTATGGATAACTTTTGCTGTGGCGGTGGTTCTGGAATCCTGTTCGATGATCCGGAAATGTACCAGCGCCGAATACAACTTAGCCAGAAAAAAGCCGACCAGGTGCGGGCCACTGGTGTAGGCAAAGACGGTAATGGTATACTTTGTGCACCGTGTTCCATCTGTAAAGCTCAGCTTTATCCCATGGTGGAGGAGCATGAACTGGGTGTTGAAGTTAAAGGCTTGGTTGACCTTGTAGGGAGGGCTTTGGTTTGGAAATGATTTAATAATTAATTGAATGTGACGGCATAAAGGGACAATGCTATGGCGGCGGTTCAGGCAAGGGTTCAATTAGACCTGGTAAGAAGCATTTTCCTGTAGGCGGTTCTTTCTCATTGATGTCTTTGCGTCACAGAATCTTAGTCTGTGACGCACTATGTTAATTAAGCGAAAAGATAAAAACCACTACCAACCATTATATTATTTACCGTTTTACTTCGGTTTGGGTTATGGGCACAACTAAAAATAAATTTTGTTATTCTTCCCTCTTTTTAATCCTTTTTTTCTTTTATTAAACTATATGCTGAGAAAAAAACAACAATAGCAAAAAAACTAATATATGCCCAATCAGATTTTGTCCACTCAGAACTATATCTGGTGAAAAATACCCACAGCAACCACAAAGACCCTAAAATTACAATAATTTGGTTAATTTGTCTTGGTAACAAATAAATACCTCCTCTTCATGGATTTGTTTTCAAAGACATCGGTTTTTTTAGAATAAGCTACTGCTTCTTGTTAAAAAAGCATAGATTTATATTGATTTAAAGCTTGACTTTAATATGATTTCTTTTGATCCTACTCATTGTAGTTATAGTAAAATTATACCATAATTAACATGGCGATTCACTTCATTCCGAGTGAACATAACAAAGATATTGCTCAATAGCTTTGTCCTCCAGGTGAGGACAGTCTCTTAAACTTTTTTGACCATTAATTAATGCAGCAGCAAACGCCAAACATGTCAGTGTTTGACATGCCCCGCAATTTGTTTTCGGAAGCAATCTATAAATCTCTAAAGGGTTGGTTAATTGATTCACATTTTACCTCTTTTCATACTTAATACCTCTGAAATTTCTGGTAACCTAATTGTCAATCTCGTCATTTTCTTGTGGTATCTTTCTAATTTCTTCAATTATTTGTATAACTGTTAATCTGTCTGCTTCTGATGCATATACTGCTCCCCAACCTCTTTGTAGTTGAAAAATTCCATCATAGGCTAAGTCATGGTAGCATTCCAAATGATGAGCTATTTGTTGCTCATTTAAAGCAGCTTCAAGCAATTGCGCCTCAAACTCATTATTAAGAACTGCAATTCTTATATTTTTATCCACTTCATTCACCTCACCATGTTATAGTCCTTCCACCGAAACCGTGCCGGCCATTCCATCTACCGTTACAACTTGACCGTCGCTTAAAATCTGAGTAGCGTTACCGGTCGCGACTACTGCTGGGATACGGTACTCTCGTGCAATAATAGCCTAATAGCTTATTGAAACACCACCATATTGGATATATAGCTTATATAGCTAATTAATTATGAACATCATATGGTGGTAGGACGAAAATGTCAATACTTGTAAAGCTTCGGGAAACTAAAGAAACATTTCCCAACTCTTTTCTATTGGCATCCCCTTTTTTAGCCTTTACAAAAATAACCTGCTGTGTTATATATAAAGCATAGAACGCTATTCTATGCTTTATATATAAGGGGGATTTAAGTGCCATATCGTACACCCAAACACGTTCAGGAACAAAAAGAAGCCAAGAAACAGCATATTCTCGACCAGGCGTTACCACTATTTGCTCAAAAAGGTTACGAAAACACATCCATTCAGGATATCTGTAATGCGGCTGGTGTTTCAGTAGGCTCGCTTTACTTTTATTTTCCCAATAAAGAACTTATTTTTGAGGAAATTTTTAACCGCATTGCCCGGAGTTATTTTAATTGCCAGGAGGAAGCCGTACAGGGTGAAACCGACTTAAGACAAATTATATTTAAATCCATGCGTGCAGCGATAAATTGGTGGACAAATGCCAACCCCCATGAAGGTCAATTTATTTTAAACAACCGGCATTTATCCGACCTTCAACAAAAAAGGGATGAATTTTTACAAGCAATGGTGACTAGATTTAAGGTGCTGCTTGATGACGCTGTTAATAAAGGGCAGATTAAACCTTTAAACACTGAACTAGTTTCAGTTATGTATATTCACGGTAACTACCAGCTTATTAGGTATTGGAATTTAACCGGCCGAAAAACTTCTTCGGAAGAGTTAATTAATTTTTTAATTGAGCATAGTATCCGGGTTCTGGGGCTGGATATACAATGAAGCCATTGTGACAACCAAAATAAATAGAAATTAAGGGGGGACAGTTATGAACGACTTTATCAAGGCTTTTGGTGAATTAACCATGAAAGATATCCCTTTGGTAGGTGGAAAAGGGGCGAACCTTGGCGAGTTAATGCGGTCGGACTTCCCGGTTCCCCCGGTTTTTTGTATCACAGCGGAAGCATACCGTTATTTTACCACTAAAACGGGACTCACCCAACTGTACCGGTCAATATTTGATAGCGGTTCTGCCTATACGCAAAACGTTACCTTACAATCCAGCATAATAACAGAAAAGATCCTTGCCGAGAAAATTCCCCAAGAAATAACCGATGCCATTTGTAGCGCTTATGGCAATTTAGTTGGCCGGGGAACGCTTGTGGCCGTACGTTCCTCCGCTTTGGCGGTATCATCTTTAAGCAAATCATCTAATAAAACAAGTTGAGGGCGATGCTGCTTGAAGTGTATTCCACGAAGGGAACCATCAATCCCACGAATCATTATACAGGTATCAATTCCCCCCCTGCCCCTTATCCAGATTTCATTGTTATTCCAGCGGTTTCCTTTATAGATACCGAAATCTTCAATTAATAGCTGGTTATTTTCCAATTCATCCTTAATCATATCAAGGAAGGGGAGAGCTATCTGCTCGGTTGCCGATATGATTAGTGTAAACTGTGATTTATTATATATTGTTGAATACAGCGGAAATAAAAAAGAGTTGATGGTGCTTTTACCGTGTTCTCTCGGCAATCCAAAAGCCTCAATCGACCCTTTGTTATCAAGCATGTATTTTAATTCTTCAAATAACTCTTTGTGAAATTCACCAAACTTCCGATCAAAATATTTCGGGAAGTAACAAAGAGCAAAAAATTCTATGTCCATCTCACCAAACAACCTGCGAAGCTTGAAAATGAAAACTCCCCGACAAGTTCTTCTATCTTGGCCGGGGAGAAGTATTTGTTCATGTATTGCAATAGCAGAAGGTTTTGGCGGTGATGGTGTTGATTTATTGTTTGCATTTAGGCTCCTTTCTATAATGGTAGTTATTGCCACGCAATCGTTTAGTTTAATTAATAAGTTTTATGAACTGGTGTTGTGTAATACAAGTTTTGAATGTCTTCTAATTTATCGGCGTTATCAATCATGTTATTAACTAGTTTGTTATCAACAGTCAAAAAGCTTATTCCATAAACATTAGCAAGTGTTGCGTTTATTGCATCTGCTGCCCCTAGTTCCTTATATAGTTTCAACTGTTGCAGGGAACTTTCCTTATTAGAATCGAGTATAATAAGAATATCATTATCAATAAGCTTTTGAAGTGCATCTATTGAATTTCTTTCTATTACGTCAATTTCATCTTTAGTAATACTAAAATCAGGGTGTTTGATTCCATACCACTCCAAAGGCTTTCCATTACTTATCAGATTTGTCAATTCATTTTGAATACATGGGTTGATATATAAAAATAAAGTATCATCATTATTGAAAACAAAGTTTTCAAATAAATTAGATACTGTTTCATGCCAAGAATCGTATTCATTTAGCAACGCAAGAAGAACTCCCGTATCAACTAAAATATCTTCACTTTTTTGAAACCCGCTAAAATTTACATTGAAATCCACTTTTACCATATTTCCATTCATCCCTAACCTTATTTAAATCAATTTTAGGTGATGATGCTGACCCAACTAAGCTTTTAAACAAATTCTTTTTCTCTTTTGTTAAACCTATTATGTTTGACTTATTTATTTTAGTCATTCCATCATCCCTCCTTCTTTGCCAATTAAATTATAACACATGAACCCTAAACAAGAACAGTTCTTTGTAGTGTTGCAGCCGTTTTCTGAAATTTTTCATATTATTATAATAGATTTTCTCCGTAAAAATGTCAAAAAAATTTTCACACCATCAGTTGCCGGGGTAATTTTTCATAAATAGAAGCACCCCTCCCATTGGGAAAGGTGCATTAAAAAAGAGTGATTTTGCTTACCACTCTAAGGCTTCCAGGGCATCTACTTTGTCCTGCTCGGTTGTGACGGTATAAAGGTTAGTGGTCATAATGCTATCGTGGCCGAGAATCTGCTGAATCGTTGTAATTGCTGTGTTTTTGGATTTAACAAGCCTATATCCTAGTGTATGCCTAACGCGGTGCGGCGTTACCTCAACCATTACCCTTTGACCATATTTTTTAAGGATTAAGTTAATCGCATTTCGTTTTAGGGCTCCACGCTGTCCTATTAATAGGAAGTCAGTGTCACTTTCTGGCCTAACCGCAAGGTATTCTTTAATTGCTTTCCGAACATCCTTATTAAGTGGAAGCTTCCTATTTATATTTCCTTTACCGATAACCCTTAGAGAGCCTTTACGTTCGGATATTTCTATATTCTGAAGCCTTAAACCGCAAAGCTCGCTTACCCGAAGCCCTGTTCCAAGCAATACTTCTATAATACAAATATGAAGTGGATTGCAGTTTCGGTGAATCTCTGCCCGAAGTTTTCTTAAATCCTTATCATCTAAGCCCTTATATTGCCGAGCATCCCGATTTTTTACTGCTTTTATATTGTGTTGATTCCACTTAGATTTGACGGTTAAATCCGATGAAAAGTGTCGGTACTATAATGCTATTTTCATCATGGATTTGTTTAGCGCATCGGGACTATAACAGTGGTCAATCCAAAAACAAAATGCCAGCCTCCAATAAGAGCAGCTGGCTTAAATACACATTACAAACCCTGCAAATAATTCCTCCTTAAAATATCGGCCCTCGCCTCGTCCAATTTTTCCTGAAAAACCCTGGCAAACCAAGCTGTTCTATTACGCTGGGGCGGATACATTTTATGTTTATCAGCCACCTTGCAAATCGCCTCAATAATTTCATTTTTACCGCACCCTGCCTGGTCAGCTAACTTTAATGCCAGCGGTAATAAGTCAATGAAACCAGTTGTGCTAAAATAATCTTTCAACCCCCTCTCAATAAAGTTTGATTTTGCAAATAATTCGGGAGGCTCATTGGCATCTAATCCTATTCCGTGACCAATAAAAATATTGCACGTTACCCCAAGCCACTTCCGAAAAGAGAAATTATATACTCCTTAGCTTTATTTTGATATTTTCACTTTCTATGCTAGGATTATGATCCTGATGATTTTGATTTAATAGTAGTATTTTCTTTATTGTGTATTTCAAGAAATTTTTCTATAATCTGGTTGTGATCACCTATCATTTTCTTTAATTCCCTTTTGCGTTTATTTCTTGCTGAAATAATTTCTTTAAGACTAATATTCCCCCGGATAACTCTTGGCAAATTACACTACATAGAAATCTATTATCCGCCAGGTGGTTATTAATGGTTGATGCGGCCAGCTTTTGATCCTTAAGTGATGACTGCCAGGTACAATATCAAGCTTGAGACATGCTGAAATACGTTCATGGCCGTATAGCTCATAAAAATAATCCCTAAACCTACGAAGGTGGAGGGTGATTTTTTTTGTCACAGCTTCTGACCGGATCCCTTTGATTGCCATTTGAAAATATTTTTCCATCCAGGCACTAAGGCTGCGCTGTTGAGCCGGATGAATACCGCTTTAACTACTGGCTCGGGATAATGAAGAAGACCTGATGGAATACGGGCATCGTGGTATATATGAATTGGATGTCATAAATCCTCGCTGGCGGGAAGACCCTTCCTACCTCCTGAATATAATCAGGAGCACCATTGACACCGCTGACATCGGAAGGTTAAGAGCCCGGCAGAAAGAAAAAACGGATGGAGCCTGGCGGGAAGTTAACCGGAAGTTTCCCTTTTACCGGCGAACGTTGATTAAATACTGGTTAAAACAAGCCCTGAAGAGTACGGAACTAAGGGAAATGACCAAGTCTGTGCTGGTTAAGTTTTTTGAGCCCCAGCGCATGGTGTTCCAGGAGGTTGGCCGCCGGTTTGTTGTAAGAGGCATACTTGAAGAACAAGGCGACATATATCACTGTACCTGGACTGAACTAGATTCCATTTTGAGGGGGAATTGAGACGGCAGGGGGTTGGCTGCCTTGGTGACCGGGCGGAAGGCAAAAATGAAAGAAATGGAAGCTCTTTCCCCCCCGATTTGATTATCGACGATGTGCCCAAGTTCATGGAGTCTGTTACCGCAGGTACGAGCAATGTTTTGGCGGGTATGGGCGTGGCCGCGGGCAGTGCTTCCGGTTCAGCCAGGCTGATTTATCACCCCGATGAAGGTGGCAAGCTGCAGGGTGGTGAAGTTTTGGTGGCTCCATCAACCGACCCTGCCTGGACACCTCTGTTTTTAAGGGCCTCTGCCATAGTGATGGAAACGGGAGGATTTATATCCCACGGAGCTATTGTGGCAAGGGAATACGGTATTCCAGCGGTGGTGAACGTTCCGGGCGTCATGAAGATAATAAAAGGTGGTCATTTAATTACTGTAGATGGTGATGCTGGAAAGATATATCTATAATTTTACTTTCTTACGCCACGAGGCGATAGTTCCGTAAAACAAGTTTTCAAGGGGAAGCAGATTTAAGAAAAGTACTAGGCTCATAAATTATGCCAGTCCCCTTTTAACACGGGGATGATATCTTTAAGCAGCAACCGGCTTGATCAATTTTATGCAAATACATCTTTTAACGCCAGCATCAAATCACCGAAAATACCGGGTTCAATGTACCCGTTCACATATGTTTTAGGTACCCCGTACTCGTTGCCGCATAATTTATAAACCATAACCTCTTGCTGCTTATAATTTACAATCCAATATTCCTTCACACCGTATTTCTCATAGATATGTAACTTTTTTACATAGTCCATGGACGGCCTTGATGGTGATACGATTTCCACTATCAGGCCCGGGGCACCAAGACAATATTTTTCTTTAAGTTTGGACTTATCACATACAACAAAAATATCGGGCTGTACAATGGTGGAGGTATCCTCTATATCTTTTTCACCTTCAGACAACAATACATCGCACGGTGCACTGATAACCTCGCACCCGTTACCTTTCAAGCGATCCGCAAGAATTAGCAGTATATTGCGCAAAACCAATTGGTGCCGTACAGTAGGTGCTGGGGTCATTGCAAACAGTTCACCATTTATTATCTCGCAGCTACAATCACCAGGTAATTGTAAATACTCTTTATAAGTATATCGCATCGTCATTTGACTGGCCGTGGCATTTACCCACCCCCCTTTTGAATATTTTACCACAATAACGTTTTTTCAAATATACATTCATTCCGCTAATGCGGCATAGCAAAAAGGATGAAATCAAAAGAAATAACGGCCCCCTGTAAAGAGCCGTTATTTCTAAATCGGTTATAAAACCAACTATTTAAAATAAAATTCCCCATTCTCCTTTTGGGCAAAGAAATCAGCGTAACTAAGCTCAAATATCCGATGCTCCAACCCGGATATGTCTATGCCGTTTTTAATTAGCGCCCCAAAAAGGCCGGCTCCGCTGATATCCCCCTGCAAGATGGCGCCTTTAATACGCCCGTCCTGTAATAACACCTTTTTATAACCGGCAGTTCCCTGGTCATCCACTAGTTCCCGGAAACTTTCGTCAGGCGGGTTTATTGTTCCAAATGATACCGATGGCAAACCGAAAAAGGTCATGGAATTTTGAAAGGCAAAATTACCCTTCAGGCGAACGGGTTTGCCGGCCATATTGCTGCCGGCTACCCAACCCTGCCGGACCGCCGCCGGCCAGATGGGCGTAGGCATTATCCTGCCGGTAAACGACTCCAGGGATTCGCAAACGTCTCCCGCCGCGTATATCCCGGCCACTGAGGTTTGCTGGCGGTCGTTTACCTTAATCCCCCGGCCTGTTTCTACCGGTGTATCCTTTAGAAAATCAATGTTGGGCTTGACCCCGGCGGCCACCACCACCATACCGCAAGGCACCGTCCTGCCGCTTTTAAGCTTCAATCCCTGGACGTTATCTTGTTCGTCCAGCATTACCGAGGCAACCATGTCGTTAAATATAAATTCCATATTATGCTCCCGGCATAACTGTTCATAACTTCTGGCCGCCCTTATATCCAACTGCAGAAGCAGAATATGCCCCGCCACTTCCACCACCGTTACCTTTACCCCCCGTTCGGCCAGGGCATAAGCGGCGTCCATGCCTACCAACCCGGCACCGATAACAGCCGCGGTGGCGGTCCCGCCGGACAACCGGGTAATATCCCGGGCGTCCTCCAGGTTACGCAGCGCCCGTACCTGCTTGCCGCGGCCCAGGTTTTCCACCGGCGGCATCACAGAGGAGGCCCCGGTGGCAATGAGCAGCTGGTCATACCGGTGGACTGCTCCATCCGAGAGTTGTACTTCCTTTGAAACAACATCCATTGTAACCGCCTCCCGGCCGGGCAGCCAGCGGATATTGTTTTGTTTAAAAAAATCATCCTCCACGAAACGGGTTTCGGCCTCGGACCTCTGCCCGCTGATGATATGGTGCAGCATACAGCGGGAATAGATACGCTCATCCTTACTAATGACGGTAATCTTACCACCGGCATCCAGCCGGCGAATCGCCCTGGCGGCGCTGATACCGGCGGCGCTGGCCCCTAAAATCAAGTATTTCATCGCATACCCACCTCGCTTTCAGGGGTTTGTTCCTGAGGGATGACTTCTTTCAACCCGCCCTGACTATCCAGTTCAATCAGGGTTATGGCACCGCTGGGGCAGGCCTGTACACAGCGGGGCACAGGCCTGGTGGCACAAAAATCACACTTAACCGTTGTTTTGCCCGCCCGTTTATCCGGGCGAATAATCCCATAAGGGCAGGACATCACGCACATCCAGCACCCGGCACATCTAACCGGGTCATGCTCCACGATACCTGTTTGCGGGTCCTTGCGCAACGCCCCGGACATGCAGGCGGTAGCGCAGGCCGGGTCATCACAGTGCCGGCACAACAGGGGCACCGGCCGGCCATCAACACCTGCTTCAACGAAATTCCGGGCTTGGTTGGCCGGGTCTTCCAGGTCCAGGGTTAACACCGATTTAGCTTCGGTATGCTCTGCCATACAGGCCAGCTGGCAGTTCCGGCAGCCCTGACACAGTTCCCTATTAATCAGTATCCGTCTCATTGCTCATCCCCCCTATAACCCCAGGGCTTTTCTTTTTTGTTCAATGATTTCCGCCAGCTTCTCGGCTGCCGGTACAATTTCTCCCTCCAGAATCACCCTACCGCCGGTGAGCTGTTCCATATCCTCAGTCAACACACGGCTCACCAGTTTACTCCCGGTTACAAAGGGCGGTATGGCCAGATGCAGGGGTAAACCCAGGGCCAGCCCGAAGGCTCCATCAGCCAGGGCCTGCTCCTCCAACCACTGGGGTGCGGACAGCACCAGGGGTAATTGGGGGATGTCAATTTTTAACGCCCGGGCCAGTTCAGTGGCCACTATTTCCAGGCGGCCAATGGCCAAGCAGGGTCCGAAGTTCAATACCGGGGGAATACCCAGCTTTCGGCATACTCCCTTCAGTCCCTCACCCGCCATCTCCGCGGCAGCCGGGGACATCAGGCCGCAGTTTTCCAAACCGCCGCTGGTGCAGCCCGCGGAAAGGACGATAATATCACGTTTAATCAGTTCCTTGGTCAGCTCCACGGTAAATACATCATGCCCCTTGGCAGTAAGATTGGAGCAGCCCACCACGGCGGCAACCCCTTTAATGGTACCAGCGACTATTAAATCTATCAGGGGCTTAAAGGTACCGCCCAGGAATTTCTGCAGTGATTTTTCACTGACGCCGGTAAGCGCGTCATCGTAACCATGGACCGGCACATCCACCTCCACCTTACCCCGCCGGTTATTATAGCTATCCAAAGCGGCCTGCATAACCTTTTGGGCCAGCGCATCGCCCGCCTGAATATCAAACCCGATATATTCGGCGTTGGCCTTTTTAGCCACATCATCCAGGCATAACTGCCTCACCATAAACTGTTCGCAGAGCGGTTCCAGCCCGGGCACGGTACAATTAAATTCGGAAACCAGCAGGTCAATACCCCCGGTGGCCAGCAACGCCTCGCTGGTAAAATTGTTTCCGGCATGGCCGGCAAAAACATTGGCGCAATGTGCCCCCCGCAGCTGCAAGTCCTGGCCTACGCAGGTGCATCCGACAATTTTAAATCCCCTGGCCCCGGCCTGCTCGGCTATGGCGGAAGCACCGGGAGCGGCTAAACGCTCCTGCAAAACTCCAATTAAAGAGTGCTGGTGGCCGGTAACCATAATATTAATATAGTCCGGATCGACTACGGAAAAGCCCACTTTAGCTATCCTGATTTCCGGTGCACCCAGCATTATATCATTTAGATAGTTAGTTAGGGTCAAACCGTATAAGCCGGTAGCAATACCCAGCTTCAGGGCGTGCAGCAGCATATCTACGGGGTCGCTGGACAGGTTGGTGCTGGTTTTTACAATGGCATCGAAAACTTCGGACTTAGCACCGCCGGGAATGATACCCAACTCTCTCCAGCGCTTCAGCCTGGGTTTATAAGCCAGATTACCAACCTGGGTCATCTCCCGGCCCCTGGGCCGGTACAGGTCTTCCAACACCAGATTAGCAACCGCAACAGCCTGACTGGCCGGGTCACTTTCCTCAACCCCCATCAGTTCGGCCAGTTCATTCAATAGTTCCGGTTCCTTAATCGTTAGCCCGGTGCTTCCAAGGCCAACCGCTTTAAGGTTGGAAGCAGCGTTCTCCACTATATGCAAGTAACAGGCCGCCCCGGCAGCCACCGCCCGCAAGAAGTTGCGGGCCACAATGGTATCAGCGCTGGCCCCGCAGACACCTTTGGGGCTTTGCGGGGTAATACGGCAGGGACCGTTGGAACACAACCGGCAGCATACCCCCTGCATGCCGAACCCGCATTTGATCGCCTGGTCGGGTACGCGGTGGAATGAAGTCTTCACACCGGTCTTACTACGCATAAAGTCAATTAGCTTAACGTCCGCTGAATCACACATTTTCATTACATACAACCTCCTACATTGATATACTATACTTAATTTGTATACTTTTAGATAAGCATATTTAGATGCTATTAAGCATGTTAAGTTGCTAAAGTTGGCAAATCATGTTTACTGTAAATATTACTTAATAGCTGCTAAAGTATACTATTATAGTACACTTACGGGCATTAAATAAATCAGGCACACATCCCCTATACTTTTGCCCGGTACGGGTGGCCAGTTCGTTTCCAAGTTATCGCTTGCTTAGAGTATCAAAGTCATAGCGCTCCAATTCCCGGTTGATGGTCTGTTGAATTGAATAAAGGGCTTTATGAATGGAACATTTAGCGGTATTTCGCTTATTGCACTCCTCGGGAGCAATTAAACACCTGTTAATGCGCACCGGTCCCTCCACCGCTTCAACAACGTCCTTCAGGGTAATTTCCCCCGGCACTTTAGCCAGCGCATAGCCACCGCCAACTCCCCGGTAGGATTCAACAATCCCGGCTTGGGTTAACAGGCGGAGTATCTTGAGCATGAAGCGTATGGGGATTTTCTCGTTTTCGGCTATAACCCTGGCCTCTATCACCTGCCCTTTAGGTAAACTGGACAAATATAAAACCGCCCGGAAAGCATAGTCTGTTGCTTGGTTTAGCCTCATTTACTATTACCTCATAGCTAAAGTGTACATATTTAGTATACTTTTTAAATACTATAACCTTCCTGAAAGCAAATGTCAAGTAGTTTTGAAATTTTTTCTACGGAATCCCGCAGTAAATTTATAGCATAATCCACAAAGCAAGGCTGCTTGCACCCTGCTTTGTGGATTATTGAATCCCTTGGCTTAAGAGGTATAAGATTGCTGCTTTTATTCCAATATACTTATCCAGGGGAAGATTTATGGGCAGCAGGACTGCTTGTACGGAACGTCAAATTATACTAATGAGCAGCGGAAAGGAATAATCTTATTGATGATTGGCATGCTGCTGCTTATCACCGCTGTGTCCGGCTGTGGTGGCAACTCCGGACCAGCTGAGCAAAATCATCTGTTTAATGACCTTGGCCCTTGGCGAAGGCATTAACGGGAAGAAATAGGATAAAATAAGAACCTGATCCAAAGCAAAGCTTTAGTGGAGATGCTTGAAAACTCAATTAAAAATTACTACAACAAGATCTTAACAGCGACCGAAGTTATTGAAGAATTGATTACACTCAATAAAGATATTCAAAAAATGGACAAAGAGCCTCAGGAAATGGGTTTGTCAGAATATGAATATGCTTTTTATACAACTTCCAGGCAAAGCTCAATGGCCTCTTTGATCCGCAGTGTAAAGCTATGACTAATTTTTTACTCTACCTGGCAACTGTTATTATTTGAGGTACAACTTGGTTGGCAATAAATTTACAATTAAGTCAAGTGGAACCGGTTTTATCTGTTAGTTATAGGTTTGGTTTGGCAGCAATTGTCTTTATTTTATTTTGCCTAATCCGCAAGATATCTCTACGCTTATCAATGAAAAAGCATTTTATCATAGCCTTACAAGGTGTTTTATTATATGGTTTTAGTTATTACTTAAACTACATTGCTAGTCAATATATTGTTAGTGGATTGGTTGCTGTAATTTTCTCTACCATTATGATAATGAATATATTGAATCTTCCTTTTCTTGGGTCAAAATGCAAGGTGGCTTACTTGTTTTGGTGGTGTTTTAGGTCTTGTCGGAATCTGCATGATTTTTTGGCAATTTCATCACAAATGGACAGACCAATTCCGCTGCCCGCTGACGATGTTCCCTTGTATACGTTCCTGACGACCTCGTGTATTACGGTGAGGGATGTTATAAAGCAAACTGCTCCCACCACCTGGTCACCGGATTTAAGGGGATAGGCTACAGACATGGCCGGTTCGCCGGTATCAGGCAGGTTGCCCTGCCAATGGCCCAATTCTCCCTTCCGGGCTCTTTGAATATCGTCAAAAGTTAGTTTTTCCACAGCCGGTGCTCCCTGAGAGTCGGCCAGCACCATTCCCCCGGCGTTTATAATTTGCACCTGTGCCGCAGTGGTTGAGGAAAAACTCTCCAAGAGAGACCCGGCTTCCCTTCCCAGATCTTGATCGGACAAATAACGGCTGTAAAAACTGCCTGCCACCTCTGCTTGTTTTTTTAGAACATCCTGCACATTATCGTAATAACTGGAAGTTATGATTATACTAAAGTGTATAAAGCAGAACTAGGCATAAATCCTTGTATGAGCCAGTTTATCAAACGGATTTAAGAACATCTGTTACCCATTCTTTAAATACAACTTCGGTATCTTCATCTGCCTTTACGCAAATCCAACGTTTGTCCAGTGGTATTTGTGCATAAGCATCTAACTGATTAACACTAAACCACTTTTCCTCATTTTCACAGTATTCTTCCAAGAAGATTATCTTTTCTTCGTTATTATCTAAGTAAAAGCAATAACCTTCATATTCTACACCTGCCATGGTTACATATAGATGTTCATGATTTTGTTTACATAAGCATACATTTCCATTTAACTCCTTAAAGATTGCTATAAATTTAGAAAAATATTCTTGTTTCACCGGCACAACAGTTATATAGTTACGATTTTTCCTATAACTAAGTCCTGTATATCTTTCCTCAACCCAAATTTCATGGTAATTATCTTCGATAAAGTCTCCTTTCCTTTTATCATCCAGATAGTATTTGTAATATTTTCTTATAATTTTATCAATATGTTTAAATGGCGGTAATACAGACCCATATAATAGGAGGACTTTTACTTGCATAGGTCCAACAACTCCTGTTCTCAAAAAGGAAGTCAACCAAACCGAGCTGGAGAGCTACAAGCTGGTAGTCTACTGCGGCGCGCGCATGATCAACCGGCGGAAAATGTTATCCCGCATGATGGCCGCCAGCGCCGCGGGAGTGCCCATTGTTAATTACGGGGTAATAATTGCTTATATGCTGGGAATTTTGCGCAGAGCCCTGGAACCTTTTCCCGATGTACTGGCGCTGCTGGATAATTAGCCATACTCTAATCATTAGCGGACGGGCTATAATCCTACTATCCTATTGTCCAAGTCCAATTTTGATATCGTAATCTCTGGTACATACTGATTAATTTTTTTTATATCCAAAAACAAAAAAGGCTAAACCTAAAAGAATAAATATAAGGAAGAATGCGTTAGAAAATAATGGGTTTAGTTCTGGTTGGCTTGGAAAACTACCAGTAATTGAGGCAGCATTCATCTCTCCAATCCATACAAAATAAGAAATAGCCCTTTCAAAAGTATAGATAATGCTACCTGCAATTATAAAAACAGCTGAAAATATATAACACAATTTTTTATCCAATTTTGAGCACCTTCTTAAAATATGAAGTTTATAACAAAAAATTTTTTCTGTATTACTAGACACTTACCTTATCCCTTTAATTATTTATATATCTAATATTACTTCGCATAAGCCTCATAGCTGCCGGATACGGTTTCACCGGTACCATTTCGGTAAACCGTTGCGGTAATCGTCAGCCGATATGAATAGCCTGTTGTCACATAATAGGTCTTATCAAAGAGCAGTTTTTCACCTGTAGTCTTAAGATTGCTCCATGTTTTTACAGCGGTATATGTTCCATCCGAGTTTTTACGTGCCAACACCACTTTGCCGGTGATTTTTGTCACACCTGATTTGCCAAGCACACGAGCGCCGCAAGTTCCTTTTCCGTCATCAAAAGAAAGATTTACATTTACTGAAGTGGTGTTTGTCCATTGCGGGGACAGCGTTTTCCGTGAATCATTTGCTGTGGCGAGCGCCGCTCCTCCCAGGAAAAAGTACAATGCAAGCGCCAAAAGCAGGAAGGTAGATTTCTTTAACCTCACAATCATTATCATTCCTTCTTTCGTTTTTTTTGAGAGATTATTTCGCCCTTTACTATATAAACGATTGAAGGTATGATTTGGTAACACTTTTATTTGAAAAATTTTTAAATTATTTTTTCAGGCTTTCTCCGATACGTATTAATTCTGTGCTATCGATTTTGGATATCAGTTCATAAACTAAGCCGTCTGATTGCCAAATCAATACATTGGAATCATCTGTAGTCATTGCCTTAAACAAATACGCTGTATTGTCTGATATTTTAACTTTTGTGTACTCTGTATTTTCATTGTCTACTAATGAAGTTCCTGATTCCGCCGGCCGCTGGTCAAATAGAATTTCCTCCCCGGCATTATTCGTGTATATTATCGTAAATGTATTGCCATACCTTTCAGCAGCTGTTTCCTTATAGCCCTCCGGCAAATAAGTTGGGCGGTAAACATTGTCTTGTTGACTTTCTTTTTTCGACTCACCAAATTTCACTTCCGTATATTTTTCCTGCCAGGCAATAATAGCGTTAAATATTGAATTTCTCGTTGCTTCGACGCTCAACAGCACAGCATTTAAAAACGTAAACACTATAGCGATACAGACAGCAACTTTAGCAAATCTCTTTGCAAAATGCCGTATTTTTGACTTTCGTTGGCTTTGATAAATAAGCTTTTTAATCCGTCTGTCCAGTTCCGGTGACGGCTTATAGGTTTCATTTAATTCTTCATTAGAGGGGAGCGCGTCCAATTCTTTCTGGAATGTTTCGGTAACGGCTACTTTTAGCAGAGCATCAAACAGCATTTCACTTCGTTCCTTGCCGGCCATAAAAGTCCCCCTCCTTTTGAAGCTGTTTTTTCACAGCTTTTCGCGCCCGGCTAAGGCGCATTTTAACATTCTCCTGGCTGATACCGAGTATTTTAGCGATTTCTTTATTTGAATGCTCTAACTCCATTTTAAGATATAAAATATCCGAATAATTTTTATTCAGCCTAGCTATGGATTTCGCTATTTTATCACAGGCATCTCTTGCGGCAATATCATCAAAAACCGGCTCGTTATATTCCGAGTATCCCATATAGTCCTCAAGCGGCTTTGTTTGATTGCGGTTTTGCCTTCGCAATAGGTCAAGTGAAATATTTCTAACTATGATAACTACAAATGCCCTTGTTTTGTGATCGTCAATTGTATCAATTTTTTCCAGGTTATCAATTATTCTGATAAAGGCTTCAGATACGGCATCCTCCGCCAGATGGGGTTCATGTAAGATGCTGTTGGCTATGTAAAGCATGGTTCCACGATAAAGCTTATAAATCTGGGTAGCCTTATACCGGTCGTCTTTATTTTCAATTGTTGTTATTAGTGCAAGCATAACCTTACCCCTGTAACCAAATAAAATATCTGTATTTATGTGTTCATTATATCGTAAATTTTACTTATTTTCGCCATGTCTTCAAGTTGTTGCAAGTCCGCTCAATACATTTGGTCACTGAACAAGAGTATCGGGAAAATTTCGCCGGAAAAAGATAGAATACTTCCATACCATGATGATGACGCGGTGACACGCGTTTGTCCGTTCGGAAAGGGGTATGATCCGGGCCTGCAAGAATTACGACGGTGATATAAATGTCGGACCCGGTGACTGCGGCATCTGGCGATGATGATAAAGATAATCCACCGGCTATTTCAGCAATCAATGCCTGGAAACCGGTGGCTTTCGCTGTGCTGCAACGATGCCGATGCAAGAACTCTTCGCCGCCATCGGCAAGCTCACGGAGATACAACAGAAGCGACTAAAAAAGTATTACTTTGAGGGCCTAAAACTCCGGGAAATTGCGGAAGCTGATGGCGTGACACATGAACGTGTCGAGCACTCGCTCAGGGTTTTATAAATCCACTTGCCAAAGGTATTAATTGATTTCATTTCATTGCCGTGTTAAAATGAAATATGAAAGGTGGTAAATACTGTATGTTGCCAGCACCTCCCAAAACCCATAACCTTGTCAATCTGTTGAAACTTGGACAAGCCAGGTTAACCGATGAGCAAACCAAGTTTGTCACCCGTTTAAATCTAGCCGGGATAGTAACCAGGTACCCCGAAGAACTCAAAAGAGCCTTAGACGACTACCCACCCCCCGTTACCCGGGAATACTTAAAAAAAACTAGGGACGTGATTAAATGCATAAAGCAACAGCTAGAATAGAAGATACTGTCAAATCATACCTTCTTATCCTTGAGAAGAAAGGCATTCCCACCCAAAAGGCGTATTTAGTCGGTTCCCAAGCCAGGGGCACAGCCGGGCCGTACAGCGACATCGATTTAATAGTAGTCTCACCTGCTTTCATTGGTATGCCTCAGTGGAAACGGTGGGAGATTCTCGGTGATGCCTTGGCCGAAATAATGGAACCCATAGAGGTAAGGGGATACGCACCGGACGAAATCAACCAAGCTAAACAACAAAAAGCCAGCTTTCTTTATGAAGTGTTGACTGAGCCACAGACTATAGAGTATCAGTTTAAATAATGTCTTACTTTGATATTAATTTAAGTATTGAAGTAGTTGCTTTTTTAAATAATTTATGCTACAGCATAATATTGCTTATTTCGCTATGCCCGCTTCATCCCGAAAACTCCAATTTAACATCAATCACGTTTTTCTTTTCAACAGAGTCCTACCAACCCCTGAGCAATTTCTTAAGTCCTTCCTGCTTATCAAGAACGAATGGATCCATATGGCATGCAGATAGAATGGAATACTATTGAAGCTATAGCTAAGACAAGAGCAATTGATTTATGGTACCTTTTCCCCTTAGGTGTTGGAGTAAATAGATTGCTTAAAACAGACGGGAATATTGAAAAAACCCAAAAAGATAAGCTTAACCGCATCTTTGGAGCAATAGATTGGTACGACGCATTTTATAAAAAGACTAAAGAAAAAAGACTTTTTGAAGATTTGGAGACAGTTAATAAGGTAGCCACCTTTGATTCAATTGCGAAATATATTATTAAAAGACTGAAAATAGTTTTCCCGGGCGTGGCAGAAAACCCAAGATTACTTTATAATTCTAGAAACAATCCACTGTATTTATTCTGTTTTGCTGCAGCCAATCCTAAAGGTTCTAAAGTCGCTTTAAAAATTGCACAACATATATTAAAAGGATGAATGTAATGGCGGTTAACTCAAAAATAGAGTGGACAGAGGCAACCTGGAACCCTGTAACAGGGTGTTCAAAAATAAGCCAGGGTTGCAAAAATTGTTATGCAGAGCGACTCGCAAAACGCTTACATGCCATGGGCAACCCCCGTTATAAAAACGGTTTTAACGTAACTCTTCATCGCGATTTAGTTAGCCTCCCGTTAAAATGGAAAAAGCCTCGCATGATTTTTGTGAATTCAATGAGTGATTTATTTCATGAGGAAATTCCGTTCGAGTTTATTAAGGCCGTTTTTAATACAATGGTTAACGCAGATCATCATATTTTTCAGGTACTGACTAAGCGAAATAAGCGTATGATAGAATTAGCGCCAATGCTCCCATGGCCCAATAATATTTGGATGGGAGTAACAGTGGAAAATCAAGCTGTTATTAATAGAATTCACGACCTACGACAAACACCAGCTAAAATAAAATTTATTTCTGCTGAACCATTATTAAGCGATTTACCTGATTTCCCTTGTAAAGGCGTTGATTGGGTTATAGCTGGTGGCGAATCTGGCCCCGGTGCAAGGCCAATGCACCCGGATTGGGCGCGGAGTTTACGAGACCAATGCCAAGATGCCGGAGTACCGTTTTTCTTTAAGCAGTGGGGTGGATTTAATAAAAAAGCCGCCGGGCGAATTTTGGACGGTCAGACATGGAACCAGTTGCCAAATCGCTATAATGAAATATCACTTTTCTGAACAAACCCAGCCACACGGCCAAGAGAATTTTTGATACCACATAAAAACCTGTACTGATCAGGTAGATGTTGGGTCCGGCCTGCGCCATTCCCAACATCTACCCCAAAAGGACAGTCCCTCATTAAACTGGCTGCGCCAGTCTTTGGGCGGCGAGCTTGATTTCCACTGGTCCAGCGGCATCGAGATGCCCTCCGACCTGGAGAGCTACAAGCTGATAGTCCACTGCGGCGCCTGCATGATCAACCGGCGGGAAATGTTATCCCGCATGATGGCCGCCAGTGCCGCAGGAGTGCCGATGGTTAATTACGGGGTAATAATTGTTATTTTTGCGCAGAGCCCTGGAACCTTTTCCCGATGTACTGGCACTGCTGGATAATTAAAACCCCCATTGCCAAATAAGCCACCGGCCATTTTAGCAATCGATGCCTGGAAGCCGGTGGCTTTCGCTGTGCTAAATGCACTTTGTTCAATTATTGCTTATAACTCAACTTTCGCACAGCAATAATGGACTAAAACATCACGCAATTAAAGGCGTCAAAGCTTGTAAAAAATGTGTCTTGACAATAGAAAGCACATTACAACAGCTACTGCTCATCCTTCTCATTGGATTTAAACTTTTTAATAACATCGGGGATGGTTTCAGCCAGCTTGGCCAGACTGCCCTTCTTGGTTAAGGAATACACCTGCACATTATCCCCTTGAATGATGAGCAGCGCCGTGGGGGATAGTTTCATGCCGGCCCCCGCGCCGGTACCTTTACCCCCCTGACTCGCCCCATCCTGCCCCTCACCACTGCCCAAACCAAACCCTACGGAAGCGGTTACGATGGGGATAATGGTGGTGTTGCCACTGATAATGGGCTCACCAATGATGGTTTTAGTGGAGATAAGATTTTCCAACCGGGATACCAGAGATTCTATATCTTCCTTAAACATATTGTGCACCCTCCTTGGTTTTTTTTCTGATAATTTTTTTTATTAACTGTGCCCACCAAACCCTCCGCACCGGTTTGGCCATCATAAGGCGGATGGTGTACCACAGGATTACAATGGGAACAACCCGGCCTGATGTTTCACCGGCCACATCCAGGATGGGACCGCTAAAATTAGTATCCAGGTCAAGGATAATACGCTCGGCCCGCAGCACGGCAATTAAGCCGGCTATCATGCCGGTTACGGCCGGGTCATCAGTGCCGTAGACTCCCTTTAACCGTAACTGCAGGCGAAATGATTTTATAAGATTCTTTAGATAACCCAAAACAACAGCCAGCACTTGCCTGTTAAGCACTGCGTTGATGGCGGAGAAATCGAGCCCGTGTTTTTTAGGCTCACCCCCGGTTTTCCCGGCGTTTTTTACCTTTTGATCTTTAGCCCCTTTTATTTTTCCCGCCTTTTTACGGGGCCCGGGCATTGCCATCCCGGCAATACGAAACCGGAAGGTTGGCTTTCTGCCCTTGATTTCCATGTCGGCATCAACCAGCCGCCACCCCCAGGCCATCCTCAACCCCAGGCGCCGGTCCTCCGCCCCCAGGTACCCACCAGCTTTGAAGGTTAGCGGAACACTTAACAGAACCCCAGGCAGCAAAACCAGGATAATGATCAAAACTGTCCATCCACTCAAGAACGGTCACGCCTCCTACTTGCTATCGTCCCCCAAAGGGATGAAACACCCCGGATAACGGTGGGCAACCCGCTGCCGGTGGCCTTGGCCAAGCGCATCAACTGGCGCGAACCCGGAATTAGCGATACTCCGGTTAGGGCCGGCTGCCAAGCCAATCTTTGAGCATCCCACAAACCGGTTCCCTTTGATTCCCCTGCCCTTGGTCTGTCCACCCTGGTGCTGGCTATCGCCTGCTGGCGAATAAAAGGCAGTTCCATTGGTATTTCAATTTCCTCATCCTTTTCCAGTTCCAGTTCCAGCCAAAGTAGTCTCAGCCGGGATAATTCCTGCCGGCAATCGGGACAGCCGGCAAGGTGGAGGCGAACAGCATCCGCTTCAGCCGGTTCCAGTTCGCCATCCAGAAAAGATTGCAGCACTTCTGTATTGCACATTAATACTATCACTCCCATCCATAAACACCGGCAAGTTTGCGCCGCAGCTGCCGCCGGGCCCTAAAAAGATAGGTCTTTACCGTACCCAGGGGCAGGTCGGTGGTTGCCGCTATATCCTCATAGCTAAGCCCCTCCTGGTGCCTCAACACCAGCACCAGCCGCTGCTGATGGGGAAGTCGGCTCATTTCTTGTTGAATTATTTCCCGGGCATCCCGCCACTGCACCACATCCTCCGGCCCGTCACTACTTCCGGCAAGGGTATCTCCCAGCACAATTTCTTCGGTAACGGGCTGCTCCAGGGAGACAGTCTTGGGGGCATGCCGCCTCAGATGGTTCAAACAGGCATTTACAGTCACCTGCCTAAGCCAGGGCTTGAAGGGTAACCCCGGCTGAAACTTGCCCAGTCCCGTCAACACTTTCATCAGTGCCTCCTGGGTGAGGTCCAGGGCTTCCTCCCGCGAGCCGGCGATCCGATAACACAAACGGTATACGTAAGCTTCGTATCGGGCCAGCAACATACGCCAGGCCTCTTCGTCACCTGCACGACAGCGGATGATTAAATTGTGCTCCCCGTTACTGTCCACCTCTGTACCCCCTTTGGGCTTCTAACTATCTAATAAACCATTTAGCATAAAAAGTTTCACTATAACTAGAATATTTTTTGTCTTTTTTCAGCCAGTTCATTGAGGTAAACGCATCTTTTTGGTAATGGTTTTCAGCACTTAATAAAACCATATTGATCCCTTTCCTCGAGATAGTAATGTGTAAATGTTTAATTTAACCTATTTTCCATAGCATTCAAGAATGTATAGGAGAACACATAATCTACTTCCTGCTTGCTCTTTGTACGGTAAGTACGAATACCGGTATAGTTGCGGCAAGTAGTGCTCATAAAGAATTAAGAAAGCATTCGGGTCTGATCCGGCCTTTTCAATCAAATCCAACTCGTTTTCCAAACTCAGTTCCAAACATAATCCATCCCCGCGCAGGTGTGCCTGTTTATAATGATTAAGTAATTAACAATGCAAAAAGTTACGGTCTTTTTTAGTTGATTTATATTGTGGGGGATTATGTTTTTTAATTGAGATTCCTGCTTTTGCCTGTGGTCAAAATTCACCTTGGGGGAAAGAAAACACGTTTTAGGAAGCTAGTTTGAAAGAAGTGAGGATGCGACGTAGGATAATAAAAGGGACATTCCATACTAAAAATGGAAATCCCCTCTCTCTTATTATAAGGCCACCTCTTATAAAGATACTGGAGCTAAATAGGAAGATCAGCAGCCAGGTTAAGACCCCCAATGCAAAATAAGCCACCGGCCATTTCAGTAATCAATGCCTGAAACCTGGTGGCTTTCGCTTTTCTAAATGCACCTTGCTCAATTGTTATTTATAAAAAGAATCATATCTTGATATGCTTGGCAGGATGATTGATTATTATAATTAGGGGATGACGGGTTAGCAAAACCATTTCATTACTACTTAACAACAACACCCCAAAGGCTAATCAAATTTGCTTCTTGAAACATATTGATAATAGCTCCTTTAAGCTCAATGGGAGGAGTGGATACCATTGGTGCAACAAACTCATTATTGGTAAAATCTACTGCTGCCAACATCGTTTTGAAAAAGTTATTCTTCACAAATATTGAATCCTCTGCAACAAATCTTTTTAGCTTTGCTTCAACCATAGACGATTCAGTAAAATCAATGTGATCAAATAAGACATCAGTCATTTTCGTTTTATCGAAATATGAAAACTGAAAATTTGATTGCTCAAAAGTTATTTGCTTTACAACCGTATCGCTCATATCTACGCCAATACATTTACAGGATACAAACCGGCATCGTTCAAAATAGACTCCTGTAAATTTACTGTTTGACAAATCGCAAGATTGAAATACAACATCAACAAAACTTGCTTTTTCAAAGTTGCAATTATGAAAAGTGCACTTCTCAAAAATGCTCTTTCGGATATCTATTTTAAAAAATCCTGCCCCTTCAATTTGTTCTTCACAAATTTTAATACCCAATATTGGCAATTGTTCTAATAAGAAGTTCTGAGCATAGGAAGAAAAATCATCAATCTGAATGAGTTCTTTTGATATTTGTGGACGTTTAATATTCATATTGTTATTTCCTCTTAAATTAACGAGCTGACCTCGCTATAGTTCTCATATATTTACAGTATCCCAAAGCGGTTTTCTCTCAGTATTATGGCGGTTAGCCATCTATACTAATATCCTTGCCATCAGCACAACCAACGTCAAAAACACAGATAGCCAATTATTTTTTATTGCAGACAGCATTTCTTAGGCTAGTAAGGTGTGTATAAATGAAAGTGATTAGTTATAAAAACTTGCTATGATTTTTGCAGCCGGCAAAAATATCACCTGTCCTAATAATGTTCCTATGATTTTAGTTGTGATGAGTAAGACTACCAGGGCTTTTACATCCTCGTACGGTCTTTTTTCCCTTAGCGCCTGATCCGTAATAATTGCGGACTTTGGGTCAATGAATAAGGTCAGCAGAATCGCAGCCACTCCGTTAATCATGCCCGATGATCCTGCAGCCGCTAAACGATGCTGCTCGGCAACCAATAACGCTGAATAATTGGCAGCAAGGACACCTATGGTATAAATTCCCGTAACCAGGGCGTTTATAATAAGTAATCTTTTGGGGATTTCCCGATATCTCAGCCTTTCCAGCATTTTCTTTGAAGGTCTGGCAGCACGCCTTACAATTTGCCTGATATTGTTTACCTGCAATGCTTCTACGACCAGGGATGGAACAGAACCATTTACCTCTAATCGCCTAACAGCCACTTCAAATACCCTAAGAAAAGTTGGGATAAGTAATGTCCCAGCTAACGTACCTATTGTTGAGGCAAAAATTACTTTACGCATATCGCCAAGGGGATCTAGGCCATGTAAAATACTTGTTCCTATGATACCCCCGATGAGTGGGGCCTGAAATGTATTGGCGGTTCGGGAAATTAGAACGAATACGTTAAAAAGAGAAAACGACAAGGCTACTTGCCCGCTTTTAACTGAGTTCAATCTAACCGAATAAGCCAGAGTATCTATCAAATGAATGACAAATGTCAAAAGCAATAATTCCAGCAACGTTCTTTCCATTAATAAATCATGCCTTTTCAGAAGTTAAAAGTTAGCAATATTCCCTTTGATTATAGTGTTAATATTAATGCTTTTTTAGTGGTGTATTTATAATTACTGCTAGATTAGGGGGTTTTTACAATAGGATATCCACTTTTAGTCACTTAATTGCAATATCACATTATATGGATAACATAAAGTTTATGCTACATTTTTGAGAAATAAACAGACTTTGTTTTATTGAATTTTTTTATATCAATTTGCGTATTATATATCTTGAAATAAAACTAATTTTTTGTAGTTTATCAAAGTTGGCTTGCAATCGCTTTTTTAGTTCGAATGTATCCTCGAAATCGTTGCCCACAATTTGTATTATTGTATCAATGTCACGTTCATAAATCCCTAAATCAAGCAACATCTTTTTTTGCTTAGAGGTCGAAAAGTATAGATACTCAATAGCATCTATTACTTTGTTATTTAAAACATCAATCAAAGAATTTTTGACACTTTCAATTTCCATAAAATATCTAATAAGTATTACCTTAGCATATAACTGATGTTCGATATAGCTCATTTTAATACTTATTGTTGTAAAAATTATGTTATCTATCCCTTGTAATGCAAAATACTTTTTTGTGTTATCTACAACTGTTTTAATTTTAGGGCGACTTCTGTTCAATAGACTATTAACAATATTTGCTCTGTAATTATTGCGGACTCCTTCGATGATATAGTATAGGCACTTCACCAAATTCAATCTTCCATGTCGGGAATCATTTAAGAATGCTTGAAGTTCTTGAAGCAACTCTTTTTTACTATCTTGATAACGGTAATAAATTGCTTTTACTGTTTCGAATCTTGGGCGACTACCAATATTTAAAAGGTAATCATTAAGGGTAATTCCTAGTGTTTTAAGAAAGGTAATTACATCTGGGTGATCAGCTATATTACCTTTTTGAATGTCTATATCCTTGCTTTCATCGGTTAATTCAAACTTAATACTTTTAATTGCATCGATTTTATTATACTCTGGATCAGTTGGAGCTTTTAAGTAGTATGCAGTTCCAATAAAATGTTTGTTTAGTCTACCTGTTCTACCGACCAAATTATAGAAATCAAATGCAGTAAAATCTGCGTTATTGTCGTTCTTGTCAGACATTCTGGATGGCTTCGTTATAATTATATTCTTGGAAGTTGTATTTACACCTTCGAGCAACGTGGAGGTACAAAGCAAACGGTTATATACGTCACTACTCTCATAAAAATCCAATTGGAACAATCTTGTTCCAATTGGGATTTGTCCATTGTGAATTAAATAACCTCTTTCCATAGCCTTGATTACACACCAGTCCTCATGAATTTCTTCCCTTGCCCACTCAAGAAAGAACTTCACAGACTCATCAAGCACATCTATTATTGGTTCTTTAGCAATATAGTCATTAACATATTTATAAATGCCTGCCACTGTTGGAAAATAGATTAAGGTTTTTTCATTAAACGGAAAAAATTTTAATAATCTTTGACACTCAGGATACCTATCATCATGTCTTAATATCTTAAGCGTTTTGACATCATTAACAACCGGAGAATATGTGGTGTTATAAAATGCAGGACGCTTTTCGAGCTGCTCAATATCTTCTACCGATTTTATAAATGGTGCCAATAAAACATATTTTTGGGCTTTTTGAGCCAAATGATAGTACGCCATGTTTAAAACCAAAACCCTGTCATTTTGTGGATCAGTTTCCAGCTTATACACCTCGTCAATAACTAAAAAATCAATTTTCTCAATCACTGCATAAGATCTTTCCTGCACTACTCTGTCATGTGTAATAATGAATATATTGTTCTGGTCAAAGTCATAACTTCTATCTTCATCAATGTGTGTATGAATCTTATATCTTGAAAATAAGGTCTGATACCTTTTTATTACTCGCTTAACGTATTCATCAACCAAAGCTAATGTAGGAACAATGAGGACAATATTTTGTGGTAAATAACGAGCAATGTACTCGAAAATACAAAAAGTTTTTCCAAAGCTGGTAGGAGCACTAACAATTAGAGCATCGTTTTCCTTGATTTGATTAAGTATTTGGATTTGTTCAGGGTGCATAGCAACCCCATCGTCTAAAACTGATTCTGCAAAAGCTGCATAGAGGACAGAATCCAAGGTGTAAGTATTAGAATATACAGTCAGATCCAATGCAAACAAGTCGTCCGCTAGTTCTCGTGCTTTTTGTGTTGGATTTGGTGCTGCGTCTAAAAATCGGATGTAGTGTTCTCTTAAAATTTGAGGGTCATTACTTTGTTGCTTCGCGTTCATAATATACCCTCCTTTCTGCTATACCTTGCGTAAAGACGCTAATCATCTTACTCTTATCAAAAATTGGCAGGGAAATTATAACATAAATTGTTTCTAGTCCTAAAATAGTAGTCTTTTGGATCTTGTTTAATTTGTCGAAAATTTCGTCTGGTGTGATATTTGTTCCATGTGCAATAAAAATTGGGATACCAATCTTTTTTACATCTGCTTTTTCTATAAAGTTCTCAATAGAAAGGCATAATTCAACAACGTCAGCATATTTATCACCGAAGATGCCCATGTTGTTTTTAAAAAACCTATTACTAAGCATTAAGGAGAATTCGTCTTTAATTTGTTTCTCATATGTTATCAGAGATTTGTTAATCAATCCTATACCATTGGATAATGATTTGCTGAGTTTAGATTCTCCAAACAAAATCATATCGCTCTCACGAGAGTAAAACAAAGTATCGATACCATAGACATTCATATTGGGATCAGTTGTCAAATGTACCTTGGGAATAATGCAATCAAACCCGAAATATTCAGAAAGCAAATTGCAGAATATGTATTCTCCTATTTTACCCATTTTGTCTAATCGGACTTTAAGCTGACCGTTACCGGCATCCTCCAATTCGTACTCATCCGAAAGAATACGGAGCACTTCCTTTTCAATAGATGCAGGCACCTGCTGTATATTAAAATCGTCAATATATAGTCCCAAGTGTTTGAATAATGTAACATAATTTTTTACAGTAGGCTCGAAATGCAAATTGGTTTTATTTTCAGCATATCTCAATAATCGACTTTCTTCAAAAAAGTAATCAAATAAACCTCTATAAAAGCTATGTGAATCAGCCAAATTGATATGTAGAAAAGAAGTCTGATTGTCTAATAAATGGACCGCAAAATCATTAAATTTTTTTATATCATACATAATTAAACAGACTCCTAAATGCTATTTATCCAACTTCCAGTTATAAACATTAATTGAATATATAAACTAACTAAAGGAAATTTTATCTTTTGTCGATAAAAAACAAATGCCAGCATTCACGAGGATGCTGGCACTAGTTGCTAATGCGTTAATTCGCCAAATGGTCCTAATTTCCTTCAATAAAATAAAAAATACACTTTAAGAATATAGTTTTTTGAAAAATTGGTTGTTTGACTGATTTCCACTGGTCCAGTGGCATAGAGATGCCCTCCGACCTGGAGAGCTACAAGCTGATAGTCCACTGCAGCGCCTGCCTGATTAACCGGTGGAAATATTATCCCGCATGATGGCCGCCAGTACCGATGGTCAATTACGGAGTAGCCTATGTGCTGGACATTTTGCGCAAAGCCCTGGAGCATTTTCCCGATGTGCTGGCGCTGCTGGATAATTAATTAGCCATACTTACGCCCCATCGCCGCCGTCCCCCATTGAACACGCCAGCGCAAGATGTGGTAAAATTACTTGAGCTGGATTGGCTTTATCGGTTATTTTGTCTCTATCTCTTTTCAATTTATTGGCACCAAACTTTCTGATGCCCATACAGGTGCTCTGATCACATCGGCAACACCGGCCTTTATTGTTTTTTTTGGCCGGTTTGTCCTAAAAGAAACCCTTAAATAAATAGGTTTCCGTCGCAGTTATTTGGAATCCCGGCCTTATTTTACTTTCAGCTTCCGCAAATACGCCTTTGCTTCGTCGCCGATCCGATAGCTCTCAATCGCTTTCTGGATAGCTTTGTTATGCGTCCACTTCTCCAAACGTTGTTCCTGAATGTACGGCAAAGCAGCTTCGTACTGCTTGGCCAATGCCGTTGCGAAATACCAGGCGATCATCATGTTTACATAATATTCTTCCAACCGTATACACGCCACAAGCTCAAGCATCTCCGGCCGGAAATCGTCATCGAGATAGAAGCTCATCAGCATTCCGATCCCGAAGCGCACCGTATAGGTCCGGCCGGATATCAGCCAGACTTTGATTTTTTCATAGAGCTTGGGTAGATGCTTTTTAAATATCTTCGGTGAAATCAGATCACAGGTTGCCCAGTTGTCTATATACGGCAGAAACTCGTCAACGGCGGCAACGGCGGCATCATAATCCCTGATCGTTTCAATCAACAAGCCGTGCAGGTTATTTTCTTCATAATACGCGTGCGGCAGGATTTTGAGAAACTCCGAAGCCTCCGGCGTTTTGGAAAACTCCCGGGCGAGCTTCCGCAGGTCCGGCGTGCGGACGCCGATCACGGTTTCCGGATTCACCGTCGGCATGAGTTTGCACGCAAACTCTTTGTATTTCAGATCCCGCAGCTCGAATAGCCGGCGCCGGATCTCTTCTTCTGTGCCACTCATATCGTTTTACCTTTCATCAGTTCACTCTATCCTCTGTATCATATTGGCATACCATCTGTTCAAAAATATCATTTATTTCCATAAAATTTCTCCTAATAGTTTGTTCATTTAATAGATAACGTTTGCATTATATGGTGAAAGTCCACTATCTATCAATAATTACTGAAATAGAGCTTGCACAAATATCCACTGCTTTGTCAATTTTCTCTTCGTTTGTGCAGTCACAAATGTCTTGCCTACATCCGTACCGGTTGCTGTGACAAAAAGACCTTTACTCATTCCACAACACAGCCTTATATCCCAATTCATCTAACATCTTCATGTCTTGCTCAATGGTAATACCTGCCGTCGTCAGCATATCGCCGGAAATCGCTGCATTGGCGCCAGACAAAAAGCACTGCCTCCCTTTATCAGAAAGAAGTCCTCTTCCGCCTGCAAGTCGAATAAATGCATTAGGTATTAATAAACGGAACACCGCAACAATGCGGCACATTTCTTCGTTAGTTAATAGCCTGTTGTTTTCATAGGGCGTACCCGGAATGGGGTTAAGCATGTTGACAGGGATGGACCGGACAGCCAGTTCACGAAGATTCAACGCCATGTCGATTCTATCTTCCATAGTCTCACCAATCCCCATAATCCCACCGCTGCAAACATTCAACCCTACCCGCTGTGCTGCACATATTGCAGCAATTTTATCGTCGTAGGTATGGGTTGTGCAAACATTGGGAAAGTTTCTACGTGATGTTTCAAGATTGTTGTGAATTCTTGTAACACCTGCTGCTTTTAACTTTGCAAACTGCGTTTCATCCAAAAGCCCAAAAGAGGCACAAATAGCAATATTAGATATTTTGCGAATGGCACGGATGCTGTCACACATCTGATCTACCTCAGTATCTGACAATCTTTTGCCGGACGTTACGATAGAATACCGCAGAACACCACGGTCCTGGTTGTATTTTGCCCGCTCCACGATAACGTCCGTGCCAAGCAACGTATATTCCTCCGTGGCAGTTTGGTAAAAAGAGGACTGCGCACAATACTTACAGTTTTCAGAGCATTTTCCGCTTTTGCCGTTGATAATGGTGCATATGTCAAAAGTATTTCCGCAAAAATGCTCCCGAATTGCGTTTGCTGCTATGCAGAGTTCATGAAGTGGCGCTTCGCATATTTCCAAAGCCTCGTCCTTTGAAATTAATGTACCGGCAAGTATCTTATTTTTGATTTCTCTCAACCTTAACATGGTTTAGATCTCTCTTTTCAATTTATTTGTTTTATCATGATAATCAAACGTTTTACTTCAGCCTGCACCCATCATCTATTGCTTGCAAGCCCAATAAGTGTTACCGGAAAGATGTTCTATCATTCAAATTTGCAAAAACAATTATTACACAAAAAAAGCAGATTGTAAACTTTTTAAAAAATCATGGTTAACAATACGATGCTTTTATATTATCATAAATGTAAACCATTTTCCATAAATCAAAGCTACTACTGCAATTTCATAGCTGCCTCGTAAGGTTTTCCATTAAGAAAACGACCGATAAACAGAAGCCCCATTTCTTTTTCCCCATCTTCTGAATTTTTTTGTCCCATATCAGCCACAGTTCCTCTTATGATGTTCTGCTTATCCGGATATCCTGCCCAATAGACAACGGCACATGTACTTTCATTCTATGATCCCCCATCTATTGTTTAAGTCGAAGATGACCTATTCTCTTAGCCACTTCTGCTTTCCCCTTGCAGAAAAAAATTTCCCGGGGGGTTCCGGCTTCTCCATGGTTTTAAGTTTATGAGAATGAATTTGTGGTACAATATTTTTGAGGTGGTGAAATTTATGATAAAATAAGAGGTTATCAATCTTATCAACAGATTACCGGAAACTGCCACGCTGGAAGATATTATGTATGAATTGTATATCCTACAGAAACATAAAAATGCCACGGCTGCCATTGAAAAAGGAGATGTTCTCACGGTGGATCAAGTGAAAGGCTTACTTCTCAGGCAGCAATGACAAAGGTACTTTGGACAAAACCGGCCTTTCAGGATTTACAGTCAATTAAGGACTATATTGCCAGGGATTCAGTTTACTATTCCGACAAATTTACCGCCGATATAATTATGGCAACAGAGAGGCTGTCCCAATTTCCCCGAAGTGAACGGATGGTGCCGGAAATCGGTGAGGAAAACACCCGTGAGATTATTTACGGCTCATATAGAATAATGTACCAGATACGGCAGGAAGCCATCTATATTACCCAGGTAAACGTTATATGGGGAGAATAACCCGAACTTCCGTCCCCTGTTCTGGTACACTATCAATAAACAATTGCCCCCGGTGCAGTCTAACAATTTCATCACAAATGGACAGACCAATTCCGCTGCCCGCTGACGATGTTCCCTTGTAAAACTTTTGTTTCACTTTGGGTAGCTCTGCGTGAGGGATACCGTTTCCGGTATCGGCTATCTTTATTTGGACTTGCTCCTCCTCTGCCTGAGCGCTAATCTTGACAGTTCCCCCGGGAGGGGTAAATTTTAAAGCATTATCCAGCAGATTGATGACGACTTGCTTTAACCTGTTAGGATCAGCTTTAATCACCGGCAAATCCTTAGTAGTTTCACACACCAGACAAATTCTCTGCCGCCGGGCTCTTGGATTCAATTGTTTTACGATGGAGTCCAACAGTTCCTGCAGGTGAACCGTATCCAGTTGCAGTGTAATTTTCCCTGCAGACAGTCTGGAGAAATCCAACAGTTCATCTACCAGCAGGGTTAACCTGTCACTCTCTCTTTCAATAATGTTTAGTCCGTCATTTATGTCATCCATATTTTTTACTCCCCCGGTTCTAAGGGTTACCGCCCATCCTTTAATGGATGTTAACGGAGTGCGCAGCTCGTGTGAGATGGACGCAATAAATTGGTTCTTCAATTGATCGTAACGTACAATTTCTTCCGCCATGTAATTTAACGTATCAGCCAGCTTACCCACTTCGTCATCATATTTTTTAATAGCCCGGGCACTGAACCGGCCTGCGGCCATTTCCTCAGCCACCCGGGTAATTCTCTCCACCGGTCCGGTGATGGTTGCGGACAATAACACGCTTACCGTTGTGACCAGGAGCACCACCAACAGCCCTACAGCAATCAGTATTAAAGCTGCGTTCCTGATAACCCCGTGTATACCGGCGAGGGATGTTATAAAGCGAACTGCTCCCACCACTTCACCGTTGGATTTCAGGGGATAGGCCACCGACATGGCCGGTTCGCCGGTAATAGGCAGGTTGCCCTGCCAGTGTCCCGATTCTCCCGCCAGGGCCCTTTGCATATCGTCAAAAGGCAGCTTCCCCGCGGCCTGTGCTCCCTGGGAATCGGCCAGCACCATCCCCCCGGCGTTTATAATCTGCACCTGTGCCGCAGTGGTTGAGGAGTAACTTTTCAAGAGAGCGCCTGCTTCACCTTCCAGATCTTGATAGGATAAATAGCACTCGTAAAAACTGCCTGCCACCTCTGCTTGTTTTTCAAGCATATCCTTCACATTATCGTAATAATATTGCCTAATTCCCAGCAACAACAAGGTGTCCATTATGATTACCGTAAGCAAAATCACCAGCAGGTAGCTGCCGACCAACCTTTTTTTAATGCTCTGCAACTTGTTTCTCCTCCCGCCAGCGGTAACCAAGCCCCCAAACGGTTATAATATAAACCGGCTTGGAAGGGTTGTCCTCAATTTTTTCCCGCAACCTCCTGATGTGCACGTCAACGGTTTTGGGGTCGCCGAAGAAATCTTCACCCCAGGCCAGATTTAACAGCCGGTCCCGGCTTAAGGCCAGATTTTTATTTTCCAGGAAAATCTTCATTAGGTAATACTCCCGGGGGGTCAGGTCCAATTGCTGCTCGTTTTTGTAGATTAGCTGGGCGCTGTCATCAAGTCGGAAGGGGCTTTGGCGTATAATTTGACTGATATCCGGCTGAATTGTTTGCATTCGCCTAAGAACAGCCCGGATTCTGGCCGCCAATTCCAGAGGGTTGAATGGTTTCACCACGTAATCGTCCGCTCCCAGCTCCAGCCCCATCACTTTATCCATATCCTGTCCCCGGGCTGTAAGCATAATCACCGCTATGCCGGGAAACTCGGCTCGCAGCCGGCGGCAAACTTCAAAGCCGTCCATACCCGGCAGCATGATATCCAGCACCACCAGATGAGGGCGGAATGTCTTTGCCTTGACTAAGGCTGCTTCTCCGCTGACGGCCTCCATAACCTGGAACGAATTTCTCTCCAGGTTAATAAGAATAAACTTGCGGATGGAATCTTCATCCTCCACCACGAGAATTCTTTCCCGCCCCTTCATTGTTGCACCTCGCTCATGAAAACGCAGAAAACCTGTGTACAAAGAAAACTGCTTTGAACACAAGGTTTTCCACATATAATCTACTTTTATCAACTAGTTGTATAAATGAAGCTATTCAGCATTTCTTTTAAGCTTTGAGTCAAATGTCCAAAGTAGAAGATTCTTGAAGCCCGATTAAAATTCCTTGAATTTTGTTCCATGGTCTTAAACTCTTGACCTTCGATTTTAAACTGAATAGTTACAAATTCTCTAAAGCGCGTTGCACCATAGGCTGTTGTGAAGTGTAGCCGGAGTAGTTGTACCGTTTTTCGGCCTCTTTGATGATTTCCAATGATTTTTCGTAAGCGGCTTTAGCCTTATCAGTTTCCTTTAAGCCCGCATAGCTTTGCCCCAAATTAAAGTATTCCATGCTTAAGTTGCTGTTTTCCTGCTCCAGTTCTTGGATCGCATTGGTTAAGGTTGATCTGGCCTCCTCATATTTACCCAACTTGTTCAGGGCTTCTCCCTTCACTGTAAGCCAGTGTTTTGAGTCCTCGGGATCGCCTGATTTTATACCTTTAGTGATGGATTTCAAGGCGTCTTCGGGTAGATTGGCCCTTACCTGTGCGCGGGCCAGGTAAGACCAGTAATATGGATCTTCGGGCATTTCTTTGACGTTCTCCCGGTAAAAAGCGACGACTTTCTTATAATAGTCGGGATAAAGGTCTTCGGCACGTGCCCACCCAGTATCCGAACCAAACTTTTCCCAGCGGTATATTGTACAACCGGGATAATAGTGTTCTTCCCCGGAATCAGAATTATAGACTTTTTCTCCGCGGGAATCAAGATGGTACCACAGGGCCAGGGCTGCCTGTTTGCCGGTATCCTCCTGGTCAGTTGGAGCGAGGACTTCCATTTTCTCATAACCAATGCCGGAAAGACGGGCCAGGATTCCCTCCCAATGCTCAAACTTGTCTATGTCCGCGCCCTCTCTTATACCGTCACCCTGCCAGCCCTTGCTACTTGTATCGTGGCCCTGCCAGGCGAAGATGTCCACGCCGTTATGTTTACCCACCCCGCCCAGGCTCTCGGCGTCCACCGTCCAGCCCAGCAGAAGTTCCGGCTGGCCGTCCCCGGTGATATCGGCAAAGCTGGCATGGTCCAGGGCATATGCTAACGTATAGTTTAGCTCCCAGACTTTTTGCCACTTGTTTTGCTTTTCCTGTAACAGAACCGCTCCCAATTGGCCGGGGTTTTGCCCCACACGGTAGGTGGCCAGCAGTTCGGCCTTACCGTCGCCATTCATATCCTGTTGCTGGATGGCCCCGGCCCCGCCGGGATTTTTTGGTTCTTCCAGCTTGGCTCCGGCGGGCAGAAACTCTTGCACCACGGTTTTTAGTGGATCGTTATCCTGGGTTTGCGCACTGGCCTGCCGGGGTGCCATAATCGTACTCCCCGGTGACGGCAGCATGGAACAGCCGCTGATTAACAAGCTCCCTGACAATAGCAATCCTGTAGTCAATAGTTTCCAGTTCATATGCGTATCCCCTTCTTAACTCCATTTTTTTGACTGACTTTCCGGTACCGTAAGTTATCTAAAGTATAAATCCTTTAAAAGAAAAAAGGGTTATGAAAGGGTTAAATATGTTTAATAAAAGGTAACGCTTTGTACCTTAACAATCTGGAAGGAGAAGATATGGAGGTGATCGCTAATAAAGACCTTTTATAGGAGCTTGAGACCGTACCAGGGTTATTTGTTACACTAATTATGGCACCAATGATGAAACTGTTCTTACAGCATGCTGGTGGGGGATATTGCTTGATTTACAATCAAATATAAACTCTTTGGAATAAAGTAACTCCCAATCATTATAATAGCTTTAAAGTTCCTGTCTTTCGTAAAGGTATTCATTTTTACCCCAATCAGGGGCAATCTCAATATCTGCAATTGCTCTTTATCCATTATTTACCTCCTAAATCTTCATTAGCGCGACATCGCCAATGCCTTTAACCATTGGTAAAGTCAGTTTTTTTTAAGGCTTAAAATATTTATCTATATGCTCAGTATTTATTGATTTCCCGGTGGGTTTTAGATAAGATTAACTTGAGGTGATTGGCGTGGCCACAAGTATTGAGCGCTTAATTGAGGCAATTAAGAACCTATCAGCCGCGGAAAAATTTGAACTGGCCCGGCGTTTGGAGGAAACCGGTGTATTGGATGATAACCAATCCTGGTACTGGACGCCTCAGTGGCAGGCTGCTGAAAAAGAAGCCGATGAGGATATTACAGCCGGTAGGGTTTACCATTATGACAATGTGGATGATTTAATGCGTTCTTTGCGTGCCAAAAGAGAGCAGGCCTCCAAATAATGCGCTTTGTTACTACGGAAAAGTTTGAGCGATCATTTAATCGTTTAAGCAATCAACATGCATTGGCGGTAGAAAAGGCGATCAGGATGTTAACTGAAAACACTAAACACCCTTCTTTACGGGTAAAGCGCGTAAAAGGGACAAAGGACATTTGGGAAGCCAGCGCCACGCGTTCATTAAGAATAACATTCCGGTTTTTAGCGCCCGATCTTATTCAACTTAGAAACGTTGGCACGCACGAACAAGTTTTCAGGCCACCTTATTAATACACTACAATGATATAATGAAAAGAATAAGCTCTGGCAAAAATATCGTCATTTATATTAGTTTGGCTTTTGTACCACATGACAAAAAGGGTTGTTTTCATGAACGAAAGGTTAGTTTCTTTTACTCAAAAAATTATACAACCTGTGTTGGATAATATATCAAAGCGGGAAAAAATTTGGTTGAAGTTCATTGATCATAGTGGGAAATATATTGCCACCACTCATAGTAGGTCACAGTGCTCATTTTGCAGGTACATCCGAAGCAGCTATAGCGGTAACAAAAGGTGCCGTGGCTCAGCCAGGCAAGTAGTTTTTGCGTGCCAAGGTAATAACCAACCAAGTTTTTTTGAATGTCACGCCGGGTTAACTTTAACTTCGGTGCCGGTTACCGTGGCCGGATTATATTTGGGTGCCTTAGCTTTTGGTGAAATTACCGAAAAACCAAAGCCATATGTTTTACAAAGAACATCTAATCTGGGTTTAGATGTTCAAACACTGCAGATCCTGTATGAAGAAATGCCGCTTTTTAACCGAAGACAGATTTCCATGTTGGCCGAATATCTTTACAGCATCAGCAATTGTTTCATTGAAATAGGCGTTGCACTAACCGAGACTGAACAATTTGAAACTAAAAAAAATTCTTTCTTTTTTCTAAATAAATACCTGAGCGATGAAAAAATTATTAACGATGAGCTGATAAATACTCCAGTTAGTAATGGCGAGATATCATCACCAAAAATGCAGAAATTAGTTCATGATGCGGAAAAGTTTATAATTAACAATTATAAACACCCGATAACTTTAACAAATGTAGCTGATTTTATCCACATCAATCCAACTTACTTTTCTTACCTCTTCAGACAAGTTAAAGGGTATACGTTTAAACATTATTTAACTCAGCTAAGGATTGAAAAAGCAAAGCAATTACTATTGAATTCTTCGTTGACGGTAAGTGAAATTTCCCAGTTAATTGGTTATGATGACAGTAATTACTTTAGCCGGGTGTTCAAAAAGGTCACTGGCTTTCCTCCCAGTTTATATCGCAAGCAACCAAAAAAAGTCCAGATTTAACTTGAGTAAACACAGGAACTTTGCAGCGGTTGGTATTACAATAAAGCTGTAAAGTTTTTTATTTTATTAAAAACTGGGGGGAAATAGGTATGAAAAACTTTGACGGATTAATACCCAATTTTACACCATCATGGTTTGCCAGCGTTATGGGCACAGGTATTTTAGCTATTGTCAGTTATTTTTACAGTACCGGTTTTCCCTGGCTAAAGGGCCTGGCTACCGCGGTTTGGATACTGAATATGTTTTTATTTGGGTTGTTGGTGGTACCCTGGGTGTTAAAATTTATTTGGCATAGTAAAAAAGCACTGGCGGATTTCAGGGAACCGCTTACCGGGCAGTTTTATGCCACCATGCCCATTGCCTGCCTGGTAATAGCGGCTGACCTGCTTATTGTGGGTACGGATAGTTTGGGCCCGCATCCGGCCATTGGTATGGCTAAAATTATCTGGATTATGGGCGCGGTATTATCCGTGTTGGGTGCGGTGGTTATCCCGCTTTTGAACTTTACCAACCGGGAAGTGCAATTGGAAAACATCAACCCGGCCTGGTTTATGCCGCCGGTAGCACTGATTGTTATCCCTGTTCCCGGAGCTAAATTGATTGCTTACTGGCCGGAAAGCTGGCAGCTAATCATGCTTATTTTTAACTATGTAGCCTGGGGTAGCGGTTTCTTCCTTTTCATAGCGTTGGAGGCGATATGCCTGTACCGTTTCTTTTGCTGTCCCCCTTTGCCCGGTAAATTGGTCCCTACCGTCTGGATTAACCTGGGTCCTATTGGTGTCGGCACCATAGCCCTTTTAAACCTGGCGGCCTCCAGTACGCCCTTTTTAGGTCAACTTGTAGAACCGGTTTTGCAAATACTTGCTCTTTTTTTGTGGGGTTTTGGTTTCTGGTGGATTATTTGTGCTATTTGTTTAACTACTTACTATTTGAGAAATAATGATTTGCCGTTTTCTTTGGCATGGTGGGCTTTTACCTTTCCTCTGGGTGCATATACCGGAGCTACGTATCTGGTGGCTACCTTTTTGCATTCATCATTTGTTTACGGCTATGGTTTTCTCTGCTACCTGTTATTGCTCACGTTATGGTCCATTGTTCTTGTACGTACCTTGGTGGGTGTTAAGAAAATGGAGTTTTTTTAATGTTTATTTGTTATTATTTTATCGGCTTCGGAGCAACAGCAATGTGCTGACAACAAAAAGAATTATTGAAAGCGAAATAGTAAAAATCACAGCACCAACAGGATGAATAATGTACCCTTCGTATCTATAATTATAATTGGTACTTAATAAAAAATTATATAAGCAGTACGATATTGGAGCAAGTAAGATTGAAAGTGCATAAAGAATAATTATTTTTTTCTTTTGCATACCAAAGCTTTCCCTTTCTTTTAGAAAACGTAAATTGAAAAAATCCCACACCTCAGCGGCCTAACCTTTCCAATAGGTCAGCCGCCCACGTTCCGATTACCGGCAGGCGACGAACGTCACCAGACCTGATACCTCCCAACGCCACCAGCACCAAGGGATATATCACCATTCCGGCGCATATCGCCAACAATATAGTCCAGGTATTGCTTCCCCATTGTTGAAGTGCTACGCGGTACATAACCAGGACACAGAACGACATAATCACAGTGGCAATACCTGGCCTTATTAACATCTCTACAGCTTTGAACTTAAAACCTACCAGGCGTGATAAATACACTATGTAGCAAATAAATGAAAACTAACAATCTAATCATTTATTTGTACTATATTACTAGCTTTCTCCAAGAATTCATTTAATGTGCCTTTATCTTTTTGGATTATTTTTTTATCTGAAGACAGGATAGTTTCTTTCAAACTATTAATATCCAGCAAATAATTACTAATTTGTTCATCGTTAAAATCGTTAGCATCTATAGTCATGATTTTTCCCATAAAATCGTTCATATAAGTAGATAAACTATTATTCTTATCAAAATGGTTACTTATAATATTTGCTTCTATCATCGCAGCATCAGCAGAGTTTTGTGCCCGTGCTAATAAAGAAGGTTCTTTTTCATCTAGATATTTGTCAAGATAAATTCCAGTAGCATTTAGGTGATGGTAAAAATTATTAAAGGCTTGATCAGTTATGGTTGCATTTTGTTTCCACTGTTCAAATAAAGTAAATCCTAAGAAAATGTTAAGTAATAAAGAAAATGTCAGAGCATAAAGCATTCTCTTCATTTGGATACCACCCCCATGATAAAAGACTATCTATTGGCACCATGCCCCATAGCTAATTTTTTATTTTACCTTCAGGCAAAAAAGGCGCATACATCATAACCGCATGGTTTTCAGTTATATATTCATCTCTGATTATCTTATCGTTTGTATCAAAAACTTTACGCCTTAGAACATTATGACGCATGTGGCCTCCCCACTGTTCATGAGTAAAGATATGGTTGGTTTCATACACGTGGTAATATAATTTTGCAGGTTGGCTGCAGCACCATTGACCATGCAGATATTTGTCACCAACCCAAACATTAAGCTGATATATTTCATCAGTATTATTGGTTATTTGCAGGTCAATATAGTTATATGCTACAGTAGCCCCACTACCAAATGGCTGGGTGCGTTTTGAGTCCGGGAAGACATCGTAACTATGTCTCCATCGCTCGGTTACTGTAAGGGGGGTATGTAAAGTCATCCAATATATTAAATTGGATAACTGGCACAGACCACCGCCCACTTCTGGCCTAAAGGTACCATTATACAAGACCATACCTTCTGCATAACCTTTAATTTTAGAAGGCTTACCAACTACTCTCCAAAATGATAATGTTTCGCCCGGATTTATTATTATTCCATTAAGGCGTTTTGTAGCTATCCTCAGATTTTTTATTTTATTATGCTGAAGCCACATGTCCACGTTGCGCAATTCTCGCAGCAGCGGCGTTTTATGATTATAAATAGTGAATTGTAGAGGTTGCTTTTGCTTGGTTCGGGTATATTTTGTCCGGTTAATTAGCCATATGAGATAACGTCGCCAGGTAAAGTAAAACCTGCCAATGGACATACGTATCCTGGAACGCATTTGTGGTGACGAATATTTGCCTTGCTGTATCGTCATAGGCTAAAACCTCATAAACAAAATCAGTTTAATATTTTTGCCTGTTACCAAGTTTATAAATCCCTATCACTAATAAACCCATACTGATTGCCCAGTAGACAGCTGCACTTCCAATTAATAATGAGTTATTTTCGGAAAGCATGGAGTTTTGAGGTAATTGACGGGTACCTATTAACTTTAACCACTGGTAAATACTAATGGATAACATCACTAAATGTGCAACTATCCAGGCGTGAGCATTATTTTTAGTGGTTCTCCATTGTCTAAACATAATGACCAAGGAAAAAATCATTACCATAGCAACACCGGTAATCAGAAGCGGCATCACTTCTTGCTCCATCGGCATAGACGAAATTCCCCCTTGTATCTAATAAGCCAATTGGTTTAGTCCCTCTCCAAATAGTCGTACCAGGCATTTTCAGCCTTGACATGGTACTCATAACCCTGGAGATCCGGATACTGTACCATACACTGGTCTAGGGAACTGTTTTTGAGACGATCAATCGATATGGCCTGAACGTAACTAGGGAATTGCTAATTTAAGTATACTTCCCTGGACCACAGACAGACTATTCAAGGGAATTATCCAGGAACTCAATTACCTTTGAGGAATAATCCTTTTGGGCTTTGAAATAGGACTTTAGATGATCTGCTCCCGGCACGACCCACAGGTTGGCTTCGATTCCTGCCGCCCGGGCCGCTCGGAAAATTTCCCGGCTGTTGGCCACGGGAATATCCCTGTCGGCATCCCCGTGGATTAATAAAAGTGCCCGGGGTGATAAGTTCTGTACCGCTCTTACCGGGCTGACTTGCTCGGGGTTGATCCCTGTAAGCAGCGAAAGCTCAGGCAGAAGCAAGGTGTGAAAAGGATAAGACCTGGACCCCAGGTGCCGTTTGAGGTCGGCAAAAGGGCTGTCGGCAATGACCGCGTCCACCGCCGGTTCCCGGCTGCCGGCCAGGATGGCCGTAGCGGCCCCCATGGAAAAACCAAGCACCGCTATTCTGTGCGCAATATCCGGGTGACTGCGCACAAAGTCAATTGCCCCCAGGAGATCCCGTACTTCATACTGGCCGATGGAAGTCATGTTGCCGTCCGATTCGCCGCAATTACGGAAATCAAACATTAATACATGGTACCCGGCATTGACCAGTTCTTCGGCGAGGGACAGGGCGGGCACGTCATCCTGCAGCCGGTTGTTGCGGTAACCATGGGCAATGATGACAGTCCGGTCGCTGTTTGCGGCGGGGAGCAGCCATCCCTTGATTTGTAAATGATCTTCCCGGCTGGGAAAGGTAACATCCTGGTAATCCAGGCCCAACGCGGCGGGAGTTTTGTCTACGGGATAACGACGCGGGTGGGAGATGGACCAGCACACGCCGAACGATACGAGCAGGGAAAATAACAAAACTATAGCGGTTGCTTGAATGACAAGCCGCCGTTTTTTATTTGGCCTTTTCCGGGCTTCTTGTTTAACCTTTAATTCGGGCAACCATATCCACCTTCCAAAAACCTTTCTTTCCACCCGGTTAGCCCGGGAAAAACGACCCTTGAACACCGGCAAATATTAAACAACATCTTTCCATATAATCTTGGCATTTGCTTTCCGTCGACCAGCCAGGTTTATACGAGAGTTCGGTTACCTCAAAAATTATTTTTCCTCCATGGGTGCACAAAACAGTTATTTAATGGACGTAATTATATATTGCCAAGTTCCCAATTTTTTCTCCTTCTTCCGTTCATCAGACGTCTTGGCCTGGTTTTGGGCATTGATCGAATAATCTTCACGAGCACCATTGATTAAGTATAACTCGTTTACCGGTAACTCCGTTGAGGGAAATTGGGCCGGGCAATTAGTCCACGGACACAATACCGACCCATTTATATTAAAGACTTAATAATTACCCAAAATGTTCCTGTTAATGCATAATAAAAGACCCCAAGAAATAAGGTCTTTTATCTTTAAGCTCCGACTCTTTTTTTTATGTAATATGCCAGTACAAAGGGAATCAGAGGTACAAGTGCGAATAACCTAAACCAATTCTCAAAACCGCTAAAATAAAGCATTGGTAGTAAAAAAGCCATCCCACTTATAAGTAGTAACGGCCAAGATTTTTTCCATAGTCCGTAAACAGATAAAAACAGAGCAACTCCAATCAATAGCCAGAAGATGAATCCTACCCAATAGAAGCCCATTTGCCCACCTCCCTGAATAGCATATATAAAAAATCCCAGTCCTAAGAAGCCTTTACAGTGGCACATTTAAAATCTTATTCTCTCATACCACTCTCAATAAATTTTGTTATTCTTCCCTCTTTTTAATCCCTTTTTCTTTTATTAACTCATATCCCGAGGATAAAACAGAAATACTTACTAAACCAATAGCTCCCCATTCTAATGCGGTCCAATCAGAACGATACCTAGTGAATAATACCCATAGTAACCACAAAGATCCCATAATTACAATAATTAGCCTTTGTAACAACAAAATAAATACCTCCTTTTCATAGATTTGTTGTTCATAAGCATCGGTTTTTACGGCGCAGGTAGAGCTTTTCGTTTAAACTATTCCACGGAAATCTGTATAGTAAAAGAACCCAAATTGTCCCGGTACTCCCAGTAACCCGCATTGACCAGTGCTACCGCTTTACTGCCGCGCGGAAGCTCCCAGCTTAATTTTAAGACATATTCTTTTTCGGTTGCATCACCGGTGGTTTCAGGCTGTTTCCCAATCGCCATACTTACTGAACTTTCCATTTTAGGTCTTGTGCGATGAATTTTTCCTTGCGCATCTAAAACCTGCCAATCCGAGATTGAAAAGGGCCAGGGGTTTTTTTCGTCGATGAGATAACTAATTGTTGCCTCTTCTATGCGCCCGTGTTGCTGTAAATTCATAATCCGCACTTCGCGCCCGTCAGGCGCAACGGCTGATTGTTCACCGCTCAAAGGTAGTCGCGTTTCGCCTTTTTGGTAAACCCGGCCCGCCAATTCAAGTATTACTTGCTGTGGTACGGGGTCCAGGCGCTGGAATTCAAGGTCATAGGTTTGTTCCCAGACATCACCCACCCTGGTACCGTGAGCGTCTGCGCCCCGGGGCTCCACCAGGCTACCGGGCGTTCTTAACCTAACTTCTCGGATTGTAAGATCCGGGGCGTGTTCTTCGCCTTTGTAGCGTAATTTAACCACCGTCTGTGTAGGAACCAGAATAAGTTCTTCAATGAAAAGCGTGCCATTGGGTATTGTTGTGCTTTGATCGACGGGCACACTACGGGTTAGTTCGGTTAAAGCGGCTCTGGTGACGGGAAAGGATACATCCCAGTTTCCTTTTACATTACCGATTTGACGTACTTGAAGTTTTAAAGTACCGCTTTCCTCCGGTAAACCATCACTGAGCTCTATGCTGCCCACGAATACGCCGTCCATGATATCTCCTCTGGCACCCATGCCGGATGCCCAGGTTCGACCGTTAAAAAGAATATCATGTCCTCTAAATCCCCGCGTAATACTAGTGGGATTGTTACCTTCCACGGTATAGATTATCGTTGTCTGAGTCGGGTCGGCCAGTATACGGTGCACCCGGAAGGTGTATCCTTGATCTGTTTTGGCCGCCAGGATCTCTTGAAACATTTCGTGCTCTTCAGCCCATTGCCACCCCTTTTCAATGCCGGACCAGTTGGTGATATATCGTCCTACTACCGATAAATTTTCCACCGCCCAGCTGCGCATGCCGGGTGAAATAGTAATAAATGTTATAAAGATTACTGCGGCTGCAGCTAAACTGCCCAGAATTTTGAAGCGTTGATTTCTTTTTTCCTTTTGAGCAAGATCACTCACCAGTTGTTCCAACCGCTGTGATTTTACCGCAGGTAATTTATTCTCTGCTGCCCAGCTGTTTAGTTTTTCCCGGATGTTTTTTTCCTGCTCCGGGGATAGATTATCGAAGTTCATGGAGTTCCCTCCTTGGCCCTTCATCTTCTTCCAACTTTTCCTTCAAACGTTTTAAAGCTCTATTAAGCCGAGATTTTACAGTACCGATGGGTATTTGAAGTTCCATAGCTATATCCTTCAATGCCAGATCGCCCAGGTAGCGCATGAATAACACCTGTCGGTGTTCCTGATCAAGCAACGCGACCACTTCCCAGATGGCGGATCCTTCCGGTATAACTTCACCAGATAGCATTTCAACCAAATCCGAAGGTTCAACCGGTATAGTTTTTTTGTTAATTCGCAGTGTATCTAAGCATTGATTGATCAGAATGCGGCGAATCCAGGCCGGGAAGGCAGAATTACCTCCCTTAAGCTTGTTACGATTGCGCCATGCCTTCTCCACCGTTTGCTGTAATACATCCCAAGCATCGCTTTCCTGGCCTAGGATTCCCCAGGCAATGTAAAAAAGTTTTCCCTCTTCCTGGTGTAACAGTTCTAAAAATTTACGTTCATGCAAATTGTCAACCTCCCGGACCGGTCCTCTATTAAAAAGACTGTTTTGGTCAGGGGAAAGGTTCCAACAAAATAATTTTTTTGATTTGTCACTATCCCTAAAGAAAATGCAACATAATATTAGCAAATTCATCTTAGTAATAAAGGAGTAATTTTAGGAATGGAAAAGCAAAATAATAGAGGCTGTAAAAAGTGCGGGCCTACAGAAGTGGCTTTAACATGTTGAAAAAAGTAACCATTGATCACCATTTATAATCCTGTCATAGGTTTCGCTGTATCCAATTCCAAAAGCCCATTAGATGCCGGGCTATTCACTTCCATGGGCGATACAAATCAGCCGCCCGGCATCGCCTGGTATTAGTCGCCGGGCCGGTTCGCCGCATACGGGGCAGGCAGGGTCTTCAATATCGTTGCTGTAAGGATTATAGACAACAATTTGATTATATGACTTGTTTTTGTGCTGCACCTCCAGCTTAATGTGAACGCAGGGCAGGTGGTAGGCTACCAGGTGGTCCAGGCACACCTCCGCTTCCACGGCATAGCGAGTGGCAACATCTTCCTCCCGCAGCTGGCGGTCACGTAAAGTGGCGGCCAATTGTTTTTCCAGCCGGCTCTTTTTAAACGTATCGTCTATGGCGCTTATTTTACGCTCAATTTCAATGGCGGATTGCTCATAATAACTGCTTATTTTAGCCAGTTCCTTTTCCCTTAAAACGGCTGCCGACTGGCATACCGGTTCCGCCAGCTGCCGCACCTGCATTTCAACTTGCCGGCAGGCCCGCCGGTGCAGTTGGGGCAGCAGCAGCATATCCGCCTTGGGCAAACGGTAATCAGGTTTGGTAACGGGTACTATATATTTCCATAAATCGGAGAAGGACAGCTTGGGCAGGCCGCTGTAACCGTCTATGACCACCGGTAACAGAGCTTCGGTTTTTTCAAAGGATCGGAATATACAGCGAAAGTTAAACTCAAAAAATACATGATCCACCATCCACTGGTGGATCACACGGGGCGGACGGCAGCGTAGAAATTCCAGGCCGGCCATTACCCGCTGCTCCAGGTTGCGGGGCGGGGTGACGCCGATTTGGGGCCGGAACAAACTGGTATAGTGTCCGTAACCCAGGGCCAAATCAGTAGCGTTATCCAGCAGGCTGCTGCCATAAGTGACAAATGTACTGCCGGGGTTTTCTCCCGCCACTTCGTAATCGAAGGCCAGCAGCAGGTGGTCATCCTTGAAATGTGCCGACAATTCTTCGGGCAGCACTGTCTCCAGCAAACCATAGCCGGTTTGTTCCACCAGCGCCCCGGATCGTTTCAAAAGAGATTCCATAAAGTCCTGTAAAACAAGCCTATTTTGGTTATTCATCGGGCAAAAGCTCCCCCAGCAGGCGGTCATCCAGCTCTTTGACCACCCGGTAATGTTCCCTGGCCGAGATCAGTTCTTCACCCAGGTTGTCCATTTGTTGTTTCAGCTCTTGTTCGTTAGCGTAACGGGACCAGATATCCATGACAATATCCTCGAAATCCCGCTTTTCTTTAAGGTTGCCCAGTATCATATCCAGCTCGCCCACCACTAGTTGGAACATATTAATCTTGGCGTCCAGCAGCTCGAGAATATATGATTCGATGGTCCCGGCCGCGGAAAGATTGTATATATACACGTTGCGGGTCTGACCCAGACGGTGAATCCGTCCGATACGTTGTTCAATGCGCATGGGGTTCCAGGGCAGGTCATAGTTGATCAAGTTGCGGCAAAACTGCAGGTTGCGCCCTTCGCTGCCTGTTTCGGTGGCTACCAGCACCCTGGCATCGCTCATGAACAGCTGTACATGCTCTTCCTTTTCTAAACGCCGCATATCTCCGTGCAGTTCAGCAATCTTAAAGCCCCGGTCACGCAGCAGAGTGGACAATGATCGTTGTGTTTCCCGAAAACTGGTGAATACCACCACTTGATCATTAATTTGCTCCAGCAGACGTACCAATGTGTCGGCTTTGGAACGCTCCTTAATCTCCCTGGCCTGGGCTGCCAGTGTACTAAAAACCCGTCGCAGCGGTGCCGGTTGCTCAGGATTGGCAGACATGCGGTCCAGGGTGGTAACAAGAGCCTCCAGGCTGCTGCCCGCCTCCCGCTGCAGCATTTTTAATACAAACCGGTTTACCCCCGCGGCGGGCTTATCGGCACCCGGGGTATAGTACCCCCGCACAAAGGTGGTCAAACGTTGATAAAATGCTTTTTCCGCCAGAGACAGGGTTACCTCAATCACTTCAGCCCGGCGCTGGCAGGCGATGGCCCCGGTTTCGCTGCGCCGGTTGCGCACCATCACTTCACGTACCAACCGCTTTAAATCCACGGAATTTTTTACTTTCAGCGGGTTGCCCCGGGTGATATATTTGCGTTTAAATGAGGCCGCTGTTTCCAGCTGTCCCGGCAGCAGTAAGGTAATTAAATTGAACAGTTCGCCCAGGTCATTTTCCACCGGTGTGGCTGTAAGCAGTAAAATATATTTTTTCTTGAGATGACTGACCAGTTGGTAAGCCTTGGTGCGACTATTTTTCAAGTGGTGTGCCTCATCAACGATAACCAGATCATATTCCGCTTCCAATACCTGCCGGCGGTGATTTTCCCGTTTAGCGGTATCTAAAGAGGCGATGATGTGAGGAAATGTACTCCAGGGATTGGGCTCTGATTTAAATGCGGCGCTGTCATAGGTTATAAAATCCAGGTTAAACTTGGTATACATTTCTTCACGCCATTGCTCCACCAGGGTGGGAGGTGTAAGTATCAGCACCCAGCGTATTAGGCCCCGGAGCAGGTATTCCATCATAATCAGTCCGGCTTCCACGGTTTTACCCAAACCCACTTCGTCGCATAGCAAAGCACGCCCGCGCAGGTGCCGCAGCACATGGCGCACCGTCTGCTGCTGGTATTCCAATGGCTGAACGTTGCGCACCGCAGACAGTGACAGTAAAGTATCAAAGCCCGGGCTCAGTGACAGTTGCAGAGCCTGGCGGCGCAGCAGCAAATCGTTATATGGAGTGATTTGTCCGGCGGTCTCGGTTTTCTTTAGTATCAGGGCATCTTCGTCAGGGAAAAATCGTATATTAAGGTTTTGGGCAAAGTCTTTACCAGTAGCAGTTTGTTGGGTTATACCGGCATTTTCCGGGTTACTTGGTTCGTTGGCGGTATGTTCACTCGTAGATGGGGTACTGATTTCCGTTATCTTTTCCGGTATTCCGATCAGCTTTTTCCTTTGGTTGTGACGGTTTGAGCGAGTAGCTTCAACCGTTTTGATAATTTCCTCCGGTACATTTTTATTATCACTAAGGCCTGTAGACGGGTGGTTTAATTAAGTAATCCTTGATTTTACCGTATTCGAGATACTTATCATATATTTTCATTTCTTCGACCATAAAAGACATAAATAAATCCCTAATTTTCGGTGAAGTACTGTGAATAAAGGCCATGTTATGAACCGGTAAAAAGGCTTGAATGCCTCTTAGTATCCGTCTGTAAATCTGTTTATCAGATATCAACTCAGCATTTACCGTCTTTTGAACATTTTTTGGTGGCCTATTAGGTAAAGGAATGCCATAGTTCAAAAGCTCTTTTTCTAATAACTTGATATGCTTAGTAAGAGTCTTGCTGCCGGAATTAAGAACTAACTTTAAATCATTATCTTTAACGAAGCTGTTTAAAAGATTGGTAACATGAATGACGTTATATCTCTGCATCAAATGATTCCAGAGATGATAAACCTCACTTACATTTATATTTTCTTGTTTATCCATGAGAGACTTGTCTAATTCAGAGATTTTTCCAATGTACTTGAATATCTTCATGATATCAACCTCATTTTTTAAATTTTATGGACGATAGACAGGCGGTTGATTCAAAAAGCCTTTTAATTTACCGTATTCAACCAACATTTCCTGTAATTCAATAGTCAAGATTAAGTGATTTTTTAAGCCTTTTCTGACGTCAGGGGTGGTACTTTGCATAAAGCCGATGCCGAGAATAGGAAAAAATGCAGCAATAACTTCATAGAACATTTGAAAAATGTCCCTGTCGCTAATAGACTCTATATGAACCGTCGAACTTACATCTGCCGGCGGTCTCATGGGAAAAGGCAAATCATAATCGCGCATTAATGCTTCCATATCTTCAATTCCTACGACAAGGCCTTCTTTGACCTTATTTTTTATGATTATTAAATCATTATCTTCGATCATATGTTCAAAAATCTGCAAGGTTTCCAAGGCATCCAACTTGCTGACTAAAACATCCCAAATATAAAAAACTTCAACTACATTAATAATTCTTTGTTTTTCCTTGGTTGACTTACCCATATCAGCTACTTTTTGGACTTTATCCATTAAATCTACTATTTTTAACACTCCTTTTTGTTTCTGCTTTATTATAATTTCCACCAACTTTTTCTATTATACTTTTAGAATCGAATTTGACAGTTTACCCCCAAATTGAGGTTCCTACCACCCGACGAACCCAGTGAAATTAAGGGTAGATGTTTTAGAAATCTCAAGAGCATAGTGTCACGCTTTTCATATAATTATTATTAGCATATGGCTTACGATGTAAGTCCATCTTAAGAGCATAGGGAGAGGAGCGGCCAAACTCCATAACTCTTTATTATACTCCCACTCATATTGTTACTTCGAGCAACCCGTCCACCACTTTTACGGATCTGGTTGATGGAAACTATAGAATATACGTTGTCAACGCTGATCCTTCAACCTCTTGGTCCGGTACTATCTACATGTTGTATACGTATCTTGGGTAAATTGCGTGATAACACAAGAAGCGGCCCGTTCACTTGCAGTGGGCGGGCCGTTTCCATAACTTAAGGAACACGCGAGATCATTAAGCATGCACAACAAAATTCAACATATCTGACGGTTCCTGCAGTAACCAGTTAATCCAAATATTGTCGGAAGCGTTATTTTAGGGATATTCAATTAATTGGCACAGTAATGGCCAGTTGTGGTATGTTTGGACAGCTTCCTTCTGTGACACCCTCTTCGTACATAACCGCCAAAACAGGTTCAACAATAATGGACTTTACATCATCTGGCGGTGTTAAACATCGAAGTATTAGATCGTCCCAAACTACTTCATTTCCGACTTCTTTCGGGGGATTTATAGCTGTGAACCCTTCGTAAATGGGTGGTTTATGGCTTGATGTATAAACGGTAAATTCCATACCGTTTAAAGGCATGTAAATCGGGAGTCTGTTGTTCATCTGTAGTGGCTGGCGTACTTGCATTGAAATGGTTGTATATACCGGCCCTTTATTTACTTTGTTAACAGTGATTGTAATCCCATCATGGGTTTTGCTTGCATCCTTTGGATGAAATGTTTCAATGGCATTATCTATCGCTTCACTGGAAACCGAAACAGATAATGTCCAATTTCCTTTTATTGTACCTACCTGGTAAATAGGAATCGTCAGCATGCCGCTTCGGGACACCTGATCAGATGATAGGTACCAAACGATATCACCACGGTACGTATTTGGCAATACCAAATAATCTTTCCCCGTGGCACCATCAATAGGAAGCGGTTTACCGTTCAATAGAATTTTTGCCACAGTAAGGTTTATTTGTGAAACATCAATCGGTTCGTACCCTTCCGGCACCTGAATAGCATAAATTAATATCACCTGATTGCCATCGTAATAGGCTTTTGGCACAGACACGGTAATTCCTTTGTCAGTTACCGATGGGTTAGCTTCCGACGCGTACTGGTTTAGTTTAGGGATGTTAGTAAACGAGTATAACTCGCCAATGATGGGTACCTTTTGCAATACCTTGGCCATCACCGGTGAAACGAAACCAGAGATACCAATCGCCATGATTAATAATATTGCAGCATAGGCTCCGTAAGCAAGCAGTCGACGTTTCCAGTTCGCTTTTTTACGTTTGCGTCCACGGCTTTGTTTGACTTGTTTCCATGTCTTATGGGATACATTGATCCGTGCAGCATCTTCTGTTAATGCTTTGTGAAATATGTCAGACATCCTGAACGCCTCCTTTTACTTCCTTATTAATAGCCTGGGCAAGTATATGTCGTGCCCGATTAAGGCGATATTTGAGCTTTCCCAGTTTCCATCCGGCGGCCTCGGCGGCCTCGGCCTCCGTACATCCAATGAAATGTACCAGGACGACGGCGGTTCTCTCGCCATATGAGAGATGCCGCATGGCCTCGTCTATGAGCATTCGGCGTTCAGCCTGCTGGATATCGTCGCTTTGGCTGGAAAGACGAATTTCGTCAATGTTTATAACGGTCTTCCGCTTGCGTACTTTGTCCAGGGCTGTGTTCACTAAAATTCGGTAGAACCAGCTGCGAAACGCGCGTACATCTTGTAATTGTTGTCTATGTACATAGAGTTTAAGAAACGCTTCCTGGGCGACTTCCTCGGCATCGTGTTGATGCCTTATAATGAGCCAGCAAGTTCGAACAGCTTGATCCCAACTAAGCTGGAATAACTCCTCGTACGCTTGCTCTTCTTTATGGCGCACACGTTCGATAATTTCCTCCGGTATATCCACCTGATTCACTCCCTTCTATAATATAGACGTTGGAAATGGAGAAATCGTAGGATTGAATTTGAAAATTTTTTATAATCCTTACGGCACAGTAAGAGCCAATAAAGTGTAGTTTTGGAATTAATTAAACTTTTCAAGAGACCATAAAAAAATCCCTTATTCTATACAAAAGGAAAAGGGATTTTTTTTGATTTTAGGTTGTATTCCTATCGTCTAATTTGCCTTTATAAGTGAAAGGGTCAACTGAAATAGAAATTTCCAATGAAAACTTGCGCCAGATAGTATCAAATTAACTAGAAAAGAGCAGGTCATACCTGCTCTTTTCTAGTTAAAATTCGTTTTTTGATAATCCTGATAAAATTTGATTAAATAGTCTACTTCCTCTCTACTTGATCCAAGCTCTTTTATTAATACTTTTTGAATATAACCTTCTTCTATAGTCGAACCATTAGCCGGTCTGGTAGGACTAATTAAGCCAAATATGGTTTGTCTTATCTTGATTCTGGCCATATCCTTTGCAGTCGGATTATTACCCTCTCCCCATACCCACTGTCCGTCAATCTGGCAAGGGAAATCATAAATAATATAGGCTGTACTGGGATCTTGATGCTTGTCAGATGCTGGACCTCCGGAAATTTGATAGTACCTTCCACCGATTGAAATATAGTGATTGAATTTTTCTAAAGCGATTTTTAAGTTATGTTTCATCCTGGTTTCCCATGCGAATTTGTCACTCTTGAGTATCTCGTTTTCTATATCTCTTACACTTTTCGGGCGATTCTCCCATGACGCGATTGTAAGCAAATACCCCTTGACAACTGCCCTAACAGTTTACATGCCTAAAGTAAAGGACAAAGAAGATCGCAGCTTTCTTCTCGCCCGTGCGGATTTTGGCAGCACCTACCTGTATGCAGGAACATTCCACTTAGGTTTGGAAGGCGATAGCGAAAATCAGGCTCAACAGATAAAGGACGAGTTATACAACAACGGTTATTCAGATAAGAAATTGATTATTGGTGGCGACCTGAATGATAAAGAAGGTTCATCAGACACTTACAACAAAATGCTTTGGAATGTATTTCCCATGGCTGATACTGGACCTGGAGGTGTGTGTACAAATAATTGCTGGCCGGATGCTCCGGGCAAACCGAGAAAGATTGATTTTTGGTTTAAACGAGGTCTGGCAAATAGAAGAAGAAAAGAGTAAAGTATTGCCAATTGATATTTCTGATCACCGACCAGTGCTGGCTTATATCTATACCGGTTAATGAAAGGGGGGAGCATTCCCCCCTTTTCTTTTTTGTTTCTGATTTTAATCTCTGGTGACTTCAGTACTAATAAAATTGGCTATCGGTGTGCCATCTTTCAACAGTTTCCACACCCTTGTACAGTTTCCTGTATCTGAATCTGTAATTAACAAAACGTATTCCCCGTCACCTGTCTTAATCAAATCTACCACTTCCCAATAATACATCTCATCTAAAGCTCCGTCAAAAATCTGTTGCAAAATGCCAGTACTCAGCCTATACCTGTATAGCTCCCAAGCGTGCCTGAAAAATAACGAATCATCTTCATACTCTAATACTGGCACCCATGGGTCTCTAGTTTTTAGAATATCCTGAGGTTTATATGTATTTATTATATCCCCACTGCTATTTAGTTCTAAAACAACCCGACTAAAATCATTATAGTGTGGCGGGTGAGTATTATTTTGTAATACAACAAAAAGATGATCATTTTTGCCTACTAAAAGTTTACTAAAATATGCATCTTGTTGACGTTGATTGGATGGCAAGTTATCAAAATCAAAAATTACATTTTCTTTACCCTCAGGCGTCATTCTTAACACCTGTTTGGCTGAAGAGAGATAAAAATTACCTTTTTGATCCACATCTAATGAATTATAGTTGGACAGTAGTGCTGGCGGCTTTTTTTTAGAGAAGATCTTTTTTATCTCTTTTTTTTCAACATCAATTAAGTTGAGAGTAGATTCTTGTACGACACCCTGTTCATATTGGCAATTTAAAACCACCAATTTTAAAGGGCTTACCACAGAAAAGTCTTCTATGGTTCCTTTTTTAATTTCCTGCTCCTCAGGTATCCAGGCCATAAGGTCATAAATTTCCCCGTGGTCATACATTTTTATTGTTGAATAATTGTCTAAAAAATATAGATAATGATCGTACGATTCTATCTGAGTAGGGTTATTTAGCTGGCTTTTTACTTTCCAGGATGCACTTGAACAGGAAGTTATTGTAGCTATAATCAGTAAAGACAAAACCACCAGAATGATTATTATCAAATGTGATATTTTCCCACAATCTTTAAGCATATTTTTCAAATAGCCCCCCCCCATTAAGCTCATTTGGCCTTTTCCTTGCACAATTGCAACTTACTTCGCAACAGAGTATTTTTCGGGCTGTCTGCTTTTTCCCGGAGGCGGTACTAGTTGTTTTCGCAATGCCCACCGTCCCGTATTCAACAGCCGGGTTACCGCCGTTTTTTCTATACCAGTCATCTCTGCAATCTCGACATAACCCAGCCCTAATACTTCTCGCAAAACCAATACCAGCCTTTCTGCAGGCGGCAGCGTTAAAAGGGCTTCCTGAACTTTGTTTGTACTATTGTTCTTTTTTGGTAAGCTTCTTTTATCTTTAGGTGAGTTTTTACCCAGGCTGGATGTGGCTTTATTTATGTATATTAAACAGAGGCTTTTCAAAGCTGTGTTTAAGTTTATATTGCCGTTTAATGCGTTAAAAACATCCTTTAATAGCTTTTGGGTTTCCCTATGACTGCCGGTTAATCTGTAGCCTGTGTTGTAGAGTAAATTTACTATTTGTTCGGAGGAATTACCCCGTTTAGATATTTCCCTCAGTTTGGGCATGGTCCCTTCTCCTTCTTGTTTAAAATCGCTTTAACATGCGGCATCAAGTTCTAAATTAACCTTGGACACTCTCCTCTCACACCTCTCAACTGCAAAGTAAGCCGATCGTTAAATTTACTATCTCTATAAATATAGACGTTGGAAATAGGGAAATCGTAGGATTGAATTTGAAATTTTTTTATACAATCTTTAAGAGCGGGAAATACGTCATACAAAGTATTATTTTGGAGTTAATTGAACTCTGCAAGAAGTCGGATTAAAAAATCCCTTATCCAATAAAAAGGAGAAGGGATTTTTTTATAATTTAGGTTGTATTTCTATCGTCTAATTTACCTTAATAAGTGAGAGGGTCAACTGAAAAGGAATTTTATGAGTTTGGGAACGGCCATAAAAAAATTCCTTCGCTCCCTTCAGGGGCCTTTTAAATTATAGGAAAGGAGGTATTTGCAGTGGCTCAATATAGTTATCCTTTCGACGCATATCCGAATTACACGGTACCCCATGATGGCTCTACGTTTTATGTGGCTGGCAACGTGTCGGTAGCTATTTCAAATGCCAGAAGCGACGTATCGGACTGGGCGCTTGGGTTAATATTGCATAACCCGAATACCGGAAATAACACTCCTATTCACACAGTGACTTCAAGTAACCGGTCTACCGTGTTTACGAACATGATAGCTGGAAATTATCAACTTATTTTGAGAAGCGCTTCTGATTGGGTGATCGGCACCGTCACCATCTCTAATTAAATTGGTGCGACAACCCGGGAAACGGCCTGCTCACCTAAAGTGAGCGGGCCGTTTCCATGACTCCGGAGAACCATACGCAATCTAAAATATATCCTGTGTACTATGACAGTCCTTTTGATCGCCGGCTAATTCAAGTGCTGCCGTAAATATAGGATATTCAATTAAGTGGAACAGTAACAGCCAGTTGCGGCATCGTTGGACAGTTGCCCTCTGTTACACCCTTTTCATAAAGAACCATCAAAATAGGTTCGATAACAATGGCCTTTACGTCGCTGGATGGAGTTTTGCATTCGATTGTAAAGTCCCAAATTTTTTCATTCCCGACCTCCTTAAAATGTTGATCGTTAACTTTCGGAGAACTCAGCTTAATGACCTGGTGGTTTGTGTCGAGAATACGGAATTCCATCGGCAACCCGAAATCTTCAAGCAGGCTCGTCTTACTTACCGGCTTGCCATCCGCCCGTAATCCCTGGCGCAATTGCATGGTGATGTCGGTATATACCGGCCCTTTGATTACTTTACTGACGGTAAGTGTCATTCCATCATAGCTGGTGCTTGCATTCTGTGGAAACATAGTTTCGGCGCCACTATTTATTGCCGTACCGGAAACCGGGACAGATAATGTCCAGTCTCCCTTTACCATGCCTATCTGTTTAACAGGAATGGTCAGTACACTATCCTGGGGTATTGTCTGATCAGATGCCAGGTGATAAGACAAATATCCACCGTACATATTTTTTGATACCAGCGAATCAGTGGACGAGGCGCCCAGAATTTTAAAACCTGAATAATCCCAAAGAGGTTTACCGTTCAGCTGAACTTTATTATCAATATCAAGTAATATTTTAAGCTGTACATCCGGGGCAGGTATATACCCCTCGGGTACCTGAATGGCATAGAGCATATTTAGCCGCTTGCCGTCGTAATAGATTTTTTGCACAGAAAAGGTTATTCCCTTGTCGGTTACCGACAGGTCAGGTTCTGATGCATACTGGCTGAGCTTAGGATTATCCGACCAGTATAACTCACCAATGATTGGCACTTTTTGCAAAGCCTTGGACATTACGGGTGAAACGAAGCCTAAACCGCCAATGACTATGATTACCAGTGCCGCGGCACTGGCATAGACCAGTAGCCGGCGTTTCCAGTCAGCCTTTCCACGTGCGCGCCTGTGACCCTGTTTGACTTGTTTCCATGTCATTTGAGGCACATTTATACGGGCAGCATCTTCCATTAACGCCTTGCGGAATATGTCAGACATACTGAACCCCCCCTTTGTCAACCCCGTTTTTTATTTCCTCGTTTATCTCCCGAGCGAGAACACGCCGCCCACGATTCAGGCGATATTTGAGCTTTCCCAGTTTCCATCCGGCGGCCTCGGCAGCCTCGGCCTCCGTACATCCAATGAAATGTACCAAGACGACGGCGGTTCTCTCGCCATATGAGAGATGCCGCATGGCCTCGTCTATGAGCATTCGGCGTTCAGCCTGCTGGATATCGTCGCTTTGGCTGGAAAGACGAATTTCGTCAATGTTTATAACGGTCTTCCGCTTGCGTACTTTGTCCAGGGCTGTGTTCACTAAAATTCGGTAGAACCAGCTGCGAAACGCGCGTACATCTTGTAATTGTTGTCTATGTACATAGAGTTTAAGAAACGCTTCCTGGGCGACTTCCTCGGCATCGTGTTGATGCCTTAGAATGAGCCAGCAAGTTCGTACAGCTTGGTCCCAACTAAGCTGGAATAATTCCTCGTACGCTTGCTCTTCTTTATGGCGCACACGTTCGATAATTTCCTCCGGTATATCCACCTGATTCACTCCCTTCTATAATATAGACGCTGAAAATGAAGAAATAGTAGGATTGAATTTGAAATTTTTTTGTAATCCCTACAGTACAATAAAAGCCAATAAAGTATAGTTTTAGAATTAATTGAACTTCTTATGAAATCAGATTTAAAATCCCTTATCCAATAAAGAGGACAAGGGATTTTTTTGATTTTTATCGACGAGCAGAAGAATAATTTTGTTCCAGCTTTTAGGTATTTCAACACCAGTATTTTTTCGTCGGATACTGTCGGATAAATACGACAAGTTCTCGCATCCAGTTGGAAACATTTATACATTTGTTAACGTCATAAATGTTAAATAGTACCTACAGTAACAATATAAGCTAGTTTAAAATGCTTCGTTATGGCACAGTTGCTGAGTTGAGTTGATACATAATAAACCACGTCATCAAATAAAATCAGCTATTATTAAATTATAAGATTTATTTTCCAGCTTCACGTTCATCTCTTTTATCGTTTCGTTAAGTTTGTTCAGAGAATCATTGAGTTGATCCAATTTTTCCGCCATGGTTTGAAGTACATAGCGGAGCAATATAAAGCATAATACAACCGGAAACCCCACGTTTGCAGTCATTGAGATAATTTCTTCTATATTCATAAATTTCTCTCCCATCTTTAAATAAACGGCTCTTACTTTTAAGGAAATAAATAGCTCTTTTAACAACCAACAAAATATGGAACCGACACAAAAGGGCATTATTTTTGGTTGTTAAATTAATCTATAAATCTCCCTATATAGTAAGAACTGTAGAATAGGGAGGAGATAATATGAGCAATGAATCCAACGTTATCGATTCTTACAGAAGGGAATTAAAACGCATTGCCTAGCGTTTGCAATATAAAACCAGGTCTAAGTTGAAACATGAGCTTCCCCTAAAAGACAATCTCAGCCATAGCGATCCTTTCACAGAGCATTCAGATAAAAAAATATTAATACAACAGTTACTTGATTCAATTCCTTCGGATATCCGCAAAAGAATTATTTATGAAATTTACTTTGATAACAAAACGGAGGCTCAAGTCGCCAGAGAAATGAACATTAGCCAACAGGTGGTGAATAAATGGAAAAAAAAGGCCCTCCAATCACTATGTCGGAAACTGAGTTCCTAAAACTGTTATCGTTAGCTAAACAAAACGATGCAGAGGCAATCCTCAAACTGCTGGCGTTTTTCAAGGAAGATATTTTAGCCTTAAGTAAATATATTCATACAGATCGGGAAGACGCCATACAAAGCATGACTTTGAAGTTAATTGAACTTTTCAAGAAGTCGGATTAAAAATCCCTTATCCAATAAAAAGGAGAAGGGATTTTTTTTATTTCAGGTTGTATTTCTATCGTCTAATTTACCTTAATAGGTGAGAGGGTCAACTGAAAAGTAATTTTATGAGTTTGGGAACGGCCATAAAATTCCTTCGTTTCCTTCAGTGGTCTTTCTTAAAATTATTGAAAAGGAGAGATATATTATGGCTACGGGGGAAAGTTTCGTAAAAGTTTATACTACAAACAATTATTATGGGATAAAGTGTGATGTTGTTATTCCGGCTAACCCCGCGGTAGGGGGTAATAGTGACTATTTTGACCTATTCATTGGTCTGGGTGATAAAGCTGAAGGTGGTCTTTCCTATTCTACCGCTGGATGGAAAAAGTTTTTAAACACAGGTTATAAAGCAAGCGGCGGAAACTCCAACTATTGGAGAAGTAATGTTATGACAACCCAGCCAAATGCAGGTGATCGAGTTTCCATTGAATTAATTAATAACTTAGATGGAACTGCTACTTTTAAGGTTAATGGAACCACCTATTGTACCCTGCCAGTATATGGAGGTTTATCTTCACCTACGAAGGTTAAACAGGTACACGGTTGCGAAGATTATACCGGACTGGTTAAACACGATCAAGCTTCATTTTCCTACTTAAAGATCCGGCAAAGTAATGGTTCATACATTAGCTGGGACGGTACCATTCTAACTGATAATCTTATAAAGGTTAACGCAGCAGATTATTACGTATATTCCGTAGTGCCCATGAGTACAAGATTAAATCAAGGTTAAAAATATATAGATTTCTTACTATGGTTCTGGGGAGTACAGATTTTTGTACTCCCTTTTTATGTGCGTCCAGCATGGTTCTGATTTAGTGGGAAAGTTTATACGGCGAGGCTGCACCTGCCTTTTAATCAAAGGATAACCAGCGCATAAAGCTTTGAAAAGCACCATATTGGCAATCCCAAAGCCTGATAAGTTTAACCGAACTTATTAATAATCTCATAAACCTTGACGAGTAGCTGGATACGAACTCGTACGATGGCATGAGAAGGCTAGCCGTTCCTTCATTTTCGGTTTTATTTTTGTCATTCCAGGATAATAAAATTACCACCTCCCACCATTTGCTCTGTTCTTACAATCAAAGTCCATTCTCCGGGACAGATCTTTCCGGGTGAACCGTCTGCGGTTGTACCTATTTGTTCGGATAGGATAAAATTATAATCCATACTTCCGTTAACTAGAGGCAAAGTTTTAATATTAATTAAACTCATTTTGAGTTCTTCGGGATGCGTAGGAAATAATTCAATGCTTGCCTTATCACCAGGAATATAATCTGCATTTATATAAAGAGGTTCTCCCAAATGAACAGATTCAGGTTTAATAGTTATCCCCTTAACTGGGATTAAGAATCCGGTAATCATATCCGATATTTTTTTATACAGTGCTTCATCTTTGAGATAGTAACCTTGGCTGGGATCACCTTGGTGAACGAACCCACCGTCAATAATAGAAATGTAAATGCTTTGGCCATCAACAAGTCTCAGACATGCTTTGACGGAATGTCCCATCTTTACAGGGTCTGAATGAAAACTTTCCTTAACAAGTTTGGACACAGCCTCGTTATATAGAGCTAAGAATTGATTAATTTTATCTTTATCCTTTTCCTTATTGGCAAAAAGAGGTAAAAATTGATTATCGCTTTGATTAAATTCAATTCTGGATACTTCTTTAAGATCTATTTTTGATGGAATTGAATCCTCATGCAAGTTAATGGGTTCGGGTACGGCTTCATCAGGTATAACTTCAGTGATGGTAATGGTTTTATCCACAGCATTAAATTCAATGCTCATGTTTAGGTTTTCCGCAAGAAAGCGCAACGGCACCAGGGTACGCCCATCTTTTATAAAGGGCGGGTTACTTGTTTCCACTTTCTGACCATTTACCAAAGCCTGTTTGCTTTTAAAAGACATTTTAACATTGATTTCATCTTTTGTTATTTCCATAATCTTTGTAGTTGCATCCCATTTTACTGTAGCGCCGAGGATTTTCTCTGTTACAAAACGGGCGGGTAGAAATGCCGTGCCTTTTACCAGCACAGGCGGAACATTAAGCTGGTAAGGGACATCGTTTAATAAAGCGTCCCTACTGCCCAGGGTTAATACCATCTTTTTGACATTATCCCGTGCGTATGCAGCGGTATTGGTCGACCAGAGAGGTGAGACCGACAGTACTGCTGTCAGAATTATAGCAGTGCAGACTTTAAAACCCATAATTAAATGCTCCCTTCTAAGAACATAAACCCATTTTTTCAACATTTCCGTATTTTTTGACAGCTAATTATCTCCATTAAACAAAGGAAACTATTTGCCGGCAACTAAATTAGCCTGCATATTTTGACTATCCCAGGTTAGTTGATATCCTAACGCCAAGGCCAGCTGTCTAAGCTGCACCATAGTAGTGGATCCATTTTTTTCTGTTCCCTGGTATAAACCCCATACATGATTGCCCAGGGTTACCTCCATGTACGATATTACCCCTGCCCCCAACCGCCGGCTATGAAGAGGATCATTATTATCATAATCAATGGGATACCAGACTAATTTCCCCCCCAAAGCTGCGATTGTGTCCCTGAGAGGTACCATTACCTTCCCAGCCGAGCGGTCAAAATATGGTTTTCCAGAAGAATATATGGTGTTTTCCCCAGCCAGGCTGATCTTAACTCCCTGAACTATATCACTATTAAACTGTGGCTTATTAAGTTCGGACAGCATTTCATCCGGGATACTTTTCTGATTGCGCAAGAAAACTACTTTTTCCGGGCCGAGCCATTTTACCTGGTAACTGAAAAACCTGGCCAGCTCTTCCCAGGGGAGCCGCCACACACCACCGTTTTTCCCCATGATACCGGAAAGATAGGGCATGGTACCGTTCATCCGAGCATACTTGCGATCCGGTTCAACGGTCAAGCCCAGTTCAGGGCCACCCAGAATGAATTTGCCCCCGGCATTTTCCACCGGCACCCCCAGATATTGCCCTAAAAAGCTAAGACTAATATACGTTATAGGACTGCTGTTAAACTTGCTGTTGTTGATCAACAAAGGCTGATCGTTTGGATGAATCTGAGCGTTAAATTGGATTTTCCCTTCCTGCCAAACCAGCACCCTGCCCCCATCGTAGGCCACTGCTCGGGGCGTGGGAATTTCCGGGGGTAAAATGAACACTGGCAAGAAGGTGCTGCCCCCGCCGGAACTTACTACCAGCTGCCATTCCCCCGGCCTGATTTGTCCTGGCGAACCATCCATTTTTTTACCCATTTCTTCTTTAAGTGTAAAAGTATGGGAAAAACAATCATGTTCCACTGGCACCCGGTCCAACAAAATGGCCTCCGGGATCGGATAAGGATCAGGTGCGGAAGGAATGGTGCACGGAGAATAAGTTGGCATAAGAAAAATAAGAGCTTCACCCCGGGCATGATCGGAACTGACTGTTACCTGGTCACCTAATTTAAACTCCCGACAATCTAATGTAACTTCACGGGCAGGCACAAACAAACTCATGGCCAGGTCATAAAATTTTTTCCCTAAAGCCTGGTTCGTCACTTGAAAACCATGAAGACCGTCCTCTTGATACCCGGTGATATAATATATTCCCTGATCATACAGATATATGGAGAAACTTTGTCCATCTTTCAGGCAAATAGATACTTCGTTCATAAAAAAGGGGATGTCAGCTCCAAAATCAACCGGCCCCTCCGGACCGATGGTTTTAAAGGCCTGGTTATACATATTTAAGAGACTTAATATTTTTTCCCGATCATTTTCAACGTCGGGGAATGACAAATAGGCCGTATCCGCCCGGGAAAAATCTACCCGTTCCACCTGCTCCAAGGAAAGTTGATTAGGTAAACTTTCTGCCGCCGAAGCTGCAGATAAACCAATTAATAAAAGCACCATAACTACGAAAAACATCTTTTTTATTTTATGCAATGATTTCCTAAGCATTGTAAAACCCCCCATTTTTAGTCCGTACGGTAGTTTTTGTAAACATATTACCGTCCGCTTGTTTACTCGCAAGGATTGTAACGTCACCAGCTTTAGCAAGTTCCACTCTGCTATCCTCACCTTTGATCTTTTTTAATTTTCTGTTACTCAGGTATCCAGGCTGTAAGGTCATAAATTTCCCCGTGGTCATACATTTTTATTGTTAAATAATTGTCTAAAAAATATAGATAATGATCGTACGATTCTATCTGAGTAGGGTTATTTAGCTGGCTTTTTACTTTTCAGGTTGCATTTGAACAGGAAGTTAATGTAGCTATGTATTCTGCCGGACTTTTATCTTTGTTGTTAATGATTACTATTTTTGTCACAGTATCCCTTTCCACATTCATATTTAATGCTTCGCTGGTAAATCTTAAAGGGACATAGGTCGAGCTATTTATAATTTTAGCCGAGGTGTTTAGTTTTAGTTCGGAATCTCCATATTTGGAAAACTGGCTTCCAATAGGCCAGGCATTGACGTTAAACAATTATCTATGTCCCAAATACCTTTTTAACTTTACTGCATACCTGCAAAAAATCCCGCAGTACGGCAACTTAAAACCGCTAATTTAAAGGGCTTACTACAGAAAAATCTTCTATGGTAATCAATAAAGATAAAACCATCAGAATGATTATTAGCAAATGGGATATTTTTCCACAATATAAGCATATTTTTCAAATGGGACCCCCCTTAAGCTCATTTGGCCTTTTCCTTGCACAATTGCAACTTACTTCGCAAGAGGATATTTTTCGGTTTGTCTGCTTTGCCCCGGAGGCGGTACTAGTTGTTTTCGCAATGCCCACCGTCCCGTATTCAACAGCCGGGTTACCGCCGTTTTTTCTATGCCAGTCATCTCTGCTATTTCGATATAACCCAGCCCTAATATCTCTCGCAAAACCAATACCAGCCTTTCTGTAGGCGGCAACGTTAAAAGGGCTTTCTGAACTCTGTTTGTACTGTTGTTCTTTTTCGGCGGGCTTCTTTTATCTTTAGGTAAGTTTTTACCCGGGCTGGATGTGGCTTTATTTCTGTATATTAAACACAGGCTTTTCAAAGCTGTGTTTAAATTTATATTGCCGTTTAATGCGTTAAAAACATCCTTTAATAGCTATTGGGTTTTCCTATGACTGCCGGTTAATCTGTAGCCTGTGTTGTAGAGTAAATTTACTATTTGTTCGGAGGAATTACCCCGCCTAGACATTTCTCTCAGTTTGGGCATGTCCCTTCTCCTTCTCGTTTAAAATTCGGTTTAACGTGCGGCATCGAGTTCAAAATTCTCTATAAATATAGACGTTAAAAATAGAGAAATCGTAGCATAGAATGTCGGCCCATCATGGTAATCTTTGCACATAAACCCGGTCCTTAATAAGTAAGGGCATGAGGGAACGCTTGTCGTGAAAGACTCCCTGGTTACAATCATCTGGGAGATGAATAACCATATGTTATGATTCGGGCGCAGACGGAAAAGAATACGGCGTTGCTTTGCTTATTATTGTTGTAAAAAAACATTTGTTTTATCATGATTTTAATCAATCTTTAACTCCGAAAGTTAAGTTAATCAAGAACCATATTGTCTTTTGATTAAAACTAGGTTAACTTCTTTTCCCTCTACAGTTCAAGAAACATCTGCTCGAACGGAGCTGCGGTGCGTCCAACACGGTGGTATTGTGGTAATTATTGTCTAAAATCAAATTGGATTAAGTATACTTTTGATATGCAATATTTTCCTTTATAGCTTTCTTATCTATATAGACAATCTAAAAACACTTTTGCAATACTTATTTTTAAAATCTTTCTATAATTTTTTTCAAGTCACACTTTAGCTTACTGAAGATGTTTTTGTTTTTTGTCCAATTATCATCTAAATGTCTATATAATCAATGGCAAAGGGTGTGATTTAAGTGATTATGATGATAATCGCCGCAATGGAAGGCGAAGATAATAAGGCTTTTATGCTGAACCTATATCGGGATTATTATGGTCTCGTGCGGAAGACCGTTTACAATATTACCCATGATGCGGACAATGTGGAAGATTTGATCAACGATACGTTCATAAAATTAATTGAAAAAATATCTTTGATTCGAACGCTGGAAAGTTGCAGATTGGCCGCTTATGTTGTCTATACTTCTAAGAGCGTGGCCATCAACTATATAAAACACAAAAGTGTCCAGAGAAAACATGCGTATTATGGAGGGGACACGGATCTAACGGAAAAGGTGCCTGACCTTGAGGACACCATAGAAGAGCGGATTATCCATCATGAAGAAATGGAAGAGATGGGGAATGCCATATTAAGGCTTCCGGAGAAGCAGAAAGATCTATTATATTTTAAGTACATATTGGGAATGGCTGATGCGGAAATAGCAGAAACTTTCGGGATAGCCCCCGGCAGTGTACGGCAATATTTGACAAGAGCCCGAAAAGAAGCCCAAAAACTCATGGATAAGGAGATGAGTACGCGTGCCGAATAACAGCTCGGAACAAGTTCGCAAAAAACTTTATGAGGAATATGAAGACAGCCTGTTTAAATTGATTATGCACGACGTTGCAGAGAAAGAAGGCCGGCTTTTTCTGGAAGAAAAAGAAAAGCTGAAAAATGACCCGGAATTTCTGCCTTCCCGAGCGGCAATCCAAAAATTCAGCCAACAACTGGATACGCAGCTAAAAAAGTCGCAGGCTTATGACAGACGGCGGAGCATTTGGCAAGCTTTAAACAGAGCGGCAGTCGCCATGCTGATTGTTATTGCGATATTTTTTACTACTGTGGCGAACGTGGAGGCAGTGCGCGTCAAGGTGTTGAATTTTCTAATGGATATTCAGAAGGAATATACGTCTTTTCAGTTGAAGGACAGCAGCAACGGTTCGGAGGGGGGCAGTGCAACCATAGACTGGAGCCAAGCTTATGTCCCGACCTATATACCGGAAGGATTTGAAGTCAGGACTGTTTCCGATGGTAAACTTTTAAAAACGATTGAATTTAAGAATCCGCAAGGCTCGTTGGTTACTTATACAGAATTAAGCGAAGGCACCAAGCCCGCACTGGATACCGAAAACGCTTCCGTCTTTGAAGCAGTCAGTATCAACGGGCATGAGGGAACGCTGGTAGTGAAAAACTCTCTGGTTACCATCATTTGGGCAATGCAAGACCGAATGTTCATGATTCGGGGACAGATAGAGAAAGACATGGCTATAAAGATGGCCGAGGGAGTAAACTATATAGATTAACTAAAGAAGAAATATTTCCCCCCCCCCAAAAAAAAAAAAAATAGAAAAATTGTTGCAAAAGCCTCCTTGGATTGTCTTTTCTAATGAAAGATATTTTAAGGAGGTTTTTGTTTATGAAAAAATTCGTCTGCATTGGTATTCTTGTCTTTATGGCCGTTTTCTTGACTGTTACGGCTTACGCGGCTGACAGGACCAAAAACCCAGGGACACAAGGCGTAATAACGCCTCAATTCACCTACATTTCGGTGTCAACTCCGGACTTGTCAATCGACTCGCTAGGGACAGCCACCTGCGCAGGGCTTGCTTCAGCTTACGACAGTTCGCACACAACCAAGCTGACCGTCCAATTGCAAAAATCCAACGCTGGCGGCTGGAGCACAATCAAGTCGTGGTCAGCGTCATCAACTGGGGCCTCCCTCGCCAAAATAGAAGAGGATTATTATGTTGTCCGCGGCAGCTATCGGGTATGCGCCACCGCTAAAGTTTATAACGCTTCCGGTACACTGTTGGAAAGTCAATCATTATATTCTGACACGGTGATATATTGAATTGGGTTGCTATAATTATCAACAAAACAGGGCTATCAAGTATCTTCTAATCTGAAGTATATGGAGGAACAGGAATGAAATTTTTGCCAAGAACTGTTGGTATGTTAACCATGATGGCGTTGCTGGTTGTTGCTTTAAGCAGTATGGGTTGTACCGGAGAGACAAACACAGGTGATTTCGTGGTTAAAAATGGCGTATTAACACGCTACGCAGGGGCTGATCCGGTTGAAGTCGGCGATTCACCGCCAGATGACATAGAGGTCGGGATGGTCGTCAATATTCCTGACAATTTAGGCATTACCGCCATTGGGGGTCTGGCTTTCAGCTATCGCCCCGGCATTTCAGAAGTGACCATCCCCAAAGGGGTCGTATCCATTGGCGAGGGTGCGTTCGGGAATTGCACCGGCTTGGCATCGGTCACAATTCCCGATACGTTGGAATCTATTGGCAACGGTGCCTTCGCTGGTTGCAGCAGTTTAACCTCCGTCAGCATCCCGGACAGCGTAACCTCCATCGGCCCCTCTGCGTTTAGTGACTGCAGTAGCTTAGCCTCGGTAACGATGGGGAGCGGTGTGACCTCCATCGGCAACCATGCCTTTTCGGGGACCAAACTATCCTCTCCCGTAATCATTAATGATGGAAAAACGCTGTACTATGTGCCCCCCGGACTGACCAGCTATACCATACCCGATACCGTGACCACTATAAACGACTACGCATTCTCTAATTGAAGCAGCCTCACTTCCATGACCATTCCGGACAGCGTCACCACCATCGGCGATTACGCCTTTGAGTGGTGCAGCCAACTCAAGTCCGTCACCATCCCGGCCAGTGTGACCCAAATTGGTAGAGCTGCTTTTAATCGTACCGGTATTTCTGAACCGGTTATCATCCACCAGGGCAAACTGCTTTGCTATGTTCCGGTCAGCTACACCGCCTATACCATACCGGATACCGTTACCGAAATAAACGCCGGCGCTTTTGGAAATTGCAGCCGGCTTAAAACCATCACCTTGCCGGAGAGCGTAACCAAAATTGGTGATGGGGCCTTCTTTAATTGCACCGGCTTGACCTCCATTACCATTCCGGCCAGCGTAACCTTTATTGGCAAAACGGCGTTCGATGGTTGCGAGAACCTTACGATCATTTACCCGAAGGACTCGTATGCGCAGCAGTACGCGGTTGAAAACGCGATTTAGTATACAAGCTGATTTCGGCGCAGCTTAGATGACCGCGCCAACACGTTCTTATTGATACAACCTATCGGGCAGGCAAGTTGTTTTCAGCATTTGTTTCTTACGGGTTTTTCAGAGTCTTGTCATGCTCTCCACAGTTTCTTAAAGTAATTACATCTTCTTCCCAGTCAAATGTAATGCGTAGTCCCATGGTGGCGCTCGCTTCCCATATTCTTTTAGTACCTTGAATGCGCTTAACTCTTAAAGACGGGTGATAAATATTATCCGACATTAAATTTATAGCTCTTTTTATAAAGTCCTGTTGCTGTGAATCCATTTTTTTGTACATTCGTTTAAAACGTTCAGTTCTTTGGAATTTCATTGATCTAAGTCCTTTAGAAGGTCTTCCGCGTTTTCAAACGATTTAACCTTTCCAGCAACTATATCTTCTTCTGCTTCTTTCTCGCCTTTTTGCCACTCCCTAGTCCAGAACCATGTTTGATCAGCGGGAATTAGTTTCATAGGAATAAGAATAACTTTGCCATCTTCTATTTGCACTTGAAAAATATCTCCATCGTTTAATGGTATGTTGTGTTCTTTTAGCAGTCCCAGACTCACTACACCTCGCTTCTGTACGATTATATTACCTACTACTTGACCCATGACGCTCACTCCTATTTACTACTGTTTTGCAGTAATACTGTTTTTCATCATATTACAGCGGAAAGAAATTATTGTCAACCTATGCATAAAAGAAAAGTGATTTAGGTTGTATTTCTATCGTCTAATTTACCTTAAGATTTCATTCTTCAGGAATCTGTATGGTGAAGCTGCCCAAACTTTCCCGATACTCCCAGTAAATTGGTAACCTCCCGGACCGGTCCTCTACTAAAAAGACTATCTTTGTCAGGGGAAAGGTTCCAAATTTTTTAGAAAATTTATTTATCACTATCCCTAACAAAATCCTAATTAGTTCCTTAATTTATCCCTTGCTTCATAACCATTTCAAAGTTATCTTGCAAAGCTTCTACAGCTTTGGAATTAGATTATATAACGTTTAAGAGTTAAACTAACATTTGGTCTGTAGGATATTGATCCCTGACCTATTACAATAAACCGTCAAATGGTATAATATATTGTAGTATGAATAAATAAAAAATTGTCATTCTTTTTCATTAGATGAAGGGAGTGAATCCTATTGGACTTCGTTAGAAAAGTTGCGAACAGTAATATATTAGCAAGCATAATAGATATACCCGAAAGCCTAAGGAACAAAAAGGTTGAGATACTAATTTTTCCTTATGAGAATGAGCATGGGGAAGCCAGCACAGACCAGAAACCGAAAAGAGCCAGAGGCTCATTAGAGAAGTACAAGAACAAGGGACTGCGGGCTTTGGAAGATGGTGCATGGGCAAAGGCGGCGGTGGATAAACATGAAAATAGTTGATGCCAATATTGTTTTAAGGTATTTATTAAACGATTCGGATGATTTGTCAGAGAAGGCCGCCGAAATACTTGAGAATAATATGGTCTTTCTTCCGAATGAAGTTATAGCAGAGATTGTCTATGTGTTGGAGAAGCTTTACAAAGTGGAAAGAAGAAAAATAACCAGCGTCTTATTAGAACTTTTTGAATATGGTAATTTAGAAGTTAGCGACTTTGGAATGGTTAATGAAGCGTTAAAGGTTTACGCCGAGAGGAAATTGGATTTCGTAGATACATTATTATATGCCTATCACAAGTTGGGAAAACATGAGGTATATACTTTTGATAAAAAGCTGAATAACTTGTTAAAATCTAAGGAAAACCTTTATGAATAATATGCTTATATTTCCTAACCCTATGGATAATGTTACTAATCATATATACTGGAACTACAATTCGGAGTTAAAAAGCCCCCAAGCCCTTGTACCATGCGGATTTGTGGGGTTTTTAATATACAGGAAACCAGGGGCTTTAGTGCTATTACCACCGAAGTTGATAAAAAAGCAGGTCAACAATTATATTTTGCCATAAACGACAAGACTGAAGCTGCTGACTTGGAAGCTTTAGAAGAGGCAGAGTATACTTGGATATTTGAATCAACAGAAACATGCTGTGTTGATCAATTGTTTTAAAAATAAAAATTGCTAATCTTGAATGTTAATATTGTTTTTCTACTTTTAATCCTCGAAAAGGTGTGGCCCCCTTTCTGTCCGCCCTGTTCGCGCACTGCTCTTACCAGCATGTCCCAGGGTGGTTGGGAGTCCAGTGTTGTGCTGGTGCTGTAGTTAACTTTCATATGATATAAATATAAAAAAAAGAAACTCTTTTTTTATAACTGCAAGAGTCCCTTTTCTTTCGGCTATGCTATTTATTCAATAGATCTTAACGCGCATATTTACAGGAGTTACTTCCTCAATTTGGGTTTCAGGATCATGGCTGCTCAGGCTCTCAATAACCCAATACAGCTCCTTTGGCTTGGTAAAGTATGCGCTTTCGAACTGAGACCGGACATTGCCGCTGTCGGTGAGGATCTCATCGTCCATATGCTTGTAAATTCGCCCGGTCTCATCCTCAAGATGCATCTCATAGAAGAAGCCCGGGTACGGAGCACTCTTTTTCTCAACAACATCGATTTTAAGGCTGGTCACTGTGGGATAAACCTTGACATAATCCAGTTTTAAGACAAGGTCATAACCGCCCTTTTTAATAACGAAGTCCTTTCCTTCATATATCAATGGCTTTGCATTTGCCAAGCTCGATGAAACACTAAATGCAACCTTCCATTCGCCGGCAATAATTTTTGTGCTTTCATGGCCAGAACTGTGGGTGGCATCCCGGAATCCATTGATGTCCATGGTAATGGTTGAAGGAAACTCTCCGGTTTGGCCCTGATTAACAACCTCCATCCAGCCAGCGAGTGTTCCGCTCCGATCCATTGAGCCTTCTTGCCCCTCCCCTGGGCCGATGATCCACTTGGATATCCAATTGTTTTCCTGTATGGTAGCCAAATCCATCTGGCCATCTTTAATGCGAACAATAATTTGGCCTTGATCATCGCTCAAGGTCATATTGTTAAACCACAGACTTTTTACATCCTTATATTTTTCCTCATCCAATTCTACAGAGAAGGAAATCAGCATGCGCTTTTGATCCGGTATAACATTGTCGATGGTGAAACTAATACCGTTGCTTATCGCAGTTTTATTTATATTGGCGCCATATCCGCTCCGAATCGCCTCTTCGACACCTTTATCCCTTTCCCTGATGGCATGCATGCCTTTATCAAATTGGATCAATTCCACTAAATTTGATATCAAGGGTATTTTGCCGACAGTTTCTGCAAAACTGGGAAACAAATTGACAGAGAATACAAAGGCAAATATTATTGCAAAGGCAACAGCCCATCTGGTAAACTTCTTATTTTTGCTCCTCTCAGGTCTGCAAATTTGATTAAGAGCCGTTATGGTTTTTTCCTTTAGACGAGTAGAGGGTTCTTCGTGCATAAAGGATATATGAAGCACTTCTCTGATTTTATTTTCCAACCCGGTCACAGTTTCAGCACCTCCTCAATCGGTGGGTGTACCTTGATTTTTTGCCTCATCTTGTTTAAACCTGTATTAATCCTTGATTTTACCGTGCCAACGGGAATCCCTAAAATTGCTGCCACCTCTTCCTGGGAAAAACCGTTAAAGTATTTTAAGACGATCACTTCCCCCACCTTATAGGGCAGTTCGCTGATAATAGCCCGCAGAATCTTTTTCTGTTCATCTTCCTCAAGCACCGCAAAAGGATCATACGTATCCCTAGCGTTTAATGGGCCTTTTCTGAATGATTGAAAAAGGCTGGTCCATTTATGACTTCTGATCATATTCCTTGCTACATTGACCACGGTTCGATATAACCACGCTTCAAAGGAGCAGCATGGACTAAATAGATTGATCTTGGTAACTGCCCGGATAAATGCTTCCTGGGTGATATCTTCCGCTAATGTACGGTTCCCGGCAAAAATCAAGGCTGTTTGATATATCTGGCGATGGTATTTTTCAAACAATAATCCCCATGCTTCTTTATCTTTCTCTTTACAGCGCTGTAAAAGTTCATCCAATATGTTCACCTCCTACTCTATATACACGAGTTCCCGGTGTTTCGTTCATTTTTTTCATAATTTTATATTCGTTTGATGCTTTTAACTCAGGTTAAATTAGTCCATGGTACAGAAGGCAACAACTGTCTCTACGAAAATGCAGAATTTCAAAATACGCAATATAAGAATAGTTCCGGCGTTTGGACTCCCTGGACAAGTTCATATAGCAAAGCATTCGATACAGGAACAGAAGTGGATCCAATCACAGTGACTATGTTGAAAAAGAAACTATGCCGAAAAATATTAAAAGGTGCTGTGTCACTGGGTTTTCTTCGAAAAATTCGGCATAGTTTTTAGGATAGCTTTTTAATCAAAGCTGTAGAGTCGCGATAATATTTCTTGTTTTTTCCATTGTGGCTTATCGTTGGCGATTTCCGGATTTGATTTAGCAATAGCGTCATGAAGCATATCGACAGTAGCGAAAGCATAAAACGTTTTTGTTGTTGCTTCACTTTCGTGGCCAAGCAGTTCCATTATGAACGGAAGTGGAATTCCGTTTCGGTATAAATCCATGGCTCTGGTTTTTCTGATTGTATGGCAGCCGACTTTTTCAGGAATATCCGGGCAAAGCTCTCTTGCCATATCTACATATTTGCTCAGGATGATTCTGATAGCATCTGTCGTCAATTTATGAGGCAAGTTATCTCTTGTTGAATAAAACAACGGTCTGTTTGAATCCGGCGTTCTGCCGGGATGAAACTCTGCAATGTAATGTTTAAGGTGATTGACTGTTTTAGCCATTAGTGGGATGTTGCGAAGCTTATTACCTTTGCCATTTCTGACGGTAATAAACGGACTTGTTCTGTTAAGGTGCAAATCCCTTAACTCCATGTTCGTCAGTTCCTGAACTCTGACCGCCGTATCATACAAAAATATGAGTAGCATCCGATTGCGGCGTTCTTTATCCGTGCCGTTCTTCGGCATTTTTAATAGTGTGCTCATCGCGTTTTCAGGAAGGTACTTGACCGGTTTCTTCACTGATTTCATTCCGTTTATGCTGTAGACCTCATGAAAACGTGCTTCAAATAGAAGGTCCTCGTCAGAACAATATTTAAGAAATGATTTAATAGCCGTAAGACGCAGACCGCAGGTTTTTGGTGCGAGCTTTCTTTGGGTATTTAAATATGCCATATACTCCTGAACCGTATTTCTATTAAAGGCTTCAATGGGAATGTTTTTTCGTTTAATGCCTTTTTGCTTTTCGAGATAGTCAATGAAATCCTTTAATGACTGTTTGTAGGCGTCAATCGTATTCTGACTTAGATTGCGTACATTTGGAAGATAGCTACCGAGGAATTTATGTGCTAATGGCCAAAAATTGCCGTTGTTTCTTTTTGTTCCCGCCATTATTCTACCTCTGGAATCATGCTTTCCAGAGCTCTTGTCTTTTCGGAATAGACTCCGAAAAACTCGGGAATAAGGTGTATGTAGTAGAAAGTACTCTCAATGCTCGAATGTCCCATGTAATTCATTAAGTATGGAAGCATCCCATTAACATTGATTCCTTTTTTGACCCATCTGTTGATATTTGCAAAAGCAAAATGATGCCTGAAATCATATGCTCTTGGTTTAGGTTTGCATCCTCTCGGAAGCCCGGCATCACTCCATATTTTGTTGAAAGCACGTGAAATTGCTTGACTGCTGTAGGGTTCATTATCATTACAGGGAAAGAAATAAGTTCTACTGGGGTAATAAATGCTGATTTTGCTGTCAAATTCGTCAAATAATTTTATCAGCTCATTGCTGAGAAACAGCCTGCGAGATTTGCCTCCTTTGGTATTAATGATGTCCGCATAGCCTTGAGCGAGATTTACATTATCTGTCTTAAGCAGTCTTGCTTCACCCGTTCTGACGCCACAGCAATATAAAAAGCGAAAATATGCAGATAACACCAAAGGTTTGTCGGGATTATCTTTTTGTGGTGTTATCCTGTCACATGTCTCAAAGAATTTTTCAATTTTATTTTCACTAAGGAGATAGGGCATGTATTTGGGGCCTCTTTTGCTCAAGCCAGTCGGAATAATATATGCGTCACGGTTTCCCTGTGATTGAAGAAAGCGGCCGAATTCCCTCAAATATGAAGTGCGGTAATTATGCGTATCCGGATTTTCATGTTCCCCTCTTATGAACCAGCCATTTAGATGTTCTTTTGAAAATTTATTATCGTATCCATTTGCAGCCCAGTAATCATCCAAATTGGAGAGATAATATTCTGCTGTGTCGTATTTAAAGCCTTGTGAGCGTTTAAATTCCAGAAACCGTTCTATCTGAGCGCCGATGCTGCTTGTCAAACTCCTTTTCATTTCAGCGCCTCCTTAACCTCTGTTGGAAGCGGCAGGCAGCAGCCAAGCAGTTTTTCTCGGTCTGTCGAGAGGTAAAGTTTTGTTGTATCAGGATCCGTATGTCCCAAGAGAGATGAAATAGTTTGTATTGCAACACCCTTTGAAAGCATTTTGGAAGCTGTATGGTGCCGCAAAAGATGGAATCCCTTCCGTTGGTTTCCTTCGCGGATGCCAGCCAAGCCAAACACCTTTTTGGATATGGCATAACATGACGAGTGTCCTTCAAGCGGCTTGTATGGAGCATCATAACGCAGAAAAAGTTTCGGACTGTTTGATTTGGGACGATCATTTAGCAGATAGGTCATTATTGCATTACCAACAGCTGGTACCAGCGGGAGCATCAATAGAGTTCCTGTTTTTCTTTGAACAATACTTATGGTATCGTTTGTCCAATCAATATCTTTGATTTCTAGACTGACAATGTCAGACGCCCGTAAACCTGTCAGCATCGAAAGCAATATGATTGCTCTGTCTCTTGGCGCAACAAGCTCTGAATCAATCATGTGCCATAAAGCCGATTCCTCATCTTCGGTCAGCGTCGGAATAATAGGCCTGGTTCTTCTGGCCTTTGGGACACATGGCAAAAGGCGACTATCTTTATCAGCAAATTTCAGGAATCTTTTCAGGCCGTCAATTATGATATGCATCCCTCCGCGGCTCCATGTTTTCGACATTTCACCGAAAAAACCTGGAATAACCCAGGGAGGAGCATTGTCTATTGATTCGATACCAACGCTTTCTAGATAATGAAGAAACCTATATGCAATAAGGAGAGCAGAATATGTTGTTGAATCACTGATATTTTCTGTTTTCAGAAATTGTTCAAATCTAGAATAGATTTCTTCGCTATACCATGAACAAAACGGTTGTTTCTTGCTTTTTTTGTAGATTTTAAAGACAAACATTCCATTAGCAAGATAGTCTTCCAGCAGATTTATACATCTTGTTCGTAACCGGACTTTTTCTGAGCTGTATTGACCAGTCCTTTCATTAAAAGTATCGCTCACAAATGCACTTGACAATTCCGGAGTAAGCCTATCCGTATTCATTTGTTTTGATAGATTGATCAGCTTGTTGAATGGACTCCGGTACATGCTGATGGTTGATTCCATGTATCCCTGTTTGCGCATGCTGTCGAGCAAATTTTCAATAAGTTCTTCGAGATTTAAATAATCCATTATTAACCATATCCCCTTTGCATAATTATTTTGGCAGTCCAAAACAATTATACCGGGTATATGGTTGCTGCAAACTACTAAAAAACTATGCCGAATTTTTCAAAGAAAACCCAGTGACACAGCACCTTTTAATATTTTTCGGCATAGTTTCTTTTTCAACATAGTCAGAACTATACTGAATTCGGCATAGTTCTGATCACAGAATTCAATCCAATGAAAACTTGCGCCAGATAGTATCAAATTAGAGAGAAAGAGCAGGTCATACCTGCTCTTTCTAGTTAAAATTCGTTTTTTGATAATCCTGATAAAATTTGATTAAATAGTCTACTTCCTCTCTACTTGATCCAAGCTCTTTTATTAATACTTTTTGAATATAACCCTCTTCTATAGTCGAACCATTAGCCGGTCTGGTAGGACTAATTAAGCCAAATATGGTTTGTCTTATCTTGATTCTGGCCATATCCTTTGCAGTCGGGTTATTACCCTCTCCCCATACCCACTGTCCGTCAATCTGGCCGGGGAAATCATAAATAATATAGGCTGTACTGGGATCTTGATGCTTGTCAGATGCTGGAACTCCGGAAATTTGATAGTACCTTCCACCGATTGAAATATAGTGATTGAATTTTTCTAAAGCGATTTTTAAGTTATGTTTCATCCTGGTTTCCCATGCGAATTTGTCACCAAAATCATAGGGATCCCCGGGATAATCGACAGACTTTAAAGCGCTGATATAAGCTTGGTCAATTTCTTTTATGGCTGGCATTGTTTTATTATCTAAAAATTCTTTAGAAAAAAGAGTATTAAATTTTGTATAATCACGGTGTAAATCAGCGTAACAGTTTCCAAACGCCAGTTCAGCGTCGCCAATGTCTTTGTCATCAAGTGTGCTCTGGATTACTCGGGCTGAACTGGTTAAAATATCTTTCAATTTCTCCGCTTTTTCCTCTTTTGTTAAATAAACCTCGATTTTAGTATTCTTGTTTGGTTCAATAAAAACCGTATTGTTGTTAACATCCCAGTTAACTGTATTCCCAAGATATTCTGAAACAACTCTAACAGGAACCATTATTCTACCGTTAACAGTCTGTGGCGGTACATCCGTTTTAATCTCTTGACCGGAAATAAGTAGTCTCACCGGAGAAACGGCAAATGCCGGCCCATTTATTGAAAGAATTAGGGTTGCCACCAAAGGTAAAAGAAATTTTTTATTCATATAAAACATTTTTTACAACCTCCCAAAAGCTACCTAAATTTTGTAAGCGTCAAAAAGATTACACCTGGGTTTACCACTTTATTTATGAGATAATCTCCTCAAACAAACATATTGGGGGGATTATTCAATGGCCAAATCAGAATTACGGCAAGAATGGGAAACCCGGATAGCCGATTTTAGAGCAAGCGGGCAAAGCGGAGCAGCTTGGTGCGCAGCCCATAATATAAGACCTAATCAACTATGGTATTGGCTAAAAAAGATTAAATCCGCAGAGAATCCATCAATTACGCAGACGCAGTGGGTGTCAGTGGAGATAAATGAGTCCGACCCCACCGGAAACGGATTATTGATTAAAGTAGGTCCTGCGGTTATAGAAGTGCAACCTGGCTTTAATCCGGCATTACTCAAAGAAGTAGTGCAAACACTTAAAGTATGCTGACCAACACTGGCCTGGAACGGGTTTACCTGGCCTGCGGCAGCACCGACTTGCGTAAATCAATTGACGGATTGGCGGTTTTAGTAAAAGAAGCATTTGCACTGGACCCGTTCTCTACCTGCATCTTTGTGTTCTGTAACCGGAAACGCGATAAACTCAAGATCCTCCAGTGGGAGCATAATGGTTTTTGGCTTCATTATCGCCGGCTGGAGAAAGGAAAGTTTCAATGGCCGGCCAAAGATAGTGCGGGAACGGTTACATCTGTTAGCCACCGTGAGTTACGTTGGCTATTGGATGGTCTATCGCTCAATCAACAGCAAGCCCATCCCGAGGTTACGGCAAGAACAATTTTATGACTAAAAACATGGGATAAATCCTTGATTTTAAAGGGTTTTCATGGTTATATATCGAATATTAACCATATGAACAGCACAGCTAAAATAGTTGAAGAACTTCAAAATAAATGCACTGAGTTGGAGCAAAAAAATGCTGAATTAATGGCTAAAGTCAGATGGTTTGAAGAACAGTTTCGTCTAAGCCAACAGCGTCGTTTCGGTCGCTCCAGTGAACAGAGCCAACCGGAGCAATTACAGCTGCAGTTTTTTAATGAGCCCGAAATAGAAGCTAAACCGCCTTCAGAGGAACCTAGCGTTGAGGAAATTACCTACCGCCGCCGTAAGAAACAGGGACACCGTGAGCAGCTGCTGGAAGATTTGCCGGTGGAAACCATCGACTACTATCTACCTGCCCAAGAGCAGGTATGTTCATGTTGCGGTGGACCATTACATGAAATGAGCACCGAGGTCAGGCAAGAGCTTAAGATTATTCCGGCCCAGGTAAGTGTCGTCAGACATGTACGTCACGTCTACGCTTGCCGCCGCTGCGAACAAAAAGACACCAAAACCCCTATCGTGACTGCACCTATGCCGGCGCCTGTACTGCCGGGGAGTCTGGTTTCCCCTTCCGCTATGGCCCACATCATGACCCAAAAGTATGTTGAAGGTATGCCGCTTTATCGTCAGGAACAGCAATTGGCCCGTCTTGGAATAGGGCTGTCCCGTCAGACCTTGGCCAATTGGATGCTCCAGGGTGCCAACAGATGGCTTCGCCCACTTTACGATAGGATGCATGAGCATCTGTTGAAACAAGATATCCTGCATGCCGATGAGACTACTCTGCAGGTGCTGCATGAACAAGGCCGGTCAGCAGGAAGCACCTCTTACATATGGCTATACCGTACCGGGCGGGCAGGGCCGGCAATGGTTCTTTACGACTACCAAACGACCCGGGCAAGCAAGCATCCGCGCCGGTTCTTAGCCGGCTTCAAGGGTTACTTGCATGTAGACGGCTATGCCGGTTACAATGGATTGCCGGACGTGACTCTGGTTGGATGCTGGGCCCATGCCCGGCGTAAGTTTGATGAAGCGCTAAAAGCCTTACCAGCTGAACAGCGCGGTGCAGTAGTAGCCGCCAAAGAGGGGCTGAATTTCTGCAACCGACTTTTTGCTATAGAACATGAGCTTCGCGAGGCCACTCCCGAGGAACGCCATGTAGCCCGCCAAGAGCGCAGCCGTCCATTGCTAGAGGCTTTTTCAGCATGGCTAAAATACCAAAGTCCTAGAGTGCTGCCTAAAAGCGCTTTTGGTCAAGCTATTCATTACTGCCACAACCAATGGAACAAGCTCGCAGCCTTCCTGCAAGACGGACGACTGGAGCTGGATAACAATCGAAGTGAGCGTTCGATTAAACCGTTTGTGATCGGACGCAAAAATTGGCTATTTGCCAACACCCCGCGTGGCGCCAATGCCAGTGCAACGATTTACAGCATTGTTGAATCGGCTAAGGAAAATGGCTTAAATCCGTTTAGCTATCTGCAATATCTTTTTGAAAGGCTTCCCAATATAGATATCGAAAACCGAAATGCCCTAGATGAGCTACTTCCCTGGTCGGTTGCTTTGCCTTCGACTTGTCGAGTAAACAATAAATAGTTTAAGTCGTGCCCTACCCTGTTTACGAGGTGGGGCTTATTTTACGCTTACTTTAGACTAATCGAATAGTATTTGAGTTCTCATTGTAATAGTTTATACAGTAGAGAAGTCATCTAAAATTGTGGCAGTTTCTTTGCTTCTTTTTATGCTGACTTACATCGTATAATGATTACAAGATATACCATGGGGTTTTTATTTTTCTTCTTCAGGAACGGGGACAATGATCTCACTTAATTGTTGAGCCCTTACCTCATGACTAATGATTTCCTTACCGTTTTGATCAATTAGTCCGAACTTGCCTGTTCCGTTTACGAAGATATTGTCATGAAAGAATATAAGTCTTTGTGAAATGGTAGGCTGAACACCTACCTGAGGATCAAAAGCACCACCGATGTACTTTGAAAAAGTGTCTATATCATTGTTGTTCTCTTTATCAATTTTCGTGTTAGCTTCCCAAACTAATTGAGCATATTCGCCCTTCACTTCATAGTAATAAACCGATCCCCCTTTAAGGAAATAGAAACTAGACGACTCATTTTCAGGAAAAATGTAGGTGTATGTCATGCCCTCCGGCTGTTCTAATGCTTTTTGGAAGGAAACCCTTGGCAACCCCACTACTCCTCTACGGGAAGTTGCTAAATCGCTGCTTTTGGCCATGATGGTCGCTTCAGGATATGGATTGAAAACTGCTACGCCGTTGTTTTTGCTATCCCATACGACAGTAGATCCAAAAGCCTCGCTAATAAAACGCAAAGGAACGTAAGTCGAGTTTGCATAAACTTGAGGTGCTACAGTCAATTCAATTGCGGATTTGTTTTTATACGCTGTTTTGCTTCCTACTGTTAGTTGAATAATATCGGTTGTGCCTGCTTTTTTGATCGTAACGGTTTCATTTTCACTGTTCCATGTTACATTATAACCCAGGTAACTAGCTGTACGAATTGGAATTAAAGTGGTGTTATTTACAATTACAGGACTGGGAAGTCTGTCAACAACTGTTCACCGATGCTTAACTTAAGGGGTTCTGGTTTTGACATACCACAAGTAAAAATCAGAATAATAGCTAACGCCATTAGTACGATTAGTTTTCTCATCAAAAATCCCACCCACCCTTCTTAATTTGACCAGTTAGACGCACCAGGTGTAAGTTTTGTTCCTAGTATACAGCGTAAACTAAAAAATGGTGGACAATAACAATCTAACTTGTTAAATATTTTAGGGGTCTGGTGATGCAAGCGAAATTAAAATCAAAAAGTGATAGCTATGAACAATGAATTCACACTGAATATATAACCACTGGTTGGAAAGCTCAAAGATATTCGACCATTAACGGTTCGGTTGGTTAATAAGACAACCTGGGAGCAGGTGCTACCGGACGGCTCATTTGGCCTTTTCCTTTCACAATTACAACTTACTTCGCAACAGAATATTTTTCAGGCTGTCTGCTTTGCCCCGGAGGCGGTACTAGTTGTTTTCGCAATGCCCACCGTCCCGTATTAAACAAAGGCTTTTCAAAGCTGTGTTTAAATTTATATTGCCGTTTAATGCGTTAAAAACGCCCTTTAATAGCTCTTGGGTTTTCCTGTGACTGCCGGTTAATCTGTAGCCTGTATTGTAGAGTAAATTTACTATTTGTTCGGAGGAATTACCCTGCTTAGACATTTCTCTCAGTTTGGGCATGGTTCCTTCTCCTTCTCGTTTAAAATTCGGTTTAACGTGCACGCTTGCTCCATTTTATGGCATACACTTTTGATAATTTCCTCCGGTATATCCACCTGATTCACTCCCTTCTATAAATATAGACGTTAGAAATGGAGAAATCGTAGGATTAAATTGAAAAAATTTTTATAATTATCCCTAAACAAGATGCAACATAATATTGGCAAAATTCGTCTAGTAATAAAGGAGTTAATTTAATTTTACCCGGAAAAGGACGGGAAACAGTAAACGACCATGTTGTACAAATAACATAATGACGAAGGGTACTATCATGACGATTATTCAAGGAGGTTGGGGGAAATGAGAAAACGTTATCTGCATTTGATTTTATTGATGATAGCATGTTTTTTGCTTATGGTCGGGGTTAGTTACGGTTATGAAGATGGCCCGAAGGCTTCAAAAGAAAGTTACATGTGGACCAGTTACGTCAATCCCAATGATGTTACGGCAGCTGTAGAATTTAATGACCAGCTTGTAATAGGGACCAACGGGGCGGGCCTGATAATCAGGAACAAGAGTACTTTACAACAAGAAGCCGCTTACACAACCCGAAATTCCCCCAATTTACCGGATAACGTAATCCAGGGTTTGCAGGAACTTGGTGACCGGTTGTTTATAGTTACAGCTAAAGGTTACTGCTGGTATGACGGTGCTAAAATCATTCCGGATCCCAACCCGGAGGCAAGTCCCTTCCTCAAGCTGGCTGCTTTAAATAACCATGAAAAATACTTTGACGGTTCCATCTATTTACTGGAACAAACAAACGACCAATCGACCATTGTAAAAATCGACCCTTCTCTGGAGATAAGCCGCATTGAGCCGGGACTCGCCATCAGGGATTTTACATTTCAGTCCGACGGTAGACTGTTGCTCCTGTCCGATGACGGAATCTACCGGGAAGAAAATAACAATTTCAAAAAAATATTAGAACTTCTCACCGAAAATAAAGCATTAGAACAGGGCTATTTTTTACGTTACGCCTCCATATTTTATGACAGCGGCAGTGATACTATCTGGTACTCATATCGGCAACAGAAAATGGAGGAACTTTCGCCCCCCGCATCTTTTTACCCGTATTATTTAGTAAAACAAGCTAACCGCAAAGCCCTAAAATATGATTTAGGCAAAGGCACATATCCGGAAAAAGCTTTTTTTATAGACGACAAAGTTATTTTTGTCTTGGAAAAAAGACTAAGCCTGGACACCACCGGTGCGGATCTTATGGTCATTGAAGGCAACAACCAGCGCTTCCTTGATGCCAATACGGGTCACTTCATCGGCAAAGTAGACCGGGGCTTATGGTACTCGTACTTCTATCCACCTTCGACCGGAAAGCTGGTGCTGTTGGACTTTAACTTGCAGCCCGTTAAAGAAAAAGAAATCCAGGGGCTGGTAACCGCCGGTGACAACAGCGTGCTGGTTTTTACAGACCGTAAGGCATACAGGTTCGGCGACAGTGAGGAACAGTCCATTTCCTATGCTTATCTTCCTTTTATAAATGCTTACAAAATAGAGAATGTGGAAAATAACACGGTTTATCTGACAGGCCATTTCACAGAAACATGTTTTTCTCAAGAAGTAAACGGGACAAAATTCATCTTTAACAATGACGACAGTGGGGGGTTACCTGTTGATAAATATCTTACTAAAGAACCGGCTTTGACCGACAGCCGCGGTAACAGGTGGTTCAGGGGCGTTGTGGCAGGAAAATGGTATTGCCTCGCGCCTAACGGTACGGAACAGGTCTACTCCCGGGACCGGATGAAGGACACGCCTTTTTATGATTTTTATGACCTAGCCGAAGACCCGCAGGGCAATATCTGGTTTATGAGCCCCGAGGGACTGACGAAAATGAATCCCCAGGGTGAGTTTTCCTATTTTATCGGTCGGGAAATCCTCGGGGAGCAGCTCAACCAGGCCGGTGAAAACTACCAGCCTGCTCCATTCTTCGATGAACTGGAAATTGATGAGCAGGGGAACCTGTGGGTTTACTCCAACACCCTGGGGCTGATCAGTTTCAACAACCAGGTTGAAATCAATAAAATATACGGGCCTGAAAGGTGGTCCCTCTATGCCTTTTTCCTGGACCGCAGCGGCAACAAATGGGTGGTCAACCAGGGAAAAGATGGTGTGAATTGCACAATTTTAGACCGGAGCAACAACATAGTAACCAAACATGAGGCCGCAGATTTTATGGCCAACTTTGAATATGCCAAGCACTATTACGACCCCGTGGATAAAGCCCATTTCATCGCCCTCAGCACCTTTGAGCGGGACAAGGAGAGATTTGGGATTATTAAAGTGGAGAATGACCGGGTATTTGAAATTTACCGTAACCAGCTTGACTTTGAACATGCCGGTGGGGAAATGTTTACGGAAATGTACCGCGAGCAAGGTTATGTATGGTTTGTAACCCCCGTGGGTATTGTCCGGTACGATGGTGCCGAATTTCTGATTATAAATTATGAGGGTGAAGGCAGGATAGGTCATGACAGCTACGTGGAAAGCCCGAACAAAGTTTGGGTATTGACGACTACCGGAATCGCCCGGGTTAATTTTTAGCAGTTACCGCCATTGCCAGAGGTTGGGATAGTGGGGCGGGGTAAATCTGTCCCACTGTGCCTAGCAAAATGAGGTGTTTGATTTGAACTACTTAAATTCTATCTTAGTTGGTTTAATTATTACTCCCATAGCATTTTTTATCGGATATAAATTAAGGCCGATCACGACCAAGAAAAAAAGATTAATTACAGGATTTGCCGTAGCTTTTACTATCCTAACGATGCTGTTGAGCATAGACTTGTTAATACCAACAATAAATATTTTAAAAACTGGTATTGCTACTGCTATTGCTGTGGGTTTTCCCCTTGGTTTGGGTGGACCGCCTTATAAAGAAGATTAAAATATTATTTATTTTCGAAATACGTGAAATATAAACAAGCCCACGGTAAATATGAGCAATGTAACTGCTAGAATTTTATATACAAAATGATCACTTCCGAAAAAGCCAACGATAATAATGATATTTAATAGGTATGAGGGCAACATTCTAAGATAGCTAGGCAAATGCTTATTCTTATTACACAATTGGATCACCAAAGCACCTTTCTTGAAGTTATAAGTTTCACAGATTTCTCCAATTATTTTCTTTTCTCTTTAACATCCTAATTACACAGTTACAGATAGTGCGCCATTTTAAAAGCCCGCATTTCCTTAAGATAAAGGGTAAGCGGGCTTCATAATTTTAGATGAACAGTATGTTAAAACTGCGTCACAACTGAAAAATAAGTTATAATGAATATTAGTAGAATAATACGCAGTAAATAAGGGAAAAAAGGACACGAATAACTATAACCCGCAGCGGAAATCCTACCAATTTTTAATTGTTATCCCTTATCAGTACACGGTAAAACGACGTTATCGGAAATAGCCTTGCATATGGGTCTTTAAAACAATAAATATAGAAAGATTGAGGAGGGTCAGTTTTGCTTAGGAGAAACTTATATTTAGCGATAATGCTCACTATAGTTTTTACGATTACTGGTTGTACACCTAAAACTATTGATGAATTTCTAAGAAAAGAAGGAATCGATTATAATCGAATACTACATACTGAGCAGATGTCAGTTGGCTCAATTGTTTTCTATGACTATTCTTACGACGATGGACAAAAAGGCATTGGTGCTGTCTTAGTAAAAGGGAACCAAAAGGATGGCTGGGAATCTGCAACCTCCCAGGGTATTGGCATAAGGGATGAAGACATAGTGTGGGATATTTTTACAGCTGGTGATAAAGAATTTCGTTTAGCATATGGAATTATTCAAAACTCTGAAATTGAAAAAGTTCAGCTAAAAGAAATTGTAAATACTCAACCTAATAGCCAATCCTTCAAGGATATGACTATTATAAATACAAAAAACTATCGACTTTGGTTTAAACAAATCTCCTTTAATCTTAGAAATATAGAGATTAGGGGAGTATCCCTTAAGGGAGACGTTCTATATACGTACCCTCCATTAAAATAATTACTAAGTCCTTTTTATGAGTAAAGTTATAGAAATTAGTGGCAGGTCTTAAAAGAGGGCTACTTCCGATAACAGCGCACTCCCAAAATCTGAGTAAATATGAAAGTAGTAACCACTGTATTTCATACAGCACATCTACAACTAATGGGTAGCGATAGTTGTGCTAATTTGTGGCGGATAACATATATCAGTTAACCAGCTTGTCACTTTTTAACTTTTGCGTAGCATGCTACAACCTGCTCCCCTACCAAACAACGTTTTCCACCCAGGGAACAGGGGCCGCGCAACTACGGCCCTACGATACTGCTGCGATATAAAAAATAATATCACGATCACTCAACCCAGGGTTTGAGTTATTTTTCCATCGTTTTCGAAATCAGCATTTTCCTCAGTGCCCATCGTGCTGAGGTAATTTTGCCAGCCACATCCTTTTCGCTTAACAGGGTGGTTTCAGCAATCTCAGCGTAAGAAAATCTCAATACATCCCGCAAAATTACGGCAACCCTTTCTACCGGGTTTAAGTGCAGCAATGCATCCTGTATCCCTGTGCCATTACGGATGGTATTTCCGGCAATGCTAGTCGTTGTAGCGCGATTTGACCGAAACCTGCCGGTTGTGTTATTCGCAAGAAAAACAGTGCACAGTTGTTTAACAACCACCCCGGGGGGGTGGCCCAAGTTTATATCGCACAACGTTTTTTTCACTAAAGTGCTGGCATTTTGATGGTCTCCGGTTAATCTGTAGGCAGTTGAATATAGAAGATTGATCAGCTTTTCAAAGGAAACCGTTTTATTCAATACTTCGCATTGCCGAGACAATGTTCAAACCCCGCGCGCATCCGTTGCGGCCATTTCATTTAGCACTTCTATTATTCCATCGCATATCGCTTGCGCTGCCTTGACCCTGAATTCTTCCGTCATCAGCTTTTCCCGGTCCGATTCATTGGTGATGTAGGATACCGCAGTTGAAACTGCCGGCATGTTCACCTGTTCCAGTATCTTTAGTTTGACATTACGTAATCCCTGATCTTTGGTGCCAAGTTGCTCTACCAGATTTGATTGGATGATTTGCGCTGCTTTTTCTCCGGTAATCCCATAACCGGATTCATCGCCAGAGTGGTAATATGAGGTTATGGTTCCATTTGCCGAACTATCAGGATGCATTTCATTATGAACACTCACTAACAATGCCGCATTATAGCTATTCGCAAATTGTATACGTTTTTCCAGTTCTACCGTACTGTCATCCTGACGGGTCATTATGGCTTGTATGCCTGACTCTTTTAGCATATCGGACAAAAGAAGCGATATTTCCAGATTAATATCTTTTTCTTTAACCTCTGTTGATTTGGGATCAGAAGTGTCAAAGGGATATCTACCTCCCCAATCACCTCCGCCATGACCGGGATCAATGACTACCACCATATCTTTTATATTCTCATTAACCATGCTGTTCCCAACGCCTTGAGGAGTATTGCCATTGGCAATAGTAAAAGTTAGAGCCCCGATAATGATAAAGCAAAGAATAGAAAGAACTGACAGCCTGTAAGAGCCTTTCTTAAACATTTTTATCATCGTGATTCTCCTCTCCATCTGCTCGCTGGTTTCATTAAAACTGGTCAATTTTAATGGCGTATGACGATTAGAGAATATACCTGCCAGTTTAATAAGTGTATTTCCGTAAGGAATTTTTGCGGACTCGCCCAGTGTTTCCATTACATAAGCATCTGTGGCAATTTCCCTCTCATACCTCATCTCCCTAATTGCCAGCCATACGAGAGGATTAAACCAGTGCAGCATGGCGGCCATTGCTGCACATAAATTGCAGATGTTATCTTTTCTCTTATAATGAGCCAGTTCATGCAGCAGTACATGCTCCAAGTGATGACGATGTATTGGGTTGCAGATATCTCCGGGCAAATAAATACTTGGAGTAAATATACCGGCTATACAGGGACTACGAAAATATGAATCCATATATAGTGGAATATCTTTTTTAATCCCTAATCTTACACAACACTGTTGCATTAATTCATTAATCTGAGGGTCGCAGACTCTTTCAAATTCTCTGCTCCGGCGTTTGAATCTTATGATCATAATAGCGGCAACCAAAGCTATGACCGTAACCCCGGTTAGCCAAACTATACTGAGAAAGCCCAGGTTCCAAAGGGGGTAATCTTCAGTTTTTTCTTTATCGTAGTACTCTCCATCTTCTTGGTACTGACTGCTATTTAGAGTTTCTGTTCCGGAATAACCATCTGCCTGGCTACTCATATATTCTTGGAAGTAGTTGGCTATTAGGGGTGTCTCAGGAAAAATACCGGTTATATTAAATGGGCTTTCAATTTGAAATGGCAATACAAGTCTGATTAAAACTATAAGCCAGAATATATGATAGACTCTGCCTGACAGGCGATAGGGCAAACTCTTCTTGACGATTAATAACAATACAATTATGATGCCGGCAATTAATGAAGAATACAAAACACGAGCAAATATAATACTAAGCATCTCCATTAATGGATATCCCCCCCCCCCGAATTCTTGAACTTGCCTGGAGCACTAAAGACTACTTACGTTTTTTATCTTCTAATATGTTTTGAAGCTTGGCAATTTCTTCCTCGGACAAAACCTTTTCCTCAAGAAAGTTGACAAAAAACATTGCTGTCGCGCCGTCGTACACCCTTTTAATAAAACTTTTGCTTTCGGCCAGCACGCATTCCTTCTCAGATATGGCTGGATAATATATATAGCTCCGGCCGTTTTTTTTATGTCTTATGGCGCCTTTTTTAAGCAGTCGGTTGATAAATGTTTTTATGGTTTGGGGCGACCAGTCTTTTTTTTCAGACAGAGAGGCGATTATTTCTTCAGATGTTATTGAATTTCTCTTCCATATCACTTTCATGATTTCCCATTCTGAGTCAGATATTTTGGGGATACTCAAATCGATTTCCTCCTTTGCCTATTGATTACATATGTAAACTTTTACTACAGTCTACATGTGCAATCGTAAAAAGTCAAGCTTAATTATGAAGTTTCTCATGTTAACTTTGGCTGAGCGAATAAGCAGGGGAAATATGAAGTCATATTGAGAGCTTACAATAGCGCTATTTGAGTTTTCGGAAGCGCTGCAATGTTGATATGGTATCAGATTGAGGATTTACTGAAAGGCCTTTGATTATTATTTAACTTTCAGGAACATTTTCAATTTTTTAGAGTCTTAATTGATAGCAAAGATCATGTTGTCCAGTATGGATTGTCCGGTTTTGGGGGGAGGTGTTTTCCTATGATCTATTATACGTGGTTTTTTCAAGATGGAATCGTGTAATTAAGTGAAAAAATAAAGAAAACCTCAATTTATTGAGGGAGGTAACCAATATGAAGAAAGCATTGACAACCGGGGTACTTGCAATACTGATAATTCTTATCATGTCATATCCAGCTATGGCAAAAGAGAATGATATCCAAGTAAAGATAAATTCATTTTTTGAGTGGGGCGAAATTGTCCAAAACAATCTAGAGTTCGGGAACAAAGAAAAACCAAGGACAGAGCATGGAAGAGTATTCATACCACTAAGAAAAATATCCGAATACTTTGGATATACCGTAATATTTAATGAAGAAGCAAAAAAAGTTAATTTAGTTGACAGCAATGGGAAAAAAGTTGAATTAACTTTATACAGTAAAAAAGCGATAGTCAACAACAAAACGGTAGAGATGGATGTACCTGCTAAAATGATTAACCAGGTAACCTTTGTTCCTCTGCGATTTATTAGTGAGAATTTTGATCAGGCAGTAAAGTGGGACCCTTCAACTCGTACTGTATTTATAGATCATTTCATTATTTCTACACCTGATTATCTATTTAATCAAAAAACATTGGAATTAACTAAGCGGGATGAATCGGGTAAAGGAAAGCATTTGGCGTTAGGAAAGATTCCCATGAGTGTTGATTGGGTCAGCATGCATGTAGCCAAGACCAAAAACGGAAATGATGTAATTGTCATTGATAATAATTCCGGGGCACCCCATTTGTACCATGATCTCTATACTATCTATGTTTCAGAAACCAATATTATAGATCAGAGTGTGGTAAATACTTTATTTTCTGGAAAGGCAGTCATTAGTTCGGATGGAGAAAAGGTTGTGATTGGAGATGGAAAGATAGCCCGAGTTTATGATGACAAAACAAAAAAGCTGCAGTATGAATATGACCTGCAATCTCTTTTTGAAGCTGAAAAGGATCCAAATCCAGATGGCTTTTGGAAAACGTCATATGCAATTTTAGGTTTTGAAGATAATTATATTTTGGTTAAAGATACATTTAAAATGCTGACCAAAATGGTTTACTTGGATACCAAAAAAATTGTAAATATTTATGAAGTGGTTCTGTCAAAAGAGGAGCAAGAAGAAGCTTTGCAAAATGCCGGCCCATTTGGAAATGGAGACCGTTTAAAATTTATTGAAGAAAAGGATGGTAAGTTAATTTTTAATAGATTCTATGATGATGGACCTTATACAAAAACAAAAATAGTAGAATATAGTCTAGAAAATTTATAAAAAGAAATATAACCTTGTGCACCCAGGACACGTTAACTATTTTAAGAAAGGAGTTGTTCAAAAATGAAAAAAATTCTTTCAGGAGTTTTCCTTGCATTGATGCTGATATTGGCAGTTTTGCCTGCCTATGCAGCAAATATTCAAATCAAAGTGGACGATGTTGCTATTGCATCCGATGTGGCGCCCGAAACTATGAATAATCGCACGATGGTGCCTTTGCGTGTTATCAGCGAAAATTTGGGAGCTACGGTCGATTGGTCGAATTCCGAAGTTATACTCTCCAAAAACGATATGCAGGTTTTGTTAAAATTGAACAACGCCATAGCGGTGAAAAACGGCAATACGGTGCTGCTTGATGTAAAACCATATCTTAAGAATAATCGCGTGATGGTCCCCCTGCGCTTTATTGCCGAAACATTTGGCTATGATGTTAATTACGAAAATTTCACCGTAAACGTTGCTACTGAGCCATTGGCGATAAATGGCGTAAAAGTACAAGCATTGCAACATGAATATCACATGACCATGGGCGGCGTAGTGCAGCAAATCAAAGGGAATGCGTATAACAAAGCCATTTATGATATATTTTTAGCAAATAAAGGCAACAGGGCAAAAATTCCTGCCAGTTACTCCTGGCAGGTTAATATCGACACACCTGGAGCCTATTATAAAATTGGACAATATGATTTTTTGGATGTAAATGGTAACAGCATACAGCGTTTTGATATTTATGGTTTGATTAATTCTCATCCAGCCGAAACTTTGGCCGAGTTCCCCGAGGTTCTGCTTTACGATACTACTGAGAACCAATGGTATTTGTTTAGCGATACTGCAATACAATCCATCAGTCAGCTAGTTGATACAGCCACAAAGAACGGTTTCCTAACGGTTATCAGTAATACGGTTGTGTGAGGAAACTTTTTTGATTTTCACGACTTGGCCGAAGACCCGCAGGGCAATATCTGGCTTATGAGCTCCGAGGGGTTGACGAATATAAATTCCGGGGGTAAGTTTTCCTATTTTGTAGACCGGGAAATCCTCGGGGAGCAGCTCAACCAGGCCGGTGGAAATTACCGGGCCACACCAATCTTTGAAGAATTGGAAATTGATGACAGGGAAACCTGTGGGTTTACTCCAACACCCTGGGAGACCATAGGGTGTAAAATGTTTTAATACATCATTAGCATAAAGCATTCTCTTCATGTGGATTACCCCCAGGTAAATATATTATAGTTATTATTATAACTATTTAACATCCTAATTGCACAGTTACAGATAGCGCGCCATTTAAAAAGCCCGCATTTCCTTAAGATAAAGGGTAAGCGGGCTTCATAATTTTAGATGAACAGTATGTTTATGATGTGCAGCAACTTATGAATAAGTTATAATAATGAGCATTAGATGTAATGCGTATCAATTATAATTCTAATTGTTATGCATATATTTGATTTTCACAATTAATCTTATGTTTTGATGCAATTTTACAACAATAGGGAGGAAAAAATATGAACGTTTTTAAATCCAAGAGAACAGTTAAAAAATACATACAAAAGTTAAACGCATCGCCAAATAAACTGTTTCCACTACTTTGTCCAACGATGGAATATAAGTGGATTCAACCTTGGAAGTGTGAAATGATTTTTTCTCAATCTGGTTATGCCGAAGATAATTGTGTATTTAGAACAGACTTTCCAAGGGATATAGAGCCTGAAACCTGGATTGTAAGTCAATACGAAAAAGATAAAACTATTCAATTTATACGTTTTAATAGCTCAATAATTATAAGACATAATATTATTTTGATTGACAATGGAAATGGCACAACAGATGCTATTGTTGAACAAATAATAACAGGGTTAAATGAAAAGGGAAATAAATATGTGGAAGGCTATACAGATGAAGCATACTTTGAGGAAATTTCAACTTTAGAAAAAATGTTGAACTATTACCTTGAAAAAGGTGAAATGCTTAAAATAATGGAGTGATTCGATATCTAGGTTTAAGATATGTTTCGGCAAAAAATAGAGCAAAATTGTCCCATCCTTACTGCACATAACAAAGATGATGTGCCATACGCATGTTCAGCTATTTATGCCCCCTATCCTGTCAGGCGACGTTACCGCCCCGGGCACCGCACCGGGCCGCGGCTGCGGCCCCACGCGCGCTACAGCGCGCCATTCCGCCAGGCTGCGAGAAGCTTATTGAGCGTATTATGAGGACTGTCCAAAATTTTAACTTTCAGTTTATTTTCTTCTATTATTGGTTAATTCACCAATTACAATAAACAAGCCTTCTCCCCACATAGCTAATAAGCCATCAAATATAGGTGCTGTTTGGCTTGTTAATTTTGACCAAATAATAAGATGACATTGTCCGATGATTAATAGCACTTGGTGGCAACCCGTTTAGGATTGTGTATATAAAAAAAAGAGACTCTTTTTTTATAACTGCAAGAGTCCCTATCTCTTTCGGCTGTGCTATCTATTTAATAGATCTTAACACGCATATTTACAGGGGTCATTTCCTCAATTTTAAGATCCCGGATACCAATGCTTTCAATAACTAAATACAGCTCCTTTGGCTTGGTAAAGTATGCGCTTTCGAACTGCGGTCGGACGTTGCCGCTGTCGGTCAGAATCTCATCGTCGATATGCTTATAGATCCGTCCGGTCTCGTCCTCAAGATGCATCTTATAGAGGAAACCTGGATACGGAGTGCTCTTTTTATCAACAACATCGATTTTAAGGCTGGTCACTGTGGGATAGACCTTAACATAATTCAGCTTTAAAACAAGGTCATAACCGCCCTTTTTAATAACAAAATCCTTTCCTTCATATATCAAAGGTTTTGCATTTGCCAAGCCCGGTGTGACGCTGAATGTGACCTTCCATTCGCCGGCAAGGATTTTTGTGCTTTCATGGCCGGAGCTATGGGTGGCATCCCGGAACCCGTTGATGTCCATAGTAATGGTTGAAGGAGACCCTCCGGTTTGGCCCTGATTAACAATCTCCATCCAGCCGGCGAGTTTTCCGCTCTGGCCTGTTGGGCCTTCTTGACTCTCTCCGGGTCCGGTGATCCATCTGGATATCCAATTGTTTTTTTGTGGGTCATCAAAATCCACTTTGCCGTCTTTAATACGAACTATAGTTTTTCCTTGATCATCGCTCAAGGTCATATTGTTAAACCACAGACTTTTTATATCCTTATATTTTTCCTGGTCCAATTCTACAGAGAAGGAAATCAGCATGCGCTTTTGATCCGGTACAATATTATCGATGGTGAAACTAATGCCGTTGCTAACCGCTGTTTTATTGATATTGGCACCATATCCGCTCCGGATCGCCTCTTCGACACCTTTATCCCTTTCCCTGATGGCGTTCATACCTTTATCAAATTGAATCAATTCCACTAAATTTGATATCAAGGGAATTTTGCCGACCGTTTGTGCAAAAGTGGGAAACAAGTTAACAGAAAAAACAAAGGCAAATACTATTGCAAAAGTAACAGCCCATCTGGTCAACTTCTTATTTTTGCTCCTCTCAGGTCTGCATATTTGATTAAGGGCCGTTATGGTTTTTTCCTTAAGGCAAGTAGAGGGTTCTTCGTGCATAAAGGATTTATGAAGCACTTCTCTGATTTTATCTTCCAACCTGGTCACAGTTTCAACACCTCCCCAATCGATGAGTGCATTTTGATTTTTTGCCTCATCTTGTTTAAACCTGTATTAATCCTTGATTTTACCGTGCCAACGGGAATTTCAAGAATTGCTGCCACCTCATCTTGGGCAAAACCGTTAAAGTATCTTAAAACGATCACTTCCCGCACCTTATAGGGCAGTTCGTTGATAATGGCCCGTAGAATCTTTTTCTGTTCATCTTCCTCAAGCACCGCAAAAGGGTCATACGCATCCCTGGCATTTAATGAGCCTTTTCTGAATGATTGAAAAAGGCTGGTCCATTTATGACTTCTGATCATATTCCTTGAGACATTGACCACGATTCTATATAACCATGCTTCAAATGAGTAGCATGGATTAAATAGATTGATCTTGGTAACCGCCCGGATAAATGCTTCCTGGGTGATATCTTCCGCTAACGTACGGTTCCCGGCAAAAATCAAGGCTGTTTGATATATCTGGCGATGGTATTTTTCAAATAATAATCCCCATGCTTCCTTGTCTTTCTCTTTACAGCGCTGTAAAAGTTCATCCAATATGTTCACCTCCTACTCTATATACACGGGTTCCCGGTGTTTCGTTCATTTTTTTCATACTCTTATATTCGTCTAATACCAAATTTCATGTTAAATCCTTTAACCTAAGTCGATATATCAATATAGATCGGGAAGTACGGCCCAGCATATTTGCACAAAAAAACAGAGATACTTTATATGTTAAATATCTCTGTTTCTTACTCTTAACTACTATGCAAAAATATGGTGAGGGTACTAATTACTTAGTTGTTCCAAAACCAATCTCTATTCTACTGTATATATCCCTTCCATATAACGCATGGTATACACCACTCCCGAATCGGTTAAAAGAAAGGAGGATATAGTGTCATCAACCAAACATATACTTTGGCCATTGGCACCAATTTTGTATAACCCCAGGTCATACCCTTCGGCCTTATAGTAAATCCCTGTTTTCCCTATAAGAAATTCGCTGACTGATTGATTACTCAACTTTATTTCCTGTCCACTTGATAGATTATATTTATACAGTTTTCCCAACCGGGCACCGGTGCCGGTATCCTTACCCACGGTATAATAGATGTTTCCGTCAAAGAACTTGAGATCAAGAATGCTTTTATCTACCAGCGTCTTTTTGTTATTTCCCTCCAGGTCAACCGTAGCCAGATAGCCAGTGCTTGAATCAAGATAATATATTGCCTGATCAACCAGCCAAAATGTTTTTACCGGCGGGGTAAGTTTATTTTTGGTTTGGCCGTCCAGGCTAATTTTATATACGGAAGCTTTGTCCCCCGGATCGTTTTCCTTGTAGCCCAAAACGTAAACATAACCGTCTTTGATATAAAAGGAGTTGCTTGCGGTATAACTGGTTCCTCCTTGTTCGTGTACTGTCCGAGAGATACCATAGGTAAACTCTTTTTCCGCCAGAGTTTGTTTTTCCCCGGTTTCCATATTCATCCTAAAGAGGTTTTCTGTACAGTAAAGTATAGGATGAAAATCCGTGTAGTAAAGAAACTTTCCCTCTACATCAAAGCTGATGAATTCTTTGACACCGGTGATCTCTTTTAATACGCCATTTTCCAGTTTATATAAATCTTCAGATCCCATGGTGAGATCGCCGGAATGAAGTACGACATAGAATTCGTCATTAATAAACTTCATATCAGCCAGCCATCCGTCCATCGGATTCCAACGTCCCAAAGAACACAGTTTTCTCGATTTATTGTCGGTAAAGCTGAATATATGCAGCTCGCTTTTGCCGTTGATTGTGGAAACATAATAGAGTTCATTGTTGATTAATTTATTGTCATTATTATTAAACCTGTTTTCCCCCGGCAGTTCGATTTTAACCTCCGGCCCGCTGCCGGTTTTTTTATACAGTTCCTCAATCATCTTCTGCCCGTTGTTAATATATTTAATTTTAGTGTAATAAACCGTATCCCCGTATTTTGCTACCGGTGTTACTTTTTTTTCGTATGCCACTTCTTTTCTATAATCTGCCAATTTGGCCTTGATCTTATCCTTAATCGCTACACTTTGGGGACTTTGCAGGTCTATAGCATCATTACTTATCACAATCAGCCCGTCAAACCAGACAATTTTTTTATCCAGTGCTTCCGCTATGCCTCTTAAAGGCAGCATTACCCTGCCCTCAATCTTTTGCGGCGGGACGTCCAGGGTTTGCGGTTGGTTATTTATGTACATTGTTTTGCTATTTACCGTCAATTTCACCGTTTGTTTTAAACCCTGATTTACCAGGATTACATCGTCGGGTTTTTGGGGGTCCCATACAACTTCACAATGGCTGTTATCCATCCATGCAACCAAATACCCCATCATTCTAATGGGGACAAACACGCGGCCGTTTCTTTGATGTAGTGTATAGTCACCGAATACGTCTGTCTTTTGCCCGTTTAAAAATACCTTATCATGATAATTAAATGGGATAACCACTGCATTATCAAAAACCTCATCCAGCGGTTTTTTCGCAGTTTCCTCCGCCCAAAGGGTGGATGTTCCCGCCATTAATAAGATAACTGTTAATATCAAAGTTCTAAAGAGCTTCATATCGCAAAATCATCCTTTCCTGAATTTTCCGGGTTAGTATTTTATAATTGATAACAGCTCATTTATATTAAGACTCAATGATTACCCAAAATGTTCCTGTTGATGCATAAAAAAAACAATTAAAGGGGTCTTATCATTAAACATTTTAGACTCTTTTTTATATGATTTCATATAAAAACAACTATCCACAGGCTTTAAACGCATTTGAAAACGGATAGCCGGGACAGGTAGGTTTAATTTTACCATTAGGGCGTTCCAATAATGGTGTTCTATGGAACAAAAATTGAATCCTGATCGTCCGATTTTATAAAGTTGTATAAGATTCCCAATATAATTAGGACCTGTTTACCATGCAGCTGCAGGTAATGGTTTAAAAATGAACGGATATGATGTATATAAATTCGTAACCGCTATTCCCGCTACAATGACTGCCGTCCGAAACGCCTTAAATTATTTCCTGGACAAAGCCTTCGCCTGATCTGATAATGAAAATATATAAATATGCGGAAGAATAATCAAAAAGGGGGAAATTAAATTGAGAAGAATATTTATGAGATGTCTTACTCTTTTCTTTATTTTAATAAGTGCCTTACCTGTTTTTGCAGCCGCGGAATCTATTAACAATGCTCAACAAGTAACAAAAACACCTACTTCAATTGAACGAGTAATCTATCAAGAGGTGGAAGCAAAACATAACCATAATTGGAGGGCTATACCTAATTATTGGGTTAAAGATGAACAGGACTTAATGCTTCCGTTTATAGCGGACAAAGAAAATAAAGACAACTTTATTGGTTTGTTCAATATCAAATCAGCAAGAATAGCAGAGATAAAAGAAGTTCCTATAGATTCTATCAAATCTTTTATTGATGTAGAAAAATACCTGGAAAAATATAGCGATATTAAAGTATTTTATGTAGGTATTGATTATACCGTAAACAACGAAAGTATGTTTTATTACAACGGAGTTAATTACCGATTAGCAGTCATAGTTCCGGAAAACGGTCAATGGAAACTAGCTGAAATGAGCGATGCCCCAGTTGCCAGCTTGGTTACTTCCAATATTAGTTTTGGATCATCAGCAGAAAAGATCTCCGAAAAAATACATCAGGCCCGTGATAAAGGCTTGTTCATTAATCCTTTAGGAAAAGTTATTAAGAATGTTGCTGCTATTACGGTGCAAATAAACGGTTCTGTGGTAAATGCACCGGCTGATATGGATGTAGTAGAAGGCCAGGCGATGGTCCCCCTGCGCTGGGCGGCTGAACAATTGGGAGCCAGTTCCGTACAATGGGACTCCTCAACCCGAACGATTATCATTAAGACCCGGCAGGATTTTTATAATATAGAAAAATTAGCTTCCTATGCCGGGGGTCTGCAATCCAGCGCTGATGAAAAAGATAAGCAAATCTGGTCACTTCCCGAGAAGGTCAAAAACCTGCAGCTATCCTATGCTATCCCCAAACGGGCATGGGTTTTAAATCTAAATCGATATAAGGCGAAACAATTAGATCTCCCGCAGCTCCCGGACTCTATTTATATACGTATTACCAGTGACGATGGTCTCTACGAACACAGTTCGGCAACATATAGCGCCGAAAATCGTCAGGATCATTATTACCTGCCCATGGACTGGCTGGAATACCTATTCAATGCCCGGGTCAATTATAATGACGCTGCCAATGTATTGTCCATTCAAACCCCTGATCTGAACACAATTAAATCCGAAATTGCCCTCATAGAAAACGCCCTTATTTCAGCCAATGCTGATGAAGCTATAAAATTATGGGGCCGGGGCGAACAAATCCGCTGTGGAGCCCTGCAATACGCAGCCTTGTCACCCCAGCTGCGCCAGGAGGCGGATAAAAGTTATTATGTTCGCCGATCATACTGGGTTACCGGCGGTTCAAGCCCCTGGGTGGGGCCTATAACCATAACTAACCGAAATGAACTCAGCGATACCAAAATCGAGTACACCATCTCTTTCCCGGAAATCACTTATGATCCGCCCAACACTATCGCAACAGAAAAAATGGTGGTGGAAAAACTTCTTTATAATGGCCGGGAAGGGTGGTTTATCACCCAAATATTGCAATCCAGTGAGTATGGAATTATTGACGGCATTTATAAAAGTAATAGCTTGTACCTGACTGAAGCCAGAATTTCTCTACCTCTTCCAGCTAACTGGACAATAAAGCACAGCTATCCAAAAACAATAAAAGACGAGCAAGGTCGCTCAATAGGTTCCTTGGAGGAGCTGGGCGGTTACTTTCTTCCCAATCATCGCAATGTTTTGAGCGATAAAAAGATGGCGGGCGGGTTGGGGGAAAGCCATTTGCTGGTGCTCCTTTACCAATCTCCAGCGGCCTCAGAAATACAAGAAAGCTGGCAGGAAGTCCATGCCATGATACCAATTAAAACGCAACACTGGCTCGACATTGGGATCAAGGTAAGCCCGGAAGATGATATAGTAGAATTACAAAAAATATTAGAAAACGCTACAATGGGGGCAACACGACCCCAATGATTGTATCTGTGAGTTATTGAGAGCTTATAATAGCGCTATTTGAGTTTTCGGAAGCGCTTGCAATGCTGATATGGTATCAGATGAGGATTTAGTGATTATCCGCATGGTTTCCCTGTTCCGCAATTCGCCCATTTCTAAATGAAATTTAACTAATTGTTAGTGATGAAGTATTATTCCCAAGCCAAATCGCCAGATCATCTTTTGACAATCTACCAGATGCCAAATCCATCATCATTTGGAAAGTTTCCTTTTCGCCTGCGGTAATCTCGCAGCCGTTTCTTTGCAGAAAAACATCCATAGCTACAAGCGCAATTCTTTTATTGCCATCTATAAATGGATGATTGTTGCATATGTGGTACCCGTATGCTGTTGCCATTTTCATTAAATTATCATGAAGGTATTTACCATCAAATGTTGTTTTGGGTTGCCATAAAGCAGAATCAAGCAGTTTTTCATCTCGAACTCCGTAAGAGCCGCCATAAATTTGAATGAGTTGTTCATGGAATAAAAGGATTAGCTTTTTAGACAAAAAAATTACACTTTTCATTTTGCTAATGATCTTAAAGTATTCTTAAATTTGCTATTTGTGTTTTCAAAGCTGGAGACCCATTTTTCAAACTCGGGGTCGTAAGGTGTGAGCGTGATGCCATCGCTGTTTTCAATAACATATAATTCTTTTCCCTCTTTAAGATTGTATTTCTCCATTAGATCCTTGGTGATGGTGAATCCGAAGCTATTGCCTATTTTTCTTAACCTTACTGTTTTCATAAGCGTCACCTCAACAAAATTATAACATTTGTATTACATCCTATTCAAGGTTAAATTATCCGGGGTCCAGTATTATCCATTAAAAATACATTCCAAACAATTCTATTTATAATAACCTTATGTACAGCAACCGAGGAATAGCCATAATGAATAATAGTAGAATTATTCGGAACATGCGGCTTTACCTCACCGGCCTGGTTCTTTGTCTTGTCGCTTTTGGGCATGCAAGTTTTTTCTATTGGGGGGTGCTGCAGTCACTTGCCGTAGTCAGCATTTTAATCGGAACACTTTATCTTTTGCCGGCCCGGAAGGCCGTGTTGTTGTTTACCGGACTTCTGGCCTTAGCGGGATATTATTTTTTTCATCCCTACGCTTATCTACTGCCCGCTAAAATGGCCCGGATTTTGTTGGGTGATTTTTCACTGGTTCTTTTGACCGGTTTTTTATCCATAGGCCTATTCATGGCCACCTATGTTTTAACTGGTAATTATAAACCCCATACTATAGCCACTGTAGGTTTATCATTAATGACATTGGGTTTGGTGGGGCATTTTACCGGGTTTTTAATCACCAGGTTTCCTGCCTCCCCCAGTTACATGCTCTTTGTAGTGGGCCTGGTAATGCTGATGTATGCTGCTTTACTCCTTGTAAAGACAGATGGCCCATATGTTTATCCGGCCATTTGGGCCGGCAGAAACGCCCTTAATATTTTTGTCGTGCATTACCTGGTCTACGTTTATGGTAAACATTCCGGCATGGTTGGGTCATTAAACGGGTTTTACTCCGTGCTGGTCGCCTTGGTGGTAACGGCTTTCTTTTTGTTGCTCAGTAGATGGATGTCCTGGCCGCTGCGGGCCGCTGCATAATAATTTGTTTTTAATACGGTTCCCGCACACATATAACGTGCCCTTCAGGGGTGCCCAACTGTGGGCGTCTCCACTGGAACAAATTGCTGGGCCGTTTTACTATCCACTATTATATATTGGTTATAGACCAAAGATTACCTTGATATAATTAAAACAGGTGTCGTGAAAGTAGGCGATTAAGGACCAACCGGCCAGGAGAGCGGGATTATTTGCAGGAATTTATTATTTCCGCTATCTTGTCCGATTCCACCTGGGGATATATTACATCATTGATCATTATCACCGGGCTGAGGGCGCAAGAACCCAGGCAACGCACCACTTCAAGGGAAAACTTCCCGTCCGGGGAAGTTTCTCCCGGTTCCAGCGTCAGTTCCCGGCTCAACCTTTCCAACAACTGGGCGGAACCATGCAGGTAACAGTTTGTGCCCAGGCAAACACTTATTTTATATTTAGCCGGCGGGGCAGGTTTAATCAAAGGGAAGTAACTAATCATCCCTAAAACATCGTTAGGCTGCAAACCAAAACCATCGGCAATCTGGTGCACAACCGCTTCGGACATTGTACCCAGTTGGTCCTGCACGTCTTGAAGCACCAGGTACAGGCCGTCCGATTTGTCTTTGTGTTTATTTATTATTTTTTCAACCGTGCCTTCAATACCATTTAAAGGTCCGGCAATATCGCCGCAGTTTGAACGATTCTCCTGCATTGTTTATGTATTCCCCCCCCGGCTAATTCGAGCTGCTTAAAAGTATTCTACCGTTACATTTTTGCCTACATCCCTTAAGAGCCTGATTAAATCCCGTATTATATACTCTTTATATATATAAATATTGGGCACACCCTCACCGTATAGTCCCTGATTGGCCGCAGTTCCAACCATAAAATGCACCCTGTCGGCGTTGTGTAATAAGGACGCCAACCTGCTGGCCCCGTCTTTATCTTTAAAACTTTCCGGACCGGGGCTCCCTTTCAGTTTATCAAGGGCATCCACCAGCGTGACAGCACCCTCGGTAACCAGGTCTATGCCCGGAATTATACCGATGGGCGGCACCCGCTGGCTGCGGGATGAAAGATCCACCCGGACTTCCCGGCCCAACACTCTTCCCACTATATTCCCGGTAGTACCGCCACAGACAACCTTAATTCCACCGGCACGCATAAACTTGTCCACTACCATGGCATCATCAGTTTTATCCCGCGGCGGGCCGATCATTACTACAACATTATTAGGTCTTCGCGTTTTAATAACGGCTATACTGGCATCGTCACCGGGCTGCCCGCCATAGATGTTATTGCACAAACGGGCTATTTCCCCGGCCCAATCCGCGGCCTTTTGGGGCGGGCTGTAAGTTTGGGCCAAATACTGGCCAACCCTGTCCCAACCCCAGCCCATGTTCCACACTTTCCCCACCCCGGCATGCAGTACACCATCGGTAATAATTACCAACCAATCATAATCACCTAATGCAAAATTTGATTCCCGGATAGCCTTGCCATCCAGTATCCTTTCCGTTTTTTCCAAATCAACCAGTCTGTTTTTGTTGCCAATAAAACAGGGCGGGTTTTCATACTCAATCAAATGCGCATAGCCTTCGCCCGTCACACGTAATACCGTAAAAGTGCTATAGGCCAGTTTTCTCACCTTGCAAATAGGTAAAGTCTGGGCCAGGGTCTCCATAACATCGTCTATGGCCCCGCCCATTTGCAACATAGTGCCGGCCATTTTGGCCGTGAGCCTGGAAAGGATATTGGCTTTGACCCCGCTTCCCAGACCGTCCGCCACAACAACAATTCGGTCGTTCCCGCTGCTGGTAATCTCAATGCTGTCGCCACACAGCTCTTCGCCTTTTTTATTCAGTTGGGCAGTACCGATTTCGACACAAATATCCATTTAACCGCAGTTCTCCCTTCAGTTTTAGAAAGGATCTTCTTGCATCAATTTAATTAATTTAGTTAAAAGAACCTTGGTTTCCGCTGTTGTTTCACCCAGCAGCCCGGCAATTTCCTGGGCCACAGTCATTTGCTTGGCAATAACCTCCTGCGCGCGGGATATAGTCTGCCCTTTCACCAGTTCATATTGCTCGTGGCGTCTTTTTTCTTCAGTTATGTCAACAAGAATTCCTACTATGCTTCTTTCCTTTTCCAGCTGGAAAATGATTTCTCTGACTATTTTACCCAATTGGTCATAATTATTGGTTTGGTTGATCATCTTTCCGGTTTTTAAAACTTCTCTAAAACTATCTACTTTTATAAATTGTTCTAATTTTTGTCCTACTATTTCCCGGATCGAGCAGTTAAATAAATTGCTGGCTGCCGGGTTGGTCTCCTGAATAACCAATTCGTTGTCCAAGATAACAACGGCGTTGGGCATGGCGCCAAGAACCCGGTTTGACATGGATTCCGCTCGTTTACGCATGTATGGAATACACATCTCCAGTTCCGCGTTCCCCTGATAGACGGCTATAGCCTTATCGCGGCATGTATCAAAACCGCAGGCACCGCAATTCAATTCATCCTCCGGTTTAAATTTGCCGGATCGCTCCAGTATCTCTTTAATCTCGGCCTCGCTCGGTACGGGAAACACTACTTGCCGATTTACGAAACTTCTTTGCAAAAGTTTTTCGTTGATATCGGTAATAGTGGCAACATCATCACCCTCGGACCGGCATTGGGACTTTTGGTATTCTATAACCTTGCGCCGCCTGTTAAATAAGCCCTCGTCCCTGCCCATCATCTGCGGGCCGTTGATACACCCGCCCGGACAGGCCAGTAATTCCACCAAACCGGGTAAGATAATGCCACCTGAAGCTAAATGTTTTATAAAATCTATACAGTTTTGCAACCCGGAAACCGTTGTAAACCTTTCATCGGCTTGTTTCGAAACGCCAACCGTCTTGAGCATTCCCCCGTCAATAGGGAATAGCCTGGCCAAGCCCGGTTTCGGACCGTCAAATTCATCCGCCGCCAGACCGCTACAGTCAATATTCTCTTCCTGCACCCATTCCCAAAGTTCATCAAACCCCAGCACATAATCTATGGCGTCACTTATGCCGTTCACCAACGCCTCATCCTTTTTAGCCGCACACGGGCCAATAAAAACAGTTTTACATCCCGGATAGGATTCTTTCAAGTAGCGCCCGTGGGCTATCATTGGCGATACTATGGGAGCAAGGTAAGGCAGCGCTTCCGGATAGTGCCGTTCAACCAGGTTAACCACCACCGGGCAGGCGCTGCTGATTAATGCTTTATCAAATCCCATACGACCGTGCTGCCGGGCCACCAAGGCGGCTCCCAGAGAAGTTTCCTGTACTTTTTTAAACCCCAGTCTGCGCAGTAAAGCAGGCATATGTCCCGGGTCAGCCAGAGGAAGGCCCACAACAAAGGAAGGGGCTACACTGGCCACCATAAAATTTCCGTTTTTTATGGAATGCCGGACCTCAGCCAGGCTGGAGGTAACCTTTTTGGCTTTTTGGGGGCAGATTAGCACGCACCGGGCATCTTTCACGCACAGCTCATCAATCACCCGGGCATAAAGAGCGCCTGTTTCCTCACTGGCACTGATGCGAATCGCCTTTACAGGGCAAGCCCTCAAGCAGCGATAGCAGTCCCTGCACCTGGCTTCATTAGTCACTATCATTCCATTATTACCTCTTTCGATCACTTCTTTACGCCGATTCGCCACAGGAACGGTTTATCGTCTTCCCTCCGGCCACTGCGTCCTCGGGGACAATTAGACCGTCCCATAGCTCCCCAACCTTTAAATTTTCGCGTAACTAGCCGGTACCCTAACTGTATATTCGATACATGTTTGAATTACCCTTTTCAAACCGGCAGGCAATTTATCAGTATTTACTATCAACTTGCATGGCTATTCTAGTTTTAAATATCCGCTCGGCATTATCCCGTGTGACACCGGTTATTATTTCATCATTTACCTTAACGGAAACACCCTGGTCGCATTTTTCCAAGCAAAATGTGCCGTCCAGCTTAATTTGTCCTTCAAAGCCATATTTCTTTATCATATCTGAAAACATATTCAGCACATCGTAGGAGCCGCGCAAATAACACCCGGTACCCACACAGACGGAAACATTAACCGGGACATCTTCCGACAACTCGGTTATATCAATGGGCTTGCCGGTTATTCTTCTCCGGGGCACATATCGAGTGTGCAATTCGTGGTGCACCGTTGCCGAACCCGTACCGTTCAACCACTGGTTGATGATATGGTTAACATAAATATTATCCTGGGCTTTGTGCACCTGCTCCATAGTGTCAAGATTATAAATGGTTTTCAGTCGTTGTACTCTGGCAGCGGTATCATTAACCTCGGGCTGGCCGCCACCCCCTATACACCCGCCGGGACAGGCCATAACTTCCACGGCGTGGTAGCCGGCCTCACCGCTTTTTATTCTTTGCACCAGCTTTTCGGCGTTGGCAATGCCATTAACCACCGCCAATTTTAACTTTTGCCCGTTAACTTCAACCTCAGCCTCTTTCAATCCCTGCATTCCTCTAACCGGATAAAAATCAATTCTACCTATTTCAGCGCCGCTGGTATAACCGGATACAAACCGCACCACCGATTCCATAACACCCCCGGAGGCGCCGAAAATTAAAGCGCCGCCCGAACCCATGCCCAAGGGATTGTCAAACCCTGCCGGTTCCAGTTCATTAAAAACAATACCTGCTTCCTTGATCATTTGGGCTAATTCAACGGTGGTCAGAACTATATCCACATCGCGTACACCGCCGGTGGTAAATTCCGGCCTTGTGGCCTCGAATTTTTTAGCGGTGCAGGGCATTACCGAGACACATACCACTTCTCCCGGTTCCTTACCGATAACTTGAGCATAATGTTTCTTCACCAGTGATCCAAACATTTGTTGTGGCGAACGACAGCTGGAAATATTAGCAAGCAGGTCGGCATGGGCCTGTTCGCAATATTTGACCCAGGCCGGGCAGCAAGAGGTAAACAAAGGCAGCTTGTCCCCCTTTTCCAACCTGCTGATAAACTCCATTGATTCTTCAATGGTAGTGAGGTCCGCCGCAAATAAAGTGTCAAACACCTTATCCGCGCCTAATTTTTTCAAAGCGGCCACCACTTTACCCGTAACGGCCGAGCCCGCGGAAAGTCCAAATTCCTCACCCAGGGCCACCCGGACCGCCGGTGCAATTTGGAACACCACGGTTTTCGACGGATCCAATATGGCTTTCCACGCTTGTTCCACTTCCGACTTGGCCGTCAGCGCACCGGTGGGGCAAACCGTTATGCACTGACCGCAATTAATGCAGTCAACCTCCGACAGTTCCTTGCCAAAGGCTGTAGTGACTTGAGTTTTACTACCCCGGAAAGCAAAATCCCAAATTCCCAACCCCTGGATCTCCTTGCACATACGTACGCAATCACCGCAGAGGATGCACTTGTTGGGATCTTTGACAATGCTGCTGCTGGAATCATCGATGGGCAGCTTGACATCCCGACTGCCAAAACGGATCTTATTTACGCCGTACTGTTTAGCTAGTTTTTGCAGTTTACAGGTGGTACTCTTGACACAGGTGGGGCACTCCCGGTCATGATTGGCCAGAAGCAGTTCCAAAATAACCTTGCGCAGCCTTTTGGTACGCATAGTGTTGGTATAAATCACCATGCCTTCCGACGGCGGTGTGGAGCAAGAGGCAACCAAACCCATTTTTTCAACTTCAACCATACAAAGACGGCAGGCACCGTATACACTCAGTTCGGAATGGTAGCAAAAGGTGGGGAGTTCAACGCCGGTCCGCCGGACCAATTCCAGCAGATTTTTCGCCCCCGCAATTTCCACGGCCTGCCCGTCTATAATTACCCGTCCAGTTTGCATTTCAACACACTCCCTTATTTGGATTTAGTTATTCAAGCCGTGTAAATAGCATCAAATTTACATTTCTCCATACATGTACCGCATTTCAAACACTTCGCCACATCAATTACGTGCGGTTCTTTTTTGTTTCCGGTGATGGCTTCGGCCGGGCATACCTTGGCACAGAGCCCGCAGCCCTTGCACTTGTCCTGATCGATATGATAGTCCAGCAGGGCCTTGCAAACACCGGCCGGGCACTTTTTATCCCTAATATGGGCAATGTACTCGTCTTTAAAATACTTGAGGGTGGTCAACACCGGGTTCGGTGCTGTTTTACCCAGCCCGCACAATGAACCGTCCTGCACTGCCAGGGCCAATTCTTCCAACAGCAACAGGTCTTCCTCACCGGCCCTGCCCTCAGTGATGGCAGTTAATATTTCCAACATCCTTTTAGTACCCTCGCGGCAGGGAACACATTTGCCGCAGGATTCATTCTGCACAAAACCCATGAAAAACTTGGCCACTTCCACCATACAGGTATCCTCGCCCATGACCACCAAACCACCGGAACCAATCATAGCCCCCGCTTTTCTTAATTCGTCATAATCAAGGGACAAATCCAGGTGGTTTTCCGTAAGACAACCTCCTGACGGGCCTCCGATCTGCACCGCTTTGAATTTCTTATTTTCCCTTAACCCGCCGCCGATATCAAAAACAATCTCCCGCAGACTAATACCCATGGGTATTTCAACCAAGCCGGTGTGAGCAACCTGACCGGCCAGGGCGAAAGTCTTTGTTCCCGGGCTGCCCTCGGTACCAAACCCCTTGAACCACTTACCGCCTTTAAGGATAATGGACGGCAAGTTGGCCAGCGTCTCAACATTATTTATAATTGTGGGGCAATTCCATAAACCTTTATTGGCCGGAAACGGCGGACGCGGCCTGGGCATACCCCGCTCCCCTTCTATGGAAGCGATAAGGGCGGTCTCCTCGCCACAAACAAACGCCCCGGCGCCCTCTTTGATATTTACTTTGAATGAAAAACCGCTGTTAAGAATATTGTCCCCCAACAGGCCCGTCCTTGCAGCTTCAGCCACGGCCCGCTTCAAGCGTTTTACGGCCAGCGGGTACTCGGCACGCACATACACATACCCTTCATCCGCGCCTATGGCAAAACCGGCTATCATCATGCCTTCCAAAACCCGGTGGGGATCACCTTCCATCACGCTTCGATCCATAAAAGCACCGGGGTCACCCTCGTCACCATTGCAGATGATATACTTTTTAGCACCTTGGGTCGACGCGGCAAACTGCCACTTCTTACCGGTGGGAAAACCGCCGCCGCCCCGGCCGCGCAGACCTGAATCCAACACTTCTTCAACAACTTTTTCCGGCGTCATATTAAAGAGTGCCCTGGTAATGGCCTGGTAGCCGCCATGGGCGATATAATCGTTCAAGTCGTCGGGATTGATACGCCCGCAGTGTTCCAAGGCCACCCTGGTTTGCTTCTGGTAAAAAGGTATTTCGTCCTGGGTGGCCACTGTTTGACCAGTAACCGGGTGTGTATATAACAACCTTTCAACCAGCTGATTATTTAAAATATGCTTATCAACTATTTCCTTGACATCATCTTTCTTCACATGGTGGTAGAAAACCCCGCCCGGTTCAATTCGAACCAGCGGCCCCATCTCGCAAAAACCGTGACAGCCGCTGATATTTAAGGCATGGGGCTCATCATCCACCTCTTCCATCAAATGAACTTTTACCGGTAAATTCTGCTCCTTGACCCGGCTTAGGAACTCATCATATACATCCAGCGAACCGTTGGCCACACAGCCGGTACCGGCACAAATCAATATCCGCATTTTTTCCCGTCCCAGGGCCTCTTGCGACTGTTTATAAAGATTTAAAAAATCATCCATTGATTTTAGCATATTGGTCCACTCCCTTACTGCAAACTGGTTTTATTTAATTTTCTTCCTGTACTTGGAACTTTTTTAATACTTCTAAAACGCCCGCAGGGGTCATTTGACCATGGACCTCATTCTCGTTAACAACGACAACCGGTGCCAAACCGCAGGCGCCAAGGCAGGATACCGTTTCAACTGTAAACTGTAAGTCCTTGGTTGTCTGCTCACCACCGGTCAGTTTAAGTTCTTTGCGCAAGGCAAAATTAATAGGCTCCGATCCCCGAACATGACAAGCCGTACCGTCGCAAACCTTTATAACATACTTGCCTTTGGGTATCATGGAAAACTGGGCATAAAAGGTTGCCACCCCATACACAGTCGCCGGCGGTATACCCATGGCCGTTGCAATGTAAGTCAGCACTTCTTCCGGCAGATAGCGGTATTCTTCCTGGACCTCCTGCAATATGGCGATAAGATGCGAAACATTTCCTTCGTGGCCATCAATAATGTTTTGCAATCTTTGAAATTTTCTTTGCTGCATAATCTTACCTCCCAACCAATAACTTGTGAATTAATTAACTTTTATGAGCCATAAAGAGCTCAAATACCCGGGGGGCATATAACCCACAAACCCCTTGCCTTCTCCCGGCCAACATTGGTTATCTCAACCAACTCTTCAAACATAATGTAGGCCGCATCCCCCTCCTTTAAATTGTATTTTGCATTGGTGGTAGCTATGGTCACTTCGCCCTGCATTAAATAGATAAAATCTTCATGTTCTCCGGAAAATAGCGGAACTTTTACATCCATGGCACCGGGTTCCAGGTTAAACATCAGGGGCTGCATTTTTTTATTTCTGGTGCCTAAAAAAGAAAATAATTCCAAATTCACCAGGCTGTTTTCAGTTTTGACTTGTCTACGCTTATCCTTCTTGATAATAACCCACTCTTCCGGCAATTCTTCCTCAATAAGCAAGCTCATATTTGTGTTTAATACACCGGCAATACTTTTTAAGGTCGAAAAGGATGGCGAAACTTTATCTTGTTCCAATTGGTAGATAAAACTGGCTGTGACCCCAACCTCCTTGGCCAACTGCCTTACACTAAGGTTTTTGTTTTGGCGTAATTGTTTAATTCGTTCTCCCAACGTCGCCATGCCAATCCCCCTTAAAAATTTAAGCAAAAAAAGCACAAAATCATTATTTTACGAAAATTATAAATGGTCACTTTACATATGTCAAGTAATAGTTCACTATTATACACTTATAGTTATATTTATTAAGCATTGACCAACCATGGGAAATTTCACTACATATAAAAAAAAGATCAAGAGAGCTAAACAATAGTTTACCCTTGATCATCGTTCAGAGTCATGTTGTTAAACCAATTAACGAAAAGTAAGACAAAAACTTGATTTTTTCACAACTAGGCCAAGCAAGAGGCCGACCAGCATATAACCGCCACAAACGCGATCATCGCCGCCTCCAAAGGTGCTCCTTCTGCAATATCTCCCGCCTGTACCAAAAACCGTGCGGGCTTGTGCTCACCAAAAAAATCGGCGTAAACCTCGTTGATAGCCTCAAAATCATCCAGATTTTTAACGAAGACATCTACCTTGGCTACTGTGTCCAACCTACCACCGCCAGCTTCGACCACTAACAACAAATTACTCAAAACGATCCTGGTAGCCTGTTTAATTTCCGTTACCATTTCATTTGTATTAGGATCAAACGGAATACTGCCGGAGGTTAGAATCATATTGCCACATTTGGTTCCATGGGAATATGGGCCAATCGCTTTTGGCAAACCCGCACTACAAATCATTTCAACGGACATAAAATTGCCTCACTTTCTTAGATTGATATAAAGTTATATAGCCATCAGTATCTTAGGAAATATGAGCTAAAGCTATTCAGCGGATGTTTGAGTCATTCTTGACTACTCTGTTGAGATCATCTCAAGACGGAATATATTGGACAAGCAGAGCGTCCGCAATGGCCACCCCATCATCGGTGACGATTACCGGATTCAAATCCAGTTCCTTTATGCGGTCCTTGTGCAAGGCGGCCATTTCGCCGATTTTAACCACCAGATCTACCAGAGCACCAATGTCGCACGGCTTGCGCCCTCGGTAACCGTTGAGCAGCGGGAATGCTTGAAGCTTTTGGATCATCTCCTTGGCCTGCCGGAAGGTGAGTGGAGCGTTTGCCATCTGCACGTCCTTGAACAATTCCACAAATACTCCGCCCATGCCGGCCAAAACTGTCAGGCCAAACTGTGGATCGTTGTTGACACCGACGATGATCTCCACACCTTGTTTGATCATTGGCTTCAGCAGTACGCCGTCAACCTTCGCTTGTGGACACTTTTCCGCTACATTGGCCATAATCGTTTGATAAGCGTCGGCAAGTTCCTCCGGGTTTTTAATGTTCAGCTTGACTCCCCCCACATCCGACTTGTGCTGAATATCAGCTGAATTTACTTTGCAGGACAGTGGATAGCCGAGCTTATTACCCGCCCTCAACGTGTTCTCCAGCGTGTTGGTCATTTCACAGGGCGGTATAGGCACACCGTTAATCTCCAGAAAACACAAGCTGTCATATTCCGACAGAACCCGAGAATCGTCGGGGTGCTTCTGTTCAGGCAGGCTCACCGGAAGATCCTCAATTTGTGAAAGCGCATACGTCTGAATTGCTTTTAAGCTTCGAAAGGCGTAATGGCCGGTGGCCAGCAGGGGAACACCGCTGCGCTTCAATATGAAGGCGGATTCTTGATGCCGTGTATGCTCAATGAAGTTTATCCATACAATGGGTTTGTTGTTGCCCGCCTCGCATACTATCCGTACCGCGTCCACCATGTGAGAGATTGTTGCATCAAATATTTCCGGAGTGATAGTATAGCACATCGCAATCATATCTACACCGGGATCTTTGGAAATCGCCTGCAAAGCCTTCACGAGTAGCGGCGTATTGTAGCCGATTCCCGCAGTCATATCGAACGGGTTGTTGATAGAACCATAGTCCGGCAATAAGCCGGACAAACACTTCCGTGTCTCTGGACTGTACTCCGCCAAGGGAATTTGGAATTGATCGACTAAATCGGCGGTTACGCCGGCCTCCCCGCCAGAGACATTCATAAACACAGTTCTGTTTCCCTGTGGTAACTCGCGCAACCATGAAAATGCGGTTGCCTTGCCGCAGAGATCTTCCAAATCTTCCGCCTCAATTACCCCATACCTGTGCATCAGCATGCGAACCACTTGGTCGGAACCCGAGAGGCTGCCGGTATGTGACGCAGCGATCTGACGGGATTTTTGGGACTTCCCGGTTTTCAAAACAATAATGGGTTTTTTCATTCGGGCGGCTTTGCGCAGGGCCTCAACCAGCTTTTCGGGTTGCGTGATGCCCTCCAAATAAGCGGCGATTACCTTTGTATCAGGGATCGTCCACCAAAAACATCAGGTAGTCCTCTACCTTGACGTTACAGCTGTTTCCGGAGGAAATTACATAGGAGAAGCCCATGGTTGGCAAGTCCAGTCCAGCTAATACGACTTGGCCGCTCTGGGAGATAAACCCGATATTCCCGGTGCGGTCGCGCTCCTCCACTAAAAAGGCAAACGAAAACACTTTGTCGATGAAGTTGGCAAAGCCCGCACAGTTGGGACCCATGATTGCTATACCCAGTTGGTTCGCAGTTTCGATGAGTTCCCGCTCGAGCTTTTTTCCTTCTAAGCCGGTTTCGCCGTAGCCGCTGGCAAAGACGACTGCTCCGCCGCACCCTTTAGCGGCAGTTTCCTTAAGCAAGGGAATTACAGTGGATTTCGGTGTACAAATGACACACAGATCTACTGTGTCGTCTATATCGGTAACGCTTTTATAGCATTTATGCCCGAACACAGTGTCTCGCCTGGGATTCACCAAATAGACGCGATCAAGATTGTCTGAGAACTTGAAAAGGTTGCGAGTGCAGTCGCCGCCGAAGCCATCTTTTTCGCTAGCTCCGATGATGGCGATAGACTTGGGTTTGATGAGCTTGTTTAAATCCATGTGATGACCCCCGTTTCAGACTTATTTTTCTTCGGCCTGCTCATACCCAATGTTATAGCACTCCAAATTTGATGGCGTATTGTATCCTTTCTTCTCAAAGTAAGCGTTGAGTCCTTTTCCAAAGATTTCGCGCTCAATTAATCCGGTGGCGCACATCATGGCGCCAAGCATAACAAGGTTGGCAGCACGGCTGTTGCCCAATGCGTTGGCTTTGTCGGTGGCATCAATCGCAAACACTCTTACGTTTTTGGGAACCAACAGATAATTATTCGGCGGTTATATATTGTAGTTGATTTAACATAAATGGGTTTTTGCGGCAAAATCAATTATTCCAATTATGTTAAGAGGTATAATATGCCAATATCAGATAAGAAAATGGAGCCTATCCAATCTATTAGTCGTGCATTGATGGTATTGGAGGCGATTGCTGAAAGCGGAGCACTAAGTATAAATGAATTACACAATCGACTGGGACTGAATAAACCGTCACTGTCACGAATTGCAGCTACTCTATACACTAATGGTTATTTGAACAAAGATCCTAAAACAGGAGACTATATGTTAACACTAAAAACATTTGAAATTGGCGTAAAAGCTGTAAGGAATCTGGACTATATTAATCTAATCAAAGGCACTCTGGCGGAGCTTTCTTCTCAGTTGGGCTTAATTGCCCAATTTTCCATAGAGGATCGAAACGAGATTCTTTGCTTGGAGAGTTTTGACCATAAGAATTCTGGTTTTTCTATTTATACGAGAGTTGGGCAACGTTCCCCGCTATATTGTACAAGTGCCGGTAAGGCGATTTTGAGCACATATTCCAATGAGGAAATACTTAAAAAATGGGATCACATGAACGTAAAGCAATTGACTGAGAATACCATTATAGATGCGCAACATTTGTTACAGGATATTGCTAAAACTCGCCAGCGCAATTATGCTCTAGACCTAGAAGAAAATGAACATGGGGTGTTTTGCATAGGAACGGTCTTATTGAACTATAATCGCAGGCCAATCGGTGCAATCAGTTTGTCAGGCAACAATTTGACAGAGACTGACCAGGAACACTATGGAAAAGTATTGCTTCAGCATACCCAACGACTATCAAATATGCTTGGATATGCCTAACAGCAAGAAGACAGAGAATCATGCCAGGACTTGTCTTTTTCCCTTCCTGCCATCAAAAGCGTGTGATTGAATTATGTAATAATATCAGCCTGGAAATTGGTATTTGTCCTGCTTGCGCGTCAATTAATACATTTAATGTCGCGCATGATTAACAGACTGGCTCCGGAATGTTTTAATGAGGGGTGCTTGGCAGAGGCCAAGGTAATTATCACGGTTTACAACTGTAATTGTGAAAAATCAAGCTTAATTATGTAGTTTTCCCTGTTAACTTGGGGTGAGCGGATATGCTATGTTGAATAATATGACAAACATGACAGACGGCCGGTGTTAAACCCGGCCGTCCGGTTTTACTCGCTAATTTGAGCATGTTATAATAATACCAATGGAGGAGAAATTACATATGAGAAAAATACTGTAACAACTGTGGATGAAATAATAAATATGGGTTATTTCCACATATTAAACATTTTCCAGCGGGTTTTCAACCTTTCCCGCAAACAGGATCAATCCGGTCCAGTCGTCACTGATGACAAAGATGAAGGGCTTGTTTAAATAAAACTCGGGAGGAACGTTATCTCTGGGCATGCCCGATCCCGCCAAGAATACCGATGTGAGGGCGGCAGCCTCGGTGCCCTCCTCGTCAACGTTGATAAAGCACTCCTGGGATATATCATTGATATATAAATTGAAACGATCCGACCGGTCCGCAATCGCTGTAAAATCCGCGTTCTTATAATCAAAAGCGGATTCCAGGCCCATGGTTTTCAGGTGATCGGCCAGCTTGTTTTTCTGCTTGAAATTAAATTTGGGAAATTTGATTTTTACTTTCATATTCTCTAAATTATTATTTGCTTTTTGAATTTCAGCATAACTTAAATTGCTAAAATAATTGTCGGTATCCCCCTTGGGGAGAATGACCAGCATACCGCAACCGTAATAGTCGAACTTGCCGGCCTGAATTTGATCATCCTCATAATACTGCATCCTTTTTTCAGCGTTCATCATCTCCACCTTGGCAATATCGCCATTGTTCAAATGGAAATCTTCCTTTTGTGTTTTGGATTGATCAAAGGGGTTCTGCCACTTTCCATTAAAATACAGAGAATTAAATGCCACCATCACCGGCGGGGGATCGAATTCAGTAATATGATTTTGGATTCTGCCGTAGGTTTTATCTTCAATCCACCGGTTCATGGCGTTAATGGTGCTGTTGTCTTTAAAGTTGACATTATATGCTTCCGTATCGTAATAGGTATTGGAAGTGTTCAAAAAATCGTCTTTTACCCGAAGATCTTCCTGTATCCACAGGGAATTGGCCAGTTCCACAACAGTGGTTTGATTTCCATTTTCCCTATACCCCGTATTGATCAGATGGTTGATGGTATGGCAGTATTTTTCATTCAATTCCGCAGGGGAAAGCTGCTCGGGGTTGATCAGGGCATTGATTTCACAACGGGTTTTGCTGGCCGCTCCATTGTTAAGGACGGCCATTAGGGTAGCGAAACTCACGGGGGAGAAAATAGTGTTCTTGCCCTCGTTTGCCGCGGATATTTTTTGCAGGAGTTGGATTCCTGACGTATTGCATGCCGTATAAAGCTTATCTTCATGGAATACGCTCGGTTTTTCAATTTTTTTAAGCTCCGCCTGCTTTTCAAATTGTACGGCGGTTGCCGCATTACCGCATCCGATAATAAAAAATAGTATTACCAGCGCTATTCCCGTGAATTTTACATGAAATGGAATCACTTTTAAATCAATCCTTTACACTTGATTCAATGCCTGTACTCGGGCCTGTAATATGGCGAGCGCATTTTCTCCAGCAGAGCCTCCTTTTCCAGCAGAACCTCCGCCTTTGGTATGACATCGCCTTGGGGATAGTCACTGAATATCCGGTCCAGGTAATCCCGCCGGTTGCTGAGATCGGCCAGGGCCAACAGGGCATCGTCAGCCATGGTGCTGGATGGAAACTCCTGCACAAACTTTTCGAAGGTATCGATAATCTCTTCCTTTAATTCCTCCCGGTCAAAGGCAACAAAAGCATCTTCGCCCCAGTTATAAATGCCCAGCCGGCTCAAGCCCAGGGAAAACAAGGCCTTGGCCTTTAATTCGGAGGCTGCTGCCGGATTATTGTACACCTCTTCAAATAACCGCGCGCTGTGGCAGTAATTGATCATTTCCCGGGCAAACCCGGCCATTTCCGCCGGCCCCTTGCCGTCACCACTGTAATAAGAGTCCAAAACGTATCCCAGCCAGTTGAAATACTGGCGGTTACCGGCCCAAAGGTGATTGTAATAAATGTTTTGGTCGTGAAATATGGCGGCGGCCAGATTGTACAGGTCCGCGGGATCTTGGGACTTCTCCCGGGCTTCCTGCAAGTCCGCCAGTTTCTTGGCCTGTTCCAGCTGTTTTTCAACCGCCCCGGCAAAATCGTATTCAGCCCCCCTTATGCTTCCGGTGGATAAAAAAGGAGGCAGACTTGCGGAAACGGCACCGGATTGCAAATCAGTCAGAAATTCTTCCAGCATGAAAGCCGCCTTACGGTATTCTTCATTTCTAAGGGTTTTAACCGCCAAAGTATACCGGGACATTTGCTGAATCACCGGCTCCGGTTCTTCGGCGGACAGTTCCGCCAGCTGGCTGCCCGTCATGCGCACATCCAGTATGTAAGTTATGCGCCCGGTCACGTGATAGCGTATGTCACCATCGGGGAGATTCAAAGCCCTCTGCAAGGTTTGGAGAGCATCCTGCCAGCGTCCCTTTATTTCATAGCAGCGGGCCAGCCGGTAGGCCGCGTCGTCCGCGGCGGGATGTCCGGAGAACTCTTCTAAGAAGCTTTCCCAACCGGGAATTTCTCTGTCCGGATCATACTGCTGATCGCCATGCTCATAATCGGGCATCCGGGCATAGGGATCCTCCTCCTCGGCTGCTCTTGTTATGGCAAAGTAAGATTCGCCCCGCACTTTTTCGTAGGCCACCATGCCCCGGGCTAAATAACTGGCGGGATAATTTTGATAAATTTCATATAGCAACCGCCAATCCATACCGAAATGCGGAATTCTGCCTTCCCAGGCCACGCCGTTTGCCTCTACTTCTCGCACCAAACGGGATAAAGCATCCTTTTTCCCGGTGTGATAAAGCACGCCAAGGGCCGCCTGTCTCACCGCCCCGTTATCATCATTACGGGACAAGTCCTCCAGCCAGCTAATCAGTTGATCCCTTTCGGCACCCGTTAATCGCGATATGGCCCAGCGGGCTTGCAGAATAATCAGCTGCATTTTTTCCGCGGGTGTAGCCGCTTCGGCGTACAGTTCCGCCATTTTGGCCGCATTCATAGTCACAACCGCATCGTCATTATTCAAAAACTCCACCAGTTCCACCCGTTCTCCCACTACTATATATTTCCAGTAACTTACCGGCTGTACTGCGTTGACCGTCACATCCCATTTTTTAGTCAACGTCACCTCATATTGTTCCGCACCCTTCGACACCCCCTTTGTTTCCAGAATACATCTTACATTTCCCAGCTTGCCGCCGGTTTTTACCCACATTTCCCTGGTTCCGTTCTCATTAGGAAAATCCTTGCGCATAGAGGTGACAAGGTCAATGGCCTGCTGGAGCTTGGCATCGTTCCCCATTTGTTCCGAAATCTCCGTTGCTTCACCGGCCCAAACGGCCGGGGAGCGAAATTGGAAAGCCATATGACCATCGGCGCCCTTTATTCCGTTGGATATCATTACCGATAAAATAGTTAAGCAAACAACTGCCGATACTTTTAAAACGGTATTATATTTTCCAAATTTCATCATATCGTGTACCTCTTTTCTCAAAGGATAAGCATCCATTAAGTTATAGACGCACTTTATATTAATTTTGTTTCCTTTTTTTAAATAATTAAACTACTTATACGGGTAAAACAGCAACCCGTATGCAAATAGAATTTACAGCTGAGCCCCCACGGACCCTATTTATTTACGTATTACCAGTGACAATGGTCTCTACGAACATAGTTCGGTAACATATAGCACCGAAAATCGCCAGGATCATTATTACGTGTCCATGGACTGGCTGGAATACCTATTCCATACCCGGGTCAATTATAATGACGCTGCCAACGCAAAAAAACCACCACTCCCTGTACACTCTTAAACATAGATCTTTTTATGCTTTTGGTCCAGGCCTTTAAAAAAAGAATAGATAAACTATCCCGTCATTATTTGTTTCATCCACCCCACCAGGTTCTGCCCGTGCATGCTCCTGATATTGTCTACCCCGGCGATACCCCGCACTTCCCCGTTTTGGACAGCTACCACCGAATCCAGCAAGGGTTCCACCTCGGCCACTTCGTGCGTAGACATGACTACTGTCTGATCTCCCAGGTCCACATAGGAAAGCAGGGACTTAATAATGGATTCCCGCACCAGGGGGTCCAGTCCCGACAGCGGTTCATCCATTAAAACAAGGGGTGCCTTCCTGGCCAGGACCAGTAATATCTTAAGCCTGCCCCGGTTGCCCTTGGACAGGTTCTTTACCTTTTTGTCCGGCTCCAATTGCATAAAATTAAGTATCTCCCGGGCTTTACCCGCATCGAAGTCAGTAAACATGCCGGCATAGAAATTCATTGTCTCTGCTACGGTAAAAAAGGGATACAGGAAATCTGATTCCGATAGGTAGGCCACTTCCGAAGCAAGCATCCGATTGGCCTCTTTTCCGTTCACCGTTACACGGCCGCTGCTGGGACGAGCCAAACCGGCTGTCAGTTTTATGATAGTAGACTTACCGCTGCCGTTGGGCCCCACCAGGCCTATGATCTTGCCGCGGGGCAAGGTAAAGCTGACATTTTTTAAGGCTGTTTGCCTGAAATATTTCTTTGTAACATCATTAAAATTAATTATGTGTTCCGGCATTGATAATTTCACCTCTATTACAATTACTCAAGGCTTTTGCAAATTCCCTCAATGATCTCAGCAGGCGTAAATCCCATTCCTTTCATGTCTTTTATAAAACTGTTGATCTGCTCACTCATCATCTCCTCCCGTAGCTGTCTCAACCGGGCTTCATTCCCGGTAACAAAAGTGCCTAAACCCCGCCGGGTTTCGGTTATATCCAGGCGTTCCAATTCTGTATAAACCCGCTGTACCGTATTGGGATTAACACCCACCTGCAGCGACAGTTCACGCATTGAAGGTAATTTATCTCCGGCTTTAAGCTCTCCGCGGACAACTTGATGGCACAGTCGCTGGATAATTTGCAGGTAAATCGGTTGGGTATTGTTAAAAGGCTGGTCCATAAGGCTACACCTCAACCTTACGGTTAATTAGCCAGGCCGACAGGGCGAATATGGAAATAGCTAAAACAAGATAAAACAAATTTTCACCTGTATAGATTTGACCGGCAGCAAAACTAATATTTATATTACCCGACGACAGCAGGTATTCCCCATTAAATAGCAGGGTATTTGCTTGAATGGTGCCCCAGTGGGTTAATTTTTCAAAAAACCAAGTTTTCTCGAATCTGTTTATTCCCCAGGTGGCGGCAAAGAAGATAGCGAGAACAGCCGGCCAAAGATTGCGGCCTCTGGCGTTTACCACTGCTAATAGAGTTGCCCAGGAGGCGAGATACAAGCCGAAGTTAACAACAGCGAGAGCTACATAAGCACCAATTCCAGTTATAAACGAAGCCATATTTGTTTTTGTTATGCCGGTCTGCTCGGGCGAATAGCTGTTGAACAGCCAGTATACCAATATTGATTCAACCAGTAATAATACCAGCATATAAACCAACCCCGTCACCAACTTGGCCGAGAGCAGCATCCAGGCCGGTTGGGGACAGTGGAACCAGAGATGTGGTGCACGTTTCAGTTCGTGTGATATGCTGGTAAACATAAAAACAGCCGGGCAAAACAAGGCAAAGGCACAAACCAGGGAAAGCAGATAAATAATACTAAACAAGCCCGTTTCCGATGGATAGCGCTGGGAAAGGAATTGCATGCAGAGCACACCGATGAACAGCACTCCCATCAGGATCGGGAAAGAACTCCTGCTCATCCTGTACTCCTTGTAAAGCAGATTCAACCAAGGATTCATCTTTTTCCCTCCTCATGTTACAGCATTGAATGAGTGTATTATTTATATAGTGCACTAATACTATCCGACTGTCAATCAGTTTATAGAAAAATTATGTTATTTCATTAAACACCTGCCCAAAATAACAAACAGGGGGACAGGCACCGATTAAAACTTCAAAATATTAAATCCTGGCCATTTTTATGGCCAGGATTTAGGAATAAAGTAATGAAGATAATTATCCCTTCCTGCACTTTCTGTATTGCTAACTCAATACTTCTCAAAATACTTCATCTCCTGCATCCATAGTTTGCGGATAAATCATTTTCTATATTTAAGGCGAACAAGAATTGGCCTTTGTGACATTAAAACTGTTAATATATGTTATAGCAAAAAGCGCGCTCAATTATTCCTTTCACGCCGCTTTTTTCAGTACTTTTGTTTTTCACTACTTTTCCTTTTACCTTAGTAGGGTTTTATTAAATCTAAAAGAAAAATATAATACAATCACCACACCGGCCAGCATCCCGCATATTGCTCCAAGCCATGAGAATGTAACAAAACCGGCAATAAAACTAATCATCATAAAGCCTGGTAGAGTCATGATGAACATAAATTTCTTAGCGGCGGCAATTTTAATTTTATCATTCCTGGGGAATAAGTTTATAAATTCCGAACTTATAAATTCCTGCCAGTATGAGCGTACAAAAAAGGTAAGCAAAGCGGCAAAGGCAACCCATAGTATCCACATCCATTCCTCGGGAAACGTAAACACGATTAGTATAAGCACCAACACCATCTGCAAATACTGCCAAATGTTTTTGATATCCCGTACGACAAATTTTATCCCCAGCTCCGCTAAACAGTTCGCCGCATGGCGCTTTTTAAAAAGCGGGTTTGAACTGGAGAAAAGGGTTGGGTGTTTTCTTTTTAACAGCGGTCGTTTGATATTTAAGTCTGTAAAGCCTAATAAAAAGTTAAGATGCCTTAATCTTGCATATTGTTCGCGGGTTACATCTTTAAAGAAAGTGCCTTTTATTGTTAGTCTTCGAAAAATTAAAGTACCCAGCGTTACCGACAATAAAAGCGCGATAACAGTAAATAAGCCGGTCTGCCCGATAGTTTTAGGCATAATGTTGACAAACAAAATCCCCGCCAAGAAAAACAAAACGGCTTGCGCAACCACTCCTATAATCCCTTGATAAACTAAAGAGAAAAACTGCTGAACAAAATTTAAACACATGCCGGCCAAGAAACTTATGATAAATAGCTGCATAAATTCCGCCATTGAAAATTGATAACCTAGTGCAACCGGTGCTAACAATAAGAAGATAAAACCATTGAAGCATAGTTTCAAGAACACGGAATAACCGATGCTGAGTTTAAGTATTTGTTTTAACCAGCTCTTTTGCTGCCATAAAAATAGTTGGTCTGCCTCTTCGATAAAAATTCTGACTGTACCTTTCCAGACAAAGAAAAAGATCACCCCGGTAAATAGTTGCGGAGGTAGATTACTAAGCCAGGGAAGCTGAGTTTGCCATAATTCTATATATTGATATACCCCGAAAATAATCGAGGGAATCACAATATACAACGCCACTGTCCAGTCAATAGCCGTCCGCCATACACCATACTGAAATTTCCACTCAGAGATGATGCGTTTATAAAAGATTTTGGTCGGTGTAATCATCCCAAATGCTCCATAATTTGATTGAAACAATCGAACAGTGATGCTCCTGACAAATGGCATTGTTCTCTAATTTGTTCAAAGGTTCCACTGGTTACAATGGAACCGTCAGAAATAATGATAATTTTGTCGCAGGTTTTTTCAGCAATTTCTAACTGATGAGTGGATATTAACACACCAGCGCCACGTTTCCGTTCCTTATTAATTAGGCTAATCAGTGCCTTGGCAGCGCGGGGGTCCAGCCCGACAAAAGGTTCATCAATAAAATAAACATCCGGTTTAATTAAAAAGCATATAGCAATCATCAACTTTTGCTGCATACCTTTGGAAAAACTAGTCGGGTAGTGGTGCTTTACATCTTGCAAACTCAATAGGGTTAATAACTCATCGCTTTTTTTTAATAATGCATTTTCTTTTATCTCATGGACTGCGGCAGCCAGCTCCAAGTGTTCCCAAAGGGTTAATTTATCGTAAAAAATTGGCTGTTCCGGTATGTAAGCATATTTTGGGCCGGACATAATGAATTTCACTTTTCCCAAAGTTAGAGGAAGTAATCCCAAAATCGCTTTAATAACGGTGCTTTTCCCGGCGCCGTTAGGCCCAATTAAGCCTACCAATTCCCCTGCTTTGACAGTAAAGTTAATATCGGTTATGGTTTGAACATCATTTTTAGTGTATCCCGCTTGTTTGATATCGACTGTTAATAAATCCATTTTTTCACCTTTTCTAATGCCATATCTATACTAACTGGCAATTTAAACTTAACCAGTTGGGGAACAAAAAACAGCCCCTTTTCTATATGGGCTAACACCGTTTTGATCCTACCTTTCCCTTCTTACTTTTTATAGTTAACCGCCGAAGAAAAAATCCAGAACATTTAATCCTGATTTAGAGTTGGCGCAAAGTGTTGTAAGGTTTAATCTTTCTAAAGCTTTAATGAATCAGTTTTTATAACTTCAGTATCAGCCGGGACGCCCGTCGTTCCGCGCTCTGCCACTCCGATCCTTTAGTCCCGAATGACGTATTTCTCCTTGATTTGGTGGGTACAAAAGACCGCGAACGCCGGTTAGACGGAAGTTAACAGGCAGTTTTTGGCAGTGTTCAGACTCTCCGCACCCGAACGTTACACCGCCCGGTCCATTTCAAAAGTTTTGAGAACATTTAAGTAGCGCATCTATTCAAGCAATTTGTGCATTTCCGCATAACCTTGTTCAATCAATTCCTTGCTGGATTTAAACGCCGGTATGGTATCTTTGTTTATCGGCAAATAATTGCCTACCGGATCCTGGCTATACAGTTTAATGGTATCCTCATCAATTGCGCCCGTGCCGTCCAGTTTAGCAGTAATTTTTAAAAAGTCGTTGGCATCGGAGGGTTTATCAATGTACTCCTGCAGTTCTTGATTCCAAAAAGCTATCTCCTCTTCCACCAGGCGTATTTTTTCCGGAGTAAGATCGTTGCGGTTTTCTTCCAGGTATTTTATCCTACCCTGCTGCAACGGCCATTGGGCCGGAGTATCAACGCCTAAAACGTGCGTCACTTTGGTTTTAAACTCCGCTTCTACGTGTATATCGTCAACCTTTTGTGACAACAGCTCCACTTCTGTTTCCAACACTTGATAATGTTGATATTCTTCGGCGAGAAATTCTTTGACCTGCTCTTTTAACCATGTGGCTAAACTACTATCATGGAAGATTTGCGTAATATACCAGTTTCGTTCTGGATGCAAAGTGGGGAGTACGGCATCCGCCTGGTATTGCTTGACAATCACCCTGGCGATGGAAGCGCCGGCGGGACCCGTGGAAGTGGCAGTTTCAAATTTAACTTCATATTCCCATGCACCGTCACTGGTCTTGTTTTCCTTAACAATTGTATAATCTTCCACCCACGGGCTGGATGTTCCCGTTACCCAGTTGAAACTTTCATAGTTGGCACGCTCTTGTTCTTTTAGCTCGGGCGACAACATTGCAAATTGCAACGCTCCGTTTCGGGTTTTCACCCCTTCGGCCCATTTTTCCACGGCCGCTTGGGGTGTTGTCGGGACCAGGGCTTCCTGCAGCAGCGTAGTTTGTTGTTGCAGCGAATATAAATCCGGTGTTGCAATCCAGACGTTATTGGTTTCTTTTTCCCACTTTACGTCGGCCCCCAGGGCTTCAGCCACCCACCTGACGGGCACCATAATGCGGCCGTTCAAAAGTTGTGGCGGCACATCAGTTTTAATTTGCCACCCGTTTACGTTCAATTTGATGGGTTTGTCCGCTGCGGCTACCGCCGCAAAAGATGTGAGCAGCACGACTGCAGCGATGCCGGCCAGCCACTTTTTCATTTTATAACCCCCTCACTATTTGTGATTTAAATAATAGATTATACCACAACTTTGTAACCAACTGATTGAAGTTAACAAACACATTTAATCAACATCAATTTGAAACTCACTATGTTAGCAAAACGCCCAAGGTGGTAAGAAATGTTAAAGCACCACCCATTGAAACTGAGTAGCTCTATTCCTCTAGATCTGCTTCCGATGCTCCCTCGGCAATCAATGCCCGATAAAGCGTTTCGACCCCCGGATGAGCGATAACGTAGTATTCCTTGTTAACAAAAATCACCACCATTTTGGCACTCTGCAGGTGACGGAAGACAGCCGCCGTTTTCCCGTTCTTCAGTTGACACCAACCGGTGGTTAGCCCGGTGGTACCGTAACCGTTGCTACGGAACCATCCCCCCCAGGGCCCGTCACTTTCAACAAAGGCAACCTGCATCTTATCTACGGCGAGTGACACATCCACCGGCGGTGCTTTAATATCCAGCTTCCCGTCGGCCAGTTCCCACCCCGTACCCACCTGGGAAACACTTATTCCAAGTGTTGCCCCAACGGGGATGACAATCACAAGAATCAAGCTTAAGGTGAGGGCTACTTTGGGTTGATCCCCGCGCTTGATCCGCCAAGCCAACCAGGCTGCCACCGCTAAGAGGGGCACCACGACCAGAAGAGAAAAAACCGGATCAAACGGCAGAACAATAGCTTTCAATACCGACAGATAATCTAGATGATAGCTCATACTCATACTCTCCCCCCTACTCGACCAAGACAATCACCTTCCGACTACCAGCAGATACCAGGAATAGGGAAAACCGAGCTGTCGGGCGTCGGATCCTGGTCAAGCTGGCAGCTTACAGCTTTCGGCGAAATGAATCAAAACTTCTGGTTCGAATATGGATCACAATTAACACTAAAAAAAGTCCATTAATCTATCTCTCCCAAAACCTTTTCCGTGGAAGTATTAGCCGCCTTGAAGCGCTGATACGTCCAAAACAAACAGCATAATTATTATGAAATGTCAAAACGGATGCCATTAAACCTTCCACGTGATCAGGTTTGAGGTTCTAAAACGGACCCCATAAATAAGATTGTTCCCGTTTGATCATCCCTAATGGCAAAAAAGAACGGGCGATCAACAACCATGTCGGTTACCTGCGGTATCCCCGCGCATTTTAATTCCACGGAAGTTGCCGCAGCTGCTTCGGTGCCCTCCTCATTCACATCAATAAAGGTTTTATGTTTAACTTCATTGATATAAACAACTGGAACCGGGGGAATGGGGCACATATTTCCGAAGTCGGCCTGTTCGCTGTCAAAAGCGATCTCCATCCCAAGGGCCTTGAGTGTATCGTTGAGGCTCACTTCATATGCGAACTTGAAACGCGGCAAAACGAGATGCACCGTTGTTTCCGTAAACCGGGGCATCCACTTTTCCCAATTTTCAGCGCTTAAGCTCCGGGAGAACTCCACCAGACTGGATTCCCGGACCGGAAGAAAAACGTACATGCTGACCCTTTTACTGCCGTAGGGAATCCTCACGGCCTGGAAGTTATCTCCCTGGTAATACCCGTATCGACCTGTCCGGGACATCAGCGGGTGCTTTTTCTGCGTGCCATCCGGCAGGTTAAATAAGCCGTCCCTAGTTTCAGATTTGTCAAATTTGTCCGCCCAATCTCCTTTGAAGTAAACGGCGTTAATTAGGATCAAAATGTCTCCGTCAATTCTTTCAACAATTTTGTCGATCTTGCCGCCGGTATTCTTTTTCACCCATTTATTAATGGTATCCGAAGCGCCGGGATGGGAAAAATCCAGGGTCTCCACTTCCGCCGTATAATAATCTCTGTTTCTTTGCATAAACTCGGGCTTAAAGTCGATGCCTTCCCTGGCCCAAATCGAATTGGCAATTGTGAGCTTCACCTCGGGGTCGGGATTTTCCAGTATGGTTTTCAGACCGGCATTGGCCCGGTTCAACTCTTCCATGCTCATCCCCTGCAATCCCAGAGTTCTGGCCATGGCCTCTTTTGTTTCGCCGTCCGCCCCGTTATAAGTCATGGCCAGCGCTATGGATACGCTCGCGGGCGAAATTAAGATATTTTGCCCGGGGTCCCGCTTGTTAAGCTCTGCAAAAAGGTTGAAACCCAAACCCGTATTCGCAGTAACCAGCCTTGCGTCCACCGACTCGGCAGGCGCCGGTTTTGTCATGGTTGACTGCGTGGCATTCAAGCACCCTCCGGCGAACAAACTTACAGTGATCAGGGATAATACCGGCAATAAAACCCGAAACCCGAGTTTTCCCATAACCAATTCCACCTCCACTGAATGTTATAAAATTGCGTTATTTGTGCAACATAATTGTTTACTTTTTCCATCCTTTTTCGGGTAAAATTACATTCCTAAAAAAATGGACGGTTAAATTCCAATAATTGTTCCCAAATAGAAATTACTCCTGAAATATTAGAACAATTTAATAATTTAGGAGTGCAGAATAATTTGAGATTTGCCCCGCAATATAGTAAAGACGGTAAATTTGCTTCCTGGGATGAAGTATTACTATACATATATAAAAGCGGGTATAGTGGTGGAAGCGCCATGAGCGCCGGCAATGTGAAAAAACTGTTGCTAAAATTTTTGGCGAGAAGGCAGCCTTTAATCATCAGAGTACGGCTCATTTTATTTTTGAAGGAAAGAACTATATGATTACATACCTGTCCACACTGCGGTCTGGTCATGGACCGGGATCAAAACGCAGCAATCAACATCTTGCAAAGATATGAAGCTCCTTAGCTTTGGCATAAAATCTGTGCCGTTGGGACGGTGGTCAAATGCCCGGGGAGTTAGGTTGCAGTAAGAACCTACTATGAACCGGGAAACTCCGTAACTTTGTTTTGCTCTTGGAAGCCCCTTCCTAAGCTGAACGAAGGGAGGGGTAGTTCACTGGCCATGCGTATTTTGGTTTAATTATATTGCGTCAGGACGACCGCAACCGTGATAACAGTAAATACATTGTCCCAAATAAGACTTATGGGAACTAATCATAAAATGAGAACGTCATACTAAAATATAGGATTGCAGCAGGCCAATGGGCTGCTGCAATCCTATACTATACTGATTCCCAAAAGGGATTAAGATAGGAATTTGCTTTTTTCATCTTAGCAATAACTGCGTATATTACTACCCGTCAAACATAAAACTGGAGCCGATTTATATATTTACCGGATTGTATATGGACGATAGCTGGCTGTTTCGTCAAAAAGGACAGGTAGGCAGATTTTCAGTCCCCTACATGTTATAATCTATTCAAAACAGATTCCTCGCTGTAATTACGTGTATAAATTTTAAAAAACATGGTGATGAGTATATATGAGCAAGTACTGGAGTAATATTGTAAAAGAAATTAAACCCTACGTTCCTGGCGAGCAGCCCCATAATAAAAAGTTTATTAAGCTAAATACAAATGAAAACCCATACCCTCCCTCAATAAACGTAATTAGCGCCATAAAGAATGCCGCTAATGAGAGTCTTCGCCTATACCCGGATCCAACATGTAATGAATTAAAAGAAATAGTAGCTCAATATTATGGTTTAAAAAAGGAGCATATTTTCGTAGGCAATGGATCAGATGAGCTACTAGCCTTTTCATTCTTAGCCTTCTTTAATCCAGGCGATACTATTATTTTTCCGGATATTACGTATACTTTTTATGAAGTATATGCTTCTCTATTTAGAATTAACTACATGACGATACCAGTGGATGATAATTTTAATATACCTATAGAAAAATTTTATGGGAATAACGATGGTATAATTATTGCAAATCCAAATGCCCCTACAGGAATCGCTGTACATATTGATTCTATAAGAAACATCCTTGAAAAAAATATTAGCAAGGTAGTAATTATTGATGAAGCTTATATTGATTTCGGTGGGGAATCATCAGTAGAGCTTCTTAAAGAATATCCAAATATATTAATATTACACACGCTTTCAAAATCACGCTCTCTGGCAGGGCTGCGTATAGGTCTTGCTTTAGGGAATGGTGATTTGATTGAAGGTCTGAACAGAGTTAAGAACTCCATAAATTCCTATACAGTGGATAGAATAGCTCTTATTGGAGCTGAAGAGGCCTTTAAAGATAAAGTGTACTTTGAAGAAGTTAGAGCAAAAATTATTTTCACAAGAAAAGCGATATCAAAGAAACTAAAAGAACTAGGATTTATGGTAGTAGATTCAAAAGCTAACTTTATCTTTATAAGCCACCCTAAAGTTCATGCCTTGCAGTTGTTTAAAAAATTAAAGGAGTATGGTGTTTTGGTTCGCCATTTTAATAGACCGAGAATTGATAATTACCTTAGAGTTAGTATTGGCACAGATGAGGAAATGGAATATTTTTATGGTGTACTAAAAGATCTTTTACGGCCCTCTCCAAATCCCGCAAGATAATTCGGGATATTTATCCGTCCCAGGTCAAGTAAATGGGGTCAGGCTTGCCGTTAGCAAATACACTTACAGCAAGCCTGACCCATAATTTTCTATAATCCCGGCATCGCGTTAATAAGGGTATGGGTTACCAGATCCGGGGAAATTGCTGTTGTTGTGGCTGCATCTGTTGTTGTGGCTGCATGCGGAAATATTGCTGTTGTTGCTGTTGTTGTGGTTGCCAATACTGGGGTTGCTGCTGGGGCATTCCCGGTTGCATTACTCTATACTGGGGCTCATGTTGTTCTATATAGTTAACACGATCTCTTAGTACATGACAGATACCTTCCACTTGCTTGTTTAAGCTTGCAAACATTTGTTTAGCTGCCTGATCCTGTGTATCCAAGGCAAAAGTCATTAGATTTGCAGCTGCTCCTTCAAGGCTGGCAAGGGTTTGGTGCATTTTTGTACCAATTGTCATCTGGTTGATACCTCCTTATAGTTTAAAATCCTTATTTATCTTTACCGAATATCCTACTTTTAAGCTGGTAAAATGTAACTATTAAGTCGAAAGTCTCCTATTAGAACGGGCGGACAGGGTCGTCCGCCCCTACTTTGAACTTTTGGCTTATGCCTGAATAATTACCGATTTGCCGACCACCAATCACCGACGCATTTATACGCTCCTTGCAGGATAGCTGCGCAAGTTGTTCATAGCCAGCGGAAGAATGGCTGCTGGATCATTAATGATCGAACTTTATTTTCTGTCCCAATACGCCCTCGTAAAACCAATGTGCAGAATTAAAAAAAAACAATCATGTTTACCGGTCTCCGCTGATAAAGAATTCATACCCCGGATCGAAAATATTTTTAATCCGGGGTTAATTCTTATCAATAAATAGTGGTACAATTAACCAAATAATTGGATAGTCATGTATGTATCCAATTGTTATATAAGCTCTCTGACCCTGGTTGCGGTTATCCTTTGGAGCCTATTCCCATGAGGGAGTTCATCTATGAATTACATTGAAATAGTCAATGATGCCATTCAATATATCGAATCTAATCTGCACCGGAACCTGAGCCTGGAAGAATTGGCGTCCCGGTATTACATTTCTCCCACGCATTTCTTTCGCATCTTCCGAGCAGTAACCAATCAGACGGTTAAATCATATATTCTGAGGCGAAAGCTTTCCGAAGCTGCCATTGCATTGAGAAAAACAGACCACAATGTGGTGAACATTGCTTTCCAGTATGGTTTTAATTCTCATGAACAGTTCACCCGGGGCTTTCTAAAAGTATTTCATGTTACCCCAAGTCGTTACAGGAAGGAGAATACTTCTGTTTCTTTAATAAAAAGGATGGATATCATTGAACGGGATTTCAAAAATAAAAATAATGTTATTATCGTTGATCACTACTACCGGAAACTTAAAGAAATAAAACTGCTGGGAGAGGAAGTCCTTATTCATTATTCAGAAAACCCATGCGAAATGGAAGAACTGAACCGCAAGGTCTTCTATTTTACGGAGAAATATATTTACCAGGGCACAGCCCGGCGATTATTTAGCATCACCCGCAGTGACGGCAACGATCCGTCACGCAAATTTAGTTTCTACGGTATAGCCGCAGAGGAGTATTTCGGTGACCGGTCCGGGTTGGTGGAAAGAAGTATTCCCGCATCCAAATACGCTATATTCAAGTATCCGGGAACCATGGGATTAATATTTCGCACGGTATTTAAAGATTTGGATAAATGGCTAAGTGTATCCGGACTTAAATTAAACCACAATGAGAGTATTGAATATTTTGAATTGTTTACCGAGGATTATAAGCAAACCAGGAAATTTTATTTATATGTACCTGTGCTTTGAATTGATTATGGTAAAAAACCTCAAGATTTTTTTCCCCATCTCAGTTATCTTTTAGATATACATAATTCATGGATAGAAAGGGGAGTAACCATGAAGGAATTCAAGGATAAGGTCGCCGTTATCACCGGTGCTGCCAGCGGCATCGGCCGCGGGTTAGCTGAGCGCTGCGCCCAGGAAGGCATGAAGGTTGTTCTGGCCGACATTGAGGAGCCGGCCTTACTTCAAACCCAAACGGAGTTGCAAGCTACGGGTGCCAAGGTACTGGCCGTCCGTACTGATGTTGCTAAAGCAAGTGACGTTGAAGCGCTGGCCCGCAAGACGTTGGATACCTTTGGAGCAACCCATTTGTTATTTAACAATGCCGGGATTGGTACGGGCACCTCAATTTGGAAAAGTACTCTTGCCGATTGGGAATGGATAATCGGCGTAAATCTATGGGGGGTTATTCATGGGCTGCGTACATTTGTCCCCATTATGCTGGCCCAGGATACCGAGGGTCATATCGTGAACACTGCTTCTATAGCGGGATTGACAACCGGTCATTCCCCTTACTCTGTCACGAAACATGCAGTGGTAGCACTATCGGAACAACTGTACCATTCGCTGGCGCATCTCAACGCCAAAGTCAAAGCCTCCGTCCTGTGTCCGGGATTTGTGAAAACGCAAATTATGGACTCGGAGCGTAATCGCCCCGTCGAACTACAAAATAAAACAGCAAGGCCCCTGACTCCGGAAGAAGAAGCCATGGTACAGTATATCCGCCAAGGCGTGCAGGCAGGAATGTCTCCTCAGCAAGCTGCCGATCACGTCTTCCAAGCTATTAGAGAGGAACGCTTTTACATTCTCACGCATCCCGAGCTTAAGGCTGCGGTGCATATGCGATTGGAAGATATTATGCAACTACGCAATCCGAGTAATCCCTTCCAATCTTAAAATGATAGGATAGCGTAGGAGTGAAAACTAATCCAGTATTGTTTTCGTCTTTTTGATTAAGGGTATTATGCACTCCCTGGTTTAAAAAGTATAAGATTATATCAGGGTCGACTATACTTCTATTCAAACAGCGTAAATGTGATAATAAAGGCAAATAATTAAAATGGCTCTAATAAAAGCCCTATTACTCAGGATTAGTTAATCCTTCTGCAATATAATCGATAATTACGTCCATGATTTTAAGAAACAAATCTTTACCTAACTCCTCTTTATGTAACCGAAGCAGCAAAATGGCATGAAGGACCCCATTAATCACTTCCGGGTCTGCTTCTCTCAGCACACCGCGCTGAATTAAGGTTTGAACAAAAGTAATTCCCTTTTGGGCGTTTTCCCGGGCAAAGTCTTTTACGAGATGCTGCGGTAATTTTCGTTTTATACGTTCAGATTCCCCATCCTGAAACCATTGATGTAAAAGCGGGTTTTCATCGGCCAGTTGAAAAGCCATATGTAAAAAGGAAGAGATTAATTCCTTGGGAGGTAGATTCTGTCGCAGATGTCCCCCTATTAAACGACCAGTAACTTCTTCTTGATTTTGTAAAATGATATAAAAAAGCTCTTCTTTGGAGGAGAAAAATTTATAAAAGGAACCCTTGGCAATCCCGCATGCTTGAACAAGGTCATCGATGCTGGTTTTGGCCAGGCCATATTGAGTAAAAAGCTCTTTACCTTTGGTTAAGAGGCATTGCCGTATTTGTTCCTTTTCACTTTCAGTAAACTTAGCCATTCCCAAACTCCTTTGGATTAATTTTAGTGAATATATATTGACATATAGTCACCAAGGTTTTAAAATATATCATATCAGTTTATAAATAAATGTAAAGGCTGCTTTTCGATTCAGCAGCCTTTTCTTAAAAACTTTTTATGACTATACATTATAATTTAGTCATATAGTTAACTCATTGGCGCTGATTAAAGCAATAAATGAATAATATCACGAGGAGTGATTAAACTATGCCTTTGGCCAAAATCAACAGTATCAAACTCCATTATGAAATCCGTGGTACAGGACCCCGCGTCCTCTTTATCCACGGTATAGGTGCCGACCTGAAGCACCCCATGAGTATCTTCAACTCCCCTCTCCCGCAATATTTCACCGTACTTGCTTTTGACCCCCGCGGGCTCGGGGAGTCGGACAGCCCTACAGTATCCTGCAGTATTGCCGACCTTGCCGATGATGCCACCGGTCTGGCGGAAGCTGTCGGCTGGGACCGTTACCATGTCTTTGGCGCCTCGATGGGGGGAATGGTGGCTCAGGAACTGGCTCTCCGTCATCCCTCCGCGGTGGATCGGCTTGTCCTGGGCGTCACCAATGGGGGAGGCGCCAACTCCGGTCCCCGGGTGGTAGATAAACTGAACGAAATGTCCGCCACTGAGAAGTTAAAAATGTCTGACATCAGGAAAGATGAGGCATGGGCCACCGCCAACCCTGAAATGGTTAGCCGTACCGAGGAACAGTCAAGGGCTGCCAGAGAAGCATTGCATGCCAACCCGGCACTCCTCCGAGGTTTTAACAACCAGGTAAATGCCGTGTTGAAACACGATACCTTTGACCACCTGCACCGGATTAAAGCTCCCACCCTCGTTTTCGGCGGGCGTTATGACGGCAGTTGCCCACCGGATATAACCCGGGCCATGGCCAATCAGATTCCGGGCACACGCTACGAACTTTTGGAATCCGGACATGCCGATTGGTTCTTTGACCCGACTGCTTGGAAAATGATAACTGATTTTTTATTAATAACATAGAAGGTTTGTGACCTCCTCCCCTCACTAAAGTGAGGGCATCCAAGTTAACCTAAGATAGTCAACTTAGAGCCGAGAGCTTTTTTCAGCATCTCAGAGATTTCCGTATTGCTACGGCACATACCTTTCGATATGGCCCGGCCACAAGAGGCAATAACTTTTAGGTTTAGCCAACCTTCTTATAGGCCACATACCACTGACCACTTAGGGTACGGCTATATATCTTCTTCTTGCGATAGTCCCTGTAGTTCACCTTCGGCCTATAGAAGCTGGTTAATAAGTTATTCAGCAGGTTGATTGCGGCGTTATCGTCCCTACCTAGCACCATAGTGCATTTTGGGCATTTGTAGGTGCGTATCGTGGGCTTGAGTTTCTGCCGGTTGCCGCAATTAGAGCACGTCTGGGTGCTATACCGTTCGTCGGCTTTGTGAGTATACTTACCGCGGCTTTCTGTCTTATAGCCGAGGTAGCCGAGGAACTTCTTATGGGGCCAGTTATTCTGTACGGCACGGTTGATACGTTGGTTGCCTTTACCTTTGGCCGGGTCGCTTGATACCATCCCCAGTTTGTTGGGACTACCAACGGAAATAATGTAGCTTACAGTACATCGGTATCACCCCTTAAAAATAAAAACTCCGCATATCTACGGAGATTCATAATTTTAAATTATTACAGTAAGGTTGAAATACGACTGGCAATTATAATATGGTAAAATCTAATCAAAATGTTGGAGGAGATAACTTTGAATATAAGAATTGCTATTGAAAACGATCTTCCAGCTATCGTCGATATTTACAATTCCACAGTTCCTTCTAAAATGGTTACAGCTGACACTACCCCGGTAACAGTTGAGAGTAGATTAACTTGGTTTCGTGAACATGATCCAAACAATCGTCCTATCTGGGTTGTAGAGGACGGGTGCATTATCATGGGTTGGTTAAGTTTTTCTTCTTTTTATAACAGGCCAGCCTATAATTTTACCACTGAAATTAGTATTTATATTGCTGAAGATTACCGAAGAAAGGGTATAGGTAAGAAATTACTGTCTAAGGCAATTCAAGATTCTCCAGAGTTGGGAATTAAAACCATTCTAGGATTTGTCTTTGGGCACAATGAACCAAGTCTACAATTATTATTGAAATATAATTTTCAACGTTGGGGTTTTTTACCCAACGTAGCTGTTCTTGATGGTATAGAAAGGGATTTAGTTATTCTTGGCCTTCGAGTTGTATAATTTACACTTTTTAGCTACCACGTCATACGCAGGCTGTGATTTAGCTTTTTTCCTGGCCAGCGTGATAAATACGGTACCGATACCTTTACGGCGGAATTTTTTATCAACAAACATTGCATTGATTAAGAGGCTGTTATCAACCCTGGAATTATAAAACTCTTTGAATTGTTCCAACCTTTCCCCGGGGAGAAAGGATTTCATTTCATCATCTATTCTGTGATGTATGGAAGAGTACGACTGTATCATCCCAACAATTTTCTGATTATACTCTGCAACGTTAATATCTTTGTATGAGTTATACCTTTTCTCATCCTGCAAACCATGGGCTAACAGTTGCGTGACCGTCATACCGGGCATAATGTCTTTAAATAGATACTCAAGTACACCCTCAGAGGCATAATTGATGTACTCAGCCAACAGCGGACAATCATTTTTTTGGGCATCCCGGTAATGAATATTCACAGAAACCCTCCTCGTGTTAATGATTTTCATAAATTTTAACAGCAAAAGGATTACCTATCAAGAGAGATACTGTCGCATTACAAAGATTAAGCGCAACAAAAGCTACATCCAAACAGATTCGTGTGAATAAGCGCATTGTTTCCGCAGGAAACAGGCGCTTATTCACACCATTACTCTATGCCCCTACCCTATAAAATAACAAAAGTATTCCTAAACCTAGTGCTGCCCCCCGTAAATACATTTATAAGTTTTTAGATCAAATACTGCCAACTAAGTAAAACTTGGCTTGCGCCAAGTCGCTGACACTGGCACGCAGATCTACTATGAAAAAAAATAGTATTGTAGACTGCATTTAGCCATGATAAGATCAAGCCATCAATAAGCAAAAAATATGATATGGAGGATTCACGAATGGAAATCAGACATGCAACACCAGAAGATTTCGACCTAGCTTTCGATTACATCGAAAAATTATGGACGTACAACACGTACGATAAATCAGTGATTAAAAAAGTATACAAAGAAGTGCTGGATAATGAGAATGATTTCGCTTTTTTCCTTTTTGATGAGGGTAAGCCGGTGGGCTTCTGCCATGGAACCTTTTTCAATACATTCTGGCTTTCTGGTCAAACCTGTTATGTTTCCAGCATTATAACCAATCAAGAAGTACGGAAAAAGGGATATGGCCGAAAGCTAATGGACTACGCTAAGGAATTAGCAGAAGCTAGGAATTGTAATGCCATTGTGCTGGATTCTGGAATGCCGAGAGAAGAAGCACATCAGTTCTATGAAATCTATGGATTTAAAAAGTGTGCGTACTGCTTTGAATTAAAATTACACTAATGTATTTTTTAAGGCAATGGATCCATAATCCGCTGCCCTATTTAAATATTTTTATTCTCCTAATTAGGATTTAAGAAAAAAGTTTGAGTAGATTTATTTTTAGTCACTATTCTTTCTTGAGAGATCAATATGGATAAAGCAAGGAACAGATTATGTTCAAAATAAAACGAGGCGGCTGGATACTTAGCCGCCTTCAATATTCTCCGATGACCACTATACGGTTGTACGGATTTTTACGATGGATTGCAATTAAAAGCCATATTAGGCCACGCTGTAGATTTTCACATCGGGCTCGGCGCTCCACAGAGGCTTGAGGCCCACAAAAACATCGTTCTGGAACATTTCGCTGGTCAGGTATGACTGCGCGTGTTCAACGCTGTCAAAACCGTGTAAAACCTGAACATCTTCCTCACGGATCAGAAGGTCTTTCGTCAGAGCGCCTTCGATGGTCTCAAGGAAGGGCTCGCGATAATCGGTGTAGACCTTTGCTGCCGCAGGACGATTGGCGGCTTCGATTTTCATAGTGATTTCCAGATAAGCATTGATTTTCATCATTATTTCCTCCTGAATTGATTTTGTAAGGCTCATATTGTTGAGCTTGCTTTAATTATAGTTATAGGACTTGTGAAAAGGAATATATCAGCAAATTTGTGAGTAACTCACAAATTTCATAGTTACTTGTGTTTGTATAGCATGCCTTTTATAATTACGATACAGGAGGCTGGACAGAATGTATAAACCCAAGTTAGAAAAGGATATTCGCTGCCCACTGGAATATGGCTTGGACATTTTCGGAGGAAAATGGAAGTCACGGATCATCTGTGTTTTGGCGGAAAAAGAAATCTTGCGCTATAGCTCCCTGCGCAAGGAAATGACAAATATTACAGACGCAGTTTTGGCAACGACTTTGAAAGAGTTAATTGCAGACGGAATCGTTCAAAGGCAACAGTTCAATGAAATCCCGCCGAGAGTGGAATATTACCTGACGGGCAAGGGAAAATCCGTTGTACCCATATTGCAAAGTATTTGCAGATGGTCAGGCGCATACCACATGGAGGACAATGAGCATGTCCTTTCGCAATGCCAAAAATGCGATTACAATGTCAAAGCGGAGTGATTTTGGGAACCGATGATGGGGAGATAGTTACTAATGAAAGTTGGAATTATCAGATGTATGCAGACTGAGGATTACTGCCCGGGAACAGGGGACTTCAAGGCAATTCAAGAACGGACGGGAGCCTTTGCAGGAATTGAAGAAAAGATAGAAATAATAGGATTTTCCAATTGCGGTGGCTGCCCTGCCAAAAATCTGTCCAATTTAATTTTTGTTACCGGGTCACCATTTTACATGCGCTTTGTATTTTATGGATACGGTCAGGAGTGGCATTATCAACATAAAGATTTGATATCCATTATTAAATCTTTAATAATATTTTCCTGATAACCGCATTTTCTGGTTTTCTTTATTCTTTCTATTAAAGGGGTAATACTTAAATCATCTACCGTTTTTAACTTGTTCATTCTTTTAGGACTAATCATAACGCTAGATATGCATTTTTCATAATCCAAAACGTCATAGTGCCACGGTTTTAGCACATCTTTATACCTTTTGATTAACCTTACTAAAATTTGAATGCCTTAATATTTCCCACTGCTGCAGATAATCGTTAATCAAATCATCCTTGTCAGGCTGTACAGCACGGGGTGTTTTCAGATAGTAATCTGCCAACTTTTCCGCAACAGCAGAAATAAACCACTTGGGTATACCGGAAAGCATGTCTTCTATACGAAACGTAGTCCGCTGTAGTGCCAGCATGAAATTTCTTAAATATTGAACCAGCTCGTTTTTTTTCTTTAGGTACTCTGAGCCGGTATAATTTTGTTCAATATTTTCGCTTTCCAAATAGTCGTCAATATGTGCGATATAATCTGTAGCATTTTCTGTTAGTTTTTTAAAGTTATCTTGCAATTCGGACCAAACACCAAATAAATCACTATTGGACATGTTTATTGCAGCAAAATTAATCTTACCGTCTTTTTCGGAGCGTTTTAGCAATTTAACAAGCGCGGATAATATTTTTTCTATGTAAGTCTTTTCTAAAGAGCCGCCAAAAGTATCGCCCAGCTTCTCTAAGGCAATAACCATCCTTTCAATCTCAACGGTATAAGGCGTGCACCTATAGCGAAACTGTTTCTTTTTAAAATCTTCAATTTTTGATATATTCCCAACATCCTGGCGGCGCTTTAAATTTCCCCATTGAGTTAATTGTTCTAAATCCTGGTTTAAAGCTCCCATATTGTAGGTTTTGAATTGAGGTATTTCGCTAAGGTAATCAAAAAGCTCTTCAGGGCTGATAAACTGTCTTAGCCTTTCGTGTTGCAAATAAAAGTAACGCATAATCGGCCTGTACCGGTCAGTATTTTCTGTAGATAAATACTTTACCTCATCGATTTTTTTCATTAATTTCTCTATATCCAATGTATAAACCCCATTTTTAGTTAATTATTTTATTTTTTACTATAATTTTAAATGTGACACTAAAAGCTTTAGATTAAGAAAAAAGACCTTAAAGAATAAAAATCCCATTGTTATAGTACTACTTTAAGATACTGCTATTCTGCTTATTTACCGGAAAACAAAAAAGCAACGCAAACATGGTGATCATGCAAACGTTGCCTCTGTAAAATTTTCGACATAAGGTTAATAATTCCTTCTTTATAATCCTTTAAAGGGCAATAAATAGAGACCATTAAAAAGATCTTGCTACACCTGGATCTATAGATGCCGGGTAATCATGATCCCCCCAACTTTATCAGGAGCATCAGTATATACCTGCTTTTAAACCTTCTGGACCGTCTTATGATACAACCCATGATGATTATGTCCTCCAAATGCCGCATGAGGATGATATTCCCTGCTAACACCTTATAAGGACTGTATTTAAATAAAGGCCATATGAAACCATAAAAGCATAACTCGGTGTTAAATTAGTGATTCAAGGTGAATTAAGTTAACTTAATAACATTATGGTGGGGGTTTTTATATGAAACATGCTTTATATAATTTTACTATGTCTAAGGGGCAAGCCGAACAAGATGTTCTGGAACGCTATTTCGCGAGTACTGGTTTTGTTGATCTTTTGCCGTTAGCCCTTGAAATTGCTGGTAAATTAGGATTGGGAAAGGAGGAGATGATTGAGGCCATATGCAAAGTCGCTGACAAATTCAGAACTTACCCGCCAATCATAAACAGGAGCGCCTGGTTTAGAAAAGTTTACAAGGAAAAACTGCTTGAAGCAAGAGCAGATATCCTGGCTTTTAATAAATGTCGGCGCTAGTTTAGTTCCAAGATGGATAGTTTTTAACGCCGGTGGCTATTAAGTTTACCGGCTTTCTTGTTGCTAATCTGTCCGTATGGACTGACTGACGGACTATTATTGGTCAACAATATCGTCATATTTTGGACATTTAACGCCGTCTATTTCTAGACAATATGTGTTAGCAGTAACACTTTAGCAGATAGTGACTTCCTGTAAGTGTTATGGACTTGTTGTATGGGGGCTTACCCACCAGTTGATGGAACGATACGGTATTTGTAGTTCTTTGTAGTGTTTCCTTTTTGCAATAAATTCCTGTTTCTTACCATTAAGAAAAACGTCAAAATGATGGTGTCTCCCCTCTTCACTGAAACGATGATTGGTTTGGGGATGAAAGACCAGTTTAGCCTCCTGTCCCTCTACTTTGATTTCACCTTTAGTACCACAGAAGGGGCAGATTACCATTTTCCCATCAAAACGTAAAATATCACTCCAACAGACTGGACACTCGTTAGCTTTGGAACTTCGCTGATACTTGGGATCTATAAGGCCTCTCCCCATATGCCGGGCTTTTTCCAAATTAATTGGGTTTTCTAGAACTTCAGCAGGATTTGCTCCGAGAAAGCTGGCACTGTCAACCAGATGCAAATTTAAGAACCTGGCCGTAAGGTTTAAAGCCGCCTCAGCATAGCCCTCCCAACTGGGCACTCCATAAGTAGTGATAGTTATACAGGGCTTACCGGAAAATTCCTGGGATTTGTTGCCCACCGAGAGGAACCTGTCTTGAAGCATCTTAATACTGCCATGGGGTCCTAGAAAATAGCAGGGTGCCGCTAAAACCACAGCATCAGCGGCTCGGATTTTATCCAGTAGAAAATTGAGGTCATCCTTAATATGACAGGGAACATCCGGTGGCAAACAAGTATAACAAGCTTTACATGCCTTGATATCCAGGTCTGTCAACCTGATCATCTCCATCTGGTTGTCCGCTCCTGTTGCCTCCATCGCCACCTTGGCTAAAATTTCCGAGTTGCCAGCCATTCGCTGTGAAGCCACAATCCCTAAGATTCGTTTCATTATTAACTTTCACTCCCATACTCAAAAATTTACTGCCTCTATGGTTCTTCGTACCAAAAGATCAGTGCAAACTTTGATATTAGCCATTGAGTAATTGGCTAGTCCTCCTCGGTAGAACCTCTGGAACAATCTTTGACTAATTTCATCCTGTCTCCAACCAATCTTGTAATCCTTAAGAATAGACTCATGTAAATCCACTGTACTCTCCAAAGACTGGCAAAAAAACCAACTAATATTTCTACTTCCTACCAGCAGTAATTCATGAGGGACTGCCAATACAGATACATCTATATTTCGTAACTTTTGCAAACTGGTCACATAATCCTCATACCCGGCAAAATACATTGGAAAGATAGTGTCTACATTAATAGGATAGCCTCCACAGTCAGAGGCAAACAACACCTGCTCTAATGGTAGATAAGCAGCCGTATTGCAAGGACTATGCCCTGGTAATAGGCTAAAATACATAATAGATCCTTTGCCCAAGTCCAATTGCTCGCCCTCAGTTACCACCATGTCGACATTGATAGTTTCCGGAGTTTCAGGTGTGGGCACTGTTTGCGTGATATGTCCTTTTCTCCTTAGGTTTTCTGCCAGGGCAATATCCTCACTGAAAAAACCTGTAACCACCTTGGCCTTCAACAATACCTTAGCAGCAGCCTCAGATGCCAGTATCTGCAGGTTGGGAAAAGCCTTTTTAAGCCCCGGAATACCACATACGTGGTCAAAATGGGCATGGGATATAATCAGATACTGCAGTTCTTCAGGGGCAATCTCCAGTTCCTCTAATTGCTTGATTATCTGGGGTACAGACCAGGTAACTCCAGCTTCAATCAAAGCACAACTCTCGCCGCGTACCAGATAAGATCGAAAAAAATGATTTCCAACCAGATATACACGTTCTGTAATTCTCCTTGGATAAGTCGTTATCATATTATTTTTAGGTATCATAAGGGATTCCTCCTATACTTCTGCAGGGCTTTACTTTCCGTTGGACCAACCGGTTAGCCTTTTTGACATTAGGAAGTCCTTCTTAATATCCAAAGATAGCATTCATGTATTGACAAAAACTATCATTTGCCTCAGATTCACTTATTAGATTTACAGTGAAAAATTGCATTCTTCTTCGATAAACTTAGAGGGTGGGGGCTTTTCGCCGGTTAAGCTGATAGCCTCTTTAATTGTTTGGAGACCAGAGGTTTGCATCAGGGTGGAAGTTCCTTGAGCAAGGATTTTTCCCTCTTCACTTGTAACCACAGCTTCGGCCAAGCTAATGATCCTACCGAATTTAATTCGCCGGCCATTGATGATCAGTTTGCCACTTTTGATGGGGGCCAAATTGTTAACTTTAAGATCCAGTGAAACTAATCCTACATTCTCATCTAACTCGCAATATATTGCCCAATAGGCGGCGGTATCGATTATCGAGGCATAGACTCCTCCGTGAATACCTCCAAAGGGATTGAGGTGTTTATTTTCCAAATCGACCTCGACAAGAGAATAACCTATGCCCATGTCTAAAATAACCATGGAAAGCAGTTCGAAATACGGGCTTCGATTAATCAGAGTAATTATTGCGTCAACGTGCTTGGGATTGAGCTTTCGCATAAAGATTCCCCCTAATGCTTTCTTTTTCTGTAATATTTTCATACTTTAGCTGTTTTTAGCCCCTAAGAGATTAAAGCGCGGTTACCTAGACGTCAGACATGCCTTCTTTGGACCTAATTATAGATTTGTTAATCGTCTCTTTTTAACCAAACCAATTGCCAAGAATTCATGAAAGGATATAACATCTTTTGATATTTATTTATTTAAAAATACATTTTTAATTCATACACTCCCGGCTTTCTTAGTGTCTTTTCAACAGTACTAAAGCTTATTGTCTCACATATTCTTAGCATCGGCCTGTTGCCCGTCTGTACAATGCCCTCAAAGCCTTTCAGTTCCCTATATTTTGCAAGTTGCATCATGTGAGTTAATAACTCCCTGCCAATTCCTTTATTTTGATAATTATCGCTCACGATAAGGGCTAATTCGGCTAAAGAAGTATCTGAACATATATGAAACTGTCCGACTCCCACAACTTCCTCCTTCTTATTTTGGTCAATTGCTAAAATATGCATTTCTATGTCAGGGTTAATAGTAAAGCATTTATGTAAAAATTCATCCAGTATGTTCTTTCGTAACGTGAAAAAACGGCGGTAAATGCTTTCAACTGAAAGCGTATCAAGAAATCATTTTATTAACGATTTATCGTACACTTCAACCGGTCTCAGATAAACTTTTATGCCAGTCTTTGTAGTCCTAAAACTATTTAGTTTCATAGGAATTTTCCCTCCTTGTTAACTGCTGTTGAACAAATAACAATGAGAAGGAATGTACGTTCCTTTTATTATAAAAAATTAAATAACCTTAACTTAATTCATTGCTCATGTAGGTTTATTAATCATCTCTTTTTTACCAAGCCAATTGCCAAGGATTTATGGAATGATATAACCATTTCTATCATCTCATCTTGTGATATCTCTTTTAATACTACCCATTTATAAACTGCATATTTAATTATACCAATTATACCGTGAGCAATCGGAACAACCTCAACTTCGTGAAAGAAACCTTGTTTGATACCATATTGAATATTTTTACTGGTAAATAGCAGCAGTTTATCTTCAAATTCCTTTAAGCAATTATCTATTCCGTCACTAATCCCTGCTACTCTACTATAAATTTCCGATAGCTGTTTATTTTGGATAAACACATCCATAATTACTCGCTTGGTTTCGATGAAACGAATGAATAAATCTTCTTCCTTCTTATAGTAATCTTTTACATTAGTTATTATTTGTTCCAAAAATTCGGTAAGAAGTGTCTTTAAAACATCTTCCTTGTTTTTGAAATATTTATAGAAAGTACTGGTACCAAAACCTGAACTATCAATTATATCTCTGACAGGAGTGTTAAGATACCCTTTTTCTGCAAAGAGTACAAGTGAACATTCTAAAATTTTTTGTCGTTTTTCTTGCATTTTTATAGATTTTGTAGAATTCAACTTTTTCACCTTTATGGAACGAATATTCCTTTTGTTATAATATATATCTTACTTTATTAGGTGTCAACTAAAATTTCTCCAATATTTCAGGGCCTATAAAGCCAACGTTTCTAAGATGTAATTTACCTGAATTTATAGTATTTCGTGGTGCATTAATGCAGAACTGTAAAACTCTAAATAAAATTTATATAAGACTGATGAATAAATTATATTCTCCACGCCTTTTATATTGGAAAATATAATACAATAATATATTGAGCTCGGGAGGTTTTGGTCCTGGCCTGGCGCCATTCCCAAAACCTCCCATAAGGGGTCAGTCCCTCGCTGCGTTATCTTTAATAGTTATTTAACATAGTTTACGTTGTCCACATCAGATCTTTCAGTGCTAAAAGCATTACCATCGGAGTAGCCAACGGCAACAGCACATATAACTGAGAAGCCTTCAGGTATATTAGCTTCTTTAGCCAAAGAAGGGTCTGCGGTGAAAGCAAGCTGTGGCGTAATCATATAGCAAGAACCGAGTCCTAAATCTGTTGCAGCAATTGTCATATTAGTTGCAGCATTTGATGTATTAGCCATACTATAGGGATTTGCTTGTGGCGCTGAAAGGACAAGTAGAGTCGGTGCACCATAGAGTGGGGTATACCCTGGTAATGCTGCTCTGCTCATTAAAAAATCATTCCCGGAATTTTTCATGGCTGCTAATGCTATTTCGGTAATTTTTGCCAACAATTTTGCATTTTGGATCACGGTAATTTGAAAAGGTCCGGCATTTGGGGCAGTTTTACCTGCCTTAATAATTTCTTCTAAAGCTGAATCCTTAATTTGCTCAGCTTTATATTTTCTGATACTTTTTCTTTTGGCAATTGCATCTAATGTATTCATAGTGCAAATCTCCTTTACTCTTTATTCTTTCTTTAATATCCTGAGTTTTGCAGTAATAATATGATAAAAAGCTCTGTCAGTCCAGCATTTATGCGGACTACAGAGCTTTTTTTTTTGGCGTATTAGTGTTGTATATTTTGACCTTATTTGTAGTATTGCAAAATTTTTTTTATTTGGGATGTAGTCATAATTTTATTCCCTAGATCAATGTCGAAAACTCCCTCCAATGACTGCAAGATTTCATTCCTGTAATCAAACAAATAGTAATTCTGGTCAAGATGGGAACAGGAATAACGTATTAGCGACTCCCGTATTTGCTTAACAGAATATTTTTTATCCAATTTGTATTCCAGTACGCGTAGGATGAGAAGTGCAACAAAACAGATGAGGAAATGGGCCTTGATATGATTCTCGGTTCGGAGATAGACCGGTCTTGCTCTGAATTCACTCTTAATAATTTTAAAAGACTCCTCAATTTCCCATAATCCCTTGTATATGTCCCGGATTTCCCTGTCAGATAGCTTCTTTTCGCTTGTCACGATGGAATAATAACCATCGTATTTTTCTTCTTCCGTAATCTTTTCAAGATTTAACGACAGGTTGATTCCGTCCGGTATTTCTCCTGTTTCCTTCACAAACTTTATATTTTTAATATATCCAGCAGCACCCATACTAGTAGCTCTTGTATACTTTCCGGGATGGGCAATTAAGTCTTTTGCCTTGGCAAGGACAAGTTCCCTTTCTTTTTTCTGTTTTTCCGCATATTTCTTTGAGTGGTATACCATCTGTTTCTGATAAATCGTCATTCTCAGGGTGCGTTTTCCCTGCTGGTTTTTCAGTTGGATAGTTTTTGCATAGACCCTGGATTTGTGAGTAAAAAGGACTTCTTCACCCTCCGTATCTATTTCCTTGGTTTGAATGTATCCCTCTGGATTAAGTACCCATGCCTTGAATTCCTTGTCGGCAGACAATACGCTCTGTCCATAGATATAACCGTCATGAGCTTGGGAATGATCATCGTTGATTCCGGCAAGGAAAGCGGTGTTATCACTTGTATTGAGTCCCCTGTCCGCAACCGTAATAATCCGTTCCATACCATAATCCCTTTTTACCCTGCGGATGATAGGAAGTAGAGAGGTTTTTTCGCTTTCGCCTCCGGAAAAGGTATTGAATGCCATTGGAATGCCGTTTGAGTCCATCAAAAGACCCATCTGGACGATAGGATCAGGACGGTGTTCCTTCGAAGGGCCTTTCTTTCGGAAGCCCTTTTTTACCAGAACTCCGTTATCATCATATTTATCCTCATCATTGTAAGGAATTTCGAAATAATAATTGGTGACATCATAGTATCCCAGTTTTCCATCACGGCCAATGATTTCACAGACTTTCTCGTGCAGATATTTCTGAAGAGGTTCAGAGTATCGTGCAAAGTAATCAAGAGAGCGGTACAGATCATCAATTGAAAAATCATAGGATTCAAAGAAAAAGTCGCGGTTATCAAAAGCCTTCTTTTTGGAAGAAGGGAAAAGAAACCTGTTATAGATGAGGAGGCTGAAAATACTGTTTAGGTTGTATTCGATGCTTAGGTGTTTCTGCTTATTCTGAAGAAAAGTATGGATGGCAAGGAGGGAATAAATGCGCTTTGGAATGGCATATCCCAGATTCTTTCTGGACGATGTATTATCTGTAAGGCGCTGGTTAACAGCAATTTTTATTGTCTCGGCAGGGGCAGATTGGTTTCGTTCTTCTGCAACAGACTTAAAGTAGGCAATGGGATCGTCATAAACTTTTTCTAATTCATCAAGATAACCGATTTTTTCTATGGTTTTATGCTTAACCTTACCATTAATGCGGTAACCCTGTACGAAGGACAGGAATACTCTTCCGTTACTAACACTCTTCTTAAGAAACATAGCAAACACCTTCATTCAAAGGTATTATACCATAATACACAACATTATACAACACGATAATCCTAAAAGATTGACATTAAAATAGCCCGCAATGTCGGGCTTAGAGAAGTGTTTTCTATTCATTTAGTTGCAAAACAACGGAATGCTATTTCGGTAATTTTTGCCAACAATTTTGCATTTTGGATCACGGTAATTTGAAAAGGTCCGGCATTTGGGGCAGTTTTACCTGCCTTAATAATTTCTTCTAAAGCTGAATCCTTAATTTGCTCAGCTTTATATTTTCTGATACTTTTTCTTTTGGCAATTGCATCTAATGTATTCATAGTGCAAATCTCCTTTACTCTTTATTCTTTCTTTAATATGATTATAAGTGTGAATAATAATTAAACAAGTATGCAGTTTTTTATAACTAAGTAAGTTTTTTATGAGTAAAGGGGTTAAAGTATATATGAAGGATAAAATAATTTTTTCAATAGAAAATGATTTATGTCCTGTTGCATCCGCGTTAAAAGCAATAGAAGGAAAATGGAAGTTACCGATAATTTGGGTGCTTTGTCAAAACGGTACACTTAGATATAACGAATTAAAAAAAAGTATTGTAGGAATAACCAATATGATGCTGACAAGTTCACTTAAAGAACTCGAGGCAAGCGGTTTGATTAGAAGGGTGCAATTCAACGAAATACCGCCACGTGTTGAGTACTCATTGACAAAGGCTGGAGAAAAGCTTTTACCTGTACTTGATGAATTAGCAAAATGGGGAGAGCAACTGATAAAATAAACAGATCAATGACTAAGAAGTTCAGACGATGGTTCCGGGGTTGGGCCGCTCTGGCGGTGTCCAAAGCTTTTTTCATTTCTCCTTCTTTTATGCCTTCTTTTATACCTTCCTCCCTGATCCACTGCTCTATCTGAGTCATTTTCAATACCTCCAGCAGCTTTTTTTTATAATCTTCGGAAATGAACCGGTCGGTCACAGCCACCACTGTAATACTTGTAGATGAGGTAATACTGTAAATTTAAGTAAATCTTGTGTAGTGGCAAAATGTACACTTTTTTTAATGTCCAGGTTACATGCTGGTTTGCGCCAGATTAACTGATAAAGTCAGGAAGAATAAGCCTTACCCAGTAATATCATACAGGATAAGGCTATAATTGTTGCACATCATTCAAATGTTTGTTCATACTGTTATTTTTTCTCCGTAGGCAAATCTGTGTTGCGCATTTTATTAATGCCAGAAAAAATATCTTCTATGCTCATTTGATTAAGCCAATGGCTCCTATCCTTTGTATAATTACCTGTTCCTAATTCGAACTGCTGGATAAATCTAGCCATGCCTGTAGGACCTAAAGCTTTTGACAGAGCAGCTAAGCCAGCACTGCGGATTTGACTAGGATTCATCATCCGATCCCGCATTTTGCGTCACCTCCATTAGCCATATAACCGGATTTTCAACTCTAACTTTCAGTTTACTTTTATTCTTTATTGCCTTATTTAAGAATTTATCATCAGTAGTAAGCAGTACTTCGACAAAAAAACTTTCAGCACAGGCAAGGTGCAAAGCGTCAAATGATTTAAAACCCAAGCCAACGAGGTAATTGGCACGTTTTTCAACTCTACTATCTACATTTATTTTATCATGAGCCAGACTCGTAAAGGCAATTACTTTTTCTCTTTTTTCTAGATCAGGGGTAAGAGATACTTCATACTCAATTACCTCACTATTGACTAAATACCATTTTCCTCTTTCGCAACCAGAAAGGATAGCCAGTACAGCTTCCGATTCAAGACGGATCCTTTCTTGTACCTGGTTATCAAAAGGCCTGTTTAGACAACAAACATCAAGATAAATCATATTTTTCTCCTTAAAAAACATGCAATACCATCGTCGGCATTACCGGGAGGGGAGTAACGCAATGAGGGGCAAGCACCATTTGGGGGGATCTGGAAAGCTGATTAAACTTTTCGGATCCCCCCAAATGGTCAATCATTTAAAGAAAGAAATATCTTACTGCTTACAGCTACATCGGTGGAAAAATGACCTGGGCAAGTTGTTCAATTTAAGTACTTAAACTGTTGCCGGGACAGACGGAAACAGCATCCCCACCGCGATCTCAACGCCAAAGTGCTGACTATTTTAAGATGGCCTGCTTAATTTCTATGGTAAATTGTTCAATGTCACCAAGGTTATCCAGCAATATATCATATAGTTCTTTTTCTGTAACCATACTATAAAAGTGAACCATTCTATTGCGGTAACCAGCCATTTGAACTAGTTTTTTACCCAAATCATTACTGACGAAATTATTGCTAGCCAATCCTTTGGCAATAGATTTATATTCTCCGGCCATTTCAATATTACCGGTTTTAGCCAGGAGATGCCTTCCAATATCGAATATTGCTTCTAATGACCTGCGCAGATAGCTTTCTGCAGCTGCTGAATTAATATTATTTGAGATAAATTCCTCATAAGAAAGATAGGATAGTTTTTTGAGATTTTTAAGCCAACAGTTTATTAATTCCAATCTTTGCGAAATCAGCGTTTTGTTTATCATGTCTACCCCAGTTCCTCCAATTTTTCCTTATAATACTGTTCCAACACCCAGCGAAAGTCAGCTGCTCTAGCTAGTATGTTGTGTTCGTATTTTTCTTGTATGTCCTCACTGACTGCGTAAAGGCAAATCCCTTTAATAGCTTCAAACTGAAATACAGAGTGGGTCTCCTGTAAAAAAACCAAATCCAGGCGTAAAGGTAGAAATAATTCATCCAATTGGTTGTATAAGGTGGAGTATAGCTTATACATAGAACCTTTTAACCGGTTTTCATCATCCAATATAATACCTAAATCCAAATCGGTAAGTGGATCTTTTATTACTATCTTTTTACCATTTATAACATCGAGACCATTGCGGGCTTGAGAACCAAATAGATAGGCTAAAATAATACCGTTTTGTTTGCAAATCTCTATGAATCTTAGCAAGTTATTCATTAATAACACACCCGCTGCTTTTTTCTTCATGGTACCATTTTATGGTTATGTTAGTCAAATATCTATTATAATGTTGTCAACACCATTTAGGATATTTAATTGAGTGGAACAGTAACGGCCAGTTCCGGAACCTTGGGACAATTCCCTTCTGTTACGCCCTTTTCGTACAGAACGAGCAAAGTAGGTTCAATAACAATGGACTTTACGTCATTGGATGGAGTTACGCATTCGAAATACTTTACATTGCCGAGACAATGTTCAAACCTCACGCGCATCCGTTGCAGCCACTTCATTAAGCAGTGCAGCAAATCAAAGGAAATGCGTATAACTGATTAATAGCTGGTATTATAAGTTGATGTCATAAGACTATAATGCTAACTATAATGCTAACTATAATGCTATTTATAACCACTGATAATCTCATTACCCTTTTGCTTATATAAAACAGGAGATTTAAACATTTCCTGAATCTAACTAGATACAAAAAGTCAATTCCCTCTTGTTTGCTGTAATTTGCAGTTCTGGATATCGAATTATTCCGAAATGTGAAGAGCTAAACCAAAGCCAATTCCAACTTATGCTTACGTTTCTTCCAATCCGGCATTACCCTATCCAGTAATCCATAAAAAGCCGGGCTATGGTCGTGATATTTTAAGTGGCACAGTTCATGGGCAACAACATAATCAATACATTCTTTAGGTGCACGGATCAAGTCTGCATTTAATGTAAGCGTTCCGTTCTTAGATAAGCTTCCCCAACGCTTTTTCATACACCGGATCTGCAAGCGGGGTTTCGTTAAAGAGAGTTTTTCAAATGAGGGCCAGCACCGTTCAAAACTTTCTCTAAACCTGCCTGTGGCTTTATCTGCATACCAGGCTTCCAATAAGCTTTTCACTTTATCTGATGAAGCGTTATCTTTGACCTGAATCAGGAAATACCCCCGAACGAGCTTTACCCCGTCTCTTTCCCCGCTAATAATTTTTAGACGATACTGTTTACCGAGATAGAGATGCGTTTCACCCCCGACATATTGCCGGGGAGGCGTTTTCGGTTCAAATTGCCGAAAGTAGTCCAGTTGTCTTTTAATCCACCCGGCACGTTTACATACCCGCATTTTTATTTCTTCAAACCGTATACCAGCGGGCGCTTTTATCACCACCGTACTGTCAGGGTGAACGGCGATTTCCAGAGATTTGCGTACCATATGAATTACTTGGAACTCAATAAGGATTGAGCCATAGGCTATCTCCCCTTTCACCTTTCATCCCTCACACTTCTATACCGCGCCACCTGCATGGCCTTTTCGATAAGTTCATCCATCTGGTCGAGAGTTATTTCAACGCCTCTATTGCCCTTAACCTCATCGAATAGATAATCGTCAATCTCATTAATCACCTGTTTCTGGGCATCTTCATCATCCCAGAATTGCACCTTCCAATAACGAGTCAGTATATCCTGAATAGCAAGGGCTGTATCAGCGGAAAGTTCCTCGCATTCTGCCGCATCCAGATGATGTTGTTCAAAGAAAGGCTTAATGACACCGAAATAAGCTATCGCGTCTTCGTTGCCGGACAGTTTCCCGGGCATGTCATCATGTTGGCGGTTAGTAACTTTATTGCGAATCTCCATGACCTTGTTTAGATAGTCGAGATCCGAAAGTCGCTTGGCCCGGAAATCTTCAATGGCCTGTTGTATCAGCTTGGAAAATTTCTCGTAAAACGCCGGATCTTCCGCTATCTTCTCAGTGATAACACGCTTTGTCGCATGGGCAATAGTGTCTGCTTTGGCTGCTGTAGTTTTCCAGTCGTAGACACCCTGTTCTTCCTTAACCTGGTTGAACATCTGGTCATCAAAGATGTTCACCGGCTTATTTAGTTGAATAACCTCATTGGCCTGGATATGGGTATCAAGCAGTTTTTTAATCTTTGGTTCGTAATCCCGGTAATCAACAGCTTCGGCGTAGCGAAGTTTGACGGCAGCCTTCAGATGTTGAAAACGTTTCAGGTCGGCCTTATAACGCCGCAGCGTCGCTTCGTCAATCCGCATGATGAATGACTCTGTTGATAAGGCAATCCCCAGAGTTTTGGCGTATTCAGCCAGCCGCTGGTAAAAATCTTCGCGCAGGGCGGCGTCGGCTAGCAAAACCTCATAAACTTCCGTGAAAATAAGCTAAATCCTCAACCACCGCCGCCAGAAAAATAATTTGCCAATGTCAGTGCCAACTATCCGGCAATTCCGGATAGTTCAACCTGTAAGTTAATTAAGATAAGAAGCCTTAATTATACGTAATATCTTGTTTAAACCTTCAATTTCTTTTCCTTCGGGAACCCTTATAAACAAACATCCAGTAGATTCTTGAATTTTTCTTTGGCGTATAGCATCTAATTCTTTATTAGTAGAAGTATTGTGGTGTTTTTCATCAAACTCAACAGCCAAACAAAGCCGGGGGAAATAAAAATCTACTCTATAATTACCAATATAAAATTGACATTCAAACTGTTCTATATCACAAAGTGCAGTTCGTAATATTTCTTTAAAATGGCGTTCTTTAGTTGGAGTAAGGCGAAATTGTTCTAAGGTAAAGTTAATAATAATTAAAACCCACATTACTTGGGCAAGACAAGTAGAATGAGTTAAAAATGTTGTGCTTTCTTTAATGTTGCCACAAGGATATTCCTGTGATATTCTTGATTTGTGAAAAATTAAATATTACCACAAGGGGAGTTCCTGGTGTGGAGCTGAGAGTGCGGGCAAAACCCGCTGACCCTGAAACCTGAGCGCCAATTTGGCGCTGCCTGCATCGTGCGGGTACTGGATAATACCAGCGGAGGGATGTGATATAAATATTTTATGTTTAACCGCATTCTCTTTGGGAATGCGGTTTTTTATTTAATCGCCAAAAGGAATAAGCAGGATAATTAATATTTTATGAAAGGAATTAATTGACAATGACGGAAAAACTGCTGAAAGATATTGCCGGTGGTTTAATTAAAATAAGAGAAACCAAGCCGCTGATACACAACATCACCAATATGGTGGTGATGAATGATACCGCCAATATATTGCTCCATATTGGAGCCTCCCCGGTAATGGCCCATGCCCAGGAAGAAGTGGAAGAAATGGTGGCCCTGTCCGGAGCTCTGGTGCTGAATATCGGCACCTTAACACCCGAGCTGGTGAAGAGTATGATTTATGCCGGCAAGAAAGCCAACCAACTGGGTATTCCCGTTGTACTAGACCCTGTGGGGGCAGGAGCCACCAGTTTGAGGACCCAAAGTTCACTACGTATTCTTAATGATATAAATGTGACTATTTTACGCGGAAACGCTGCCGAGATAGCTATTTTAGGTGGGCTGGATGCCACTGTAAAGGGTGTGGACGCTGCCGGGGTATCCGCCGGGAGCGCAGAGGTTGCCCAGCTGGTGGCTGAGAAATTTGGATTGATCGTAGCCATTACCGGAAAAATAGACGCTGTATCCGACGGCAAGCGGAGCATTCTCATTGAAAACGGCCATCAGATGATGGGCGGGCTTACCGGAACATGTTGGTTCCATTAGACTGATGGGGTACTTGGTCGCATGTATGGATAATAGCCATTGTGAGGTTGTATGGGATCCCTAAAAAACCTATGATGTTATCCCGCCTGGTTTGATGGGCTGTTTATGATAAGTAATGATGCTGCATTGAGAGCAGGCCGGGTATAATAAGCTACGGTTAACTCGTTTCTATAAAATAACTTTTATTGGCCATTTTGGCCTTTGTAGAGGCTATACTCGCTTTATTTATAAGGTTTTCAATTACATCATAATATTTTACTTCGCTTCTGGCATACTTTCTTTGACCACCACAGATGCCAGCCGATATAGTAGCGGAAACTCCGACCTTAGAAGTCTCAATAGCTATTGAATCAACTATGATTTTAACTAGTTTTTCAACGTTATTTATTTTTCTTAAAGAAATAAGAACGAATTCATCGCCACCATATCTGCAAACGAAGTCACAGTTAACTTCTATGCTATCTTTAAAAACTTTAACTATTTGTTTTAAACACCGATCACCATATACATGGCCATATTTTTTATTAAATTGCCCAAAATTATTTACGTCAAATAAAACTACAGAAATTTCATGTCCCTCAGAAAGTAACTTTGAAGCAACTTGATATATATAACTAGAATTATATATACCAGTTAATGGGTCGTATAGTTGACCTATATGTTTCATTATTGTGGATTTAGTTATCATTCCGACTACTTTACCGCTTTTTAATACAGGCATGCGTTCTATTTTATATTCATGTAATAGCTCCGCTGCTTCCCAAATTGTATCATCTGATTCACAGGAAATAACCGGATTGCTCATTGAATCAGCTACAATCCGGTTAGGGTCATGAAAACGTACATCTTTGGAAGTAATTATACCAATTAAATTTTCACCTTCCATAACAGGCAGTCCCCCTACTTTGTGTTCTTGCATATACTCAGCGGCTTGTGAAACACTTTTCTCGGAGGTAATACAAAAAACGGGACTACTCATTATGTATTCTACGTTATACATTAATATCAACTTCTTTAAATACTGAAACCGAAATTTCTAATTTAGCCTTAATCAAAGATTGCGCGCTACTAAATTTAATACCCTCTTCAAGTATGGTTTTAATTAGCGTATCACGTGGTATCCAATTAAATAAACTAGTTTTTACAGCTATGGCTTCGATATTGCTATTTTCGATTAAAATAACCTCATATTGGCCTGGTGCAACGGCGTTAATCATTCTGCGAGTGGCCTCGGGACCGATGGGTGCACGTTTGCCTATAAGTAATAAGTCCTGCATCGGTGGGAGATCAAATTCAGAAAAACGTATTTGTAAATTTGCCTTTTTGTTGTAAAAATTCTTGTCGTTAGTACTCATAGGTGTGCAACCTCTTTTCAATATTGTTTATACAATATTGCTAAATGCTTGATGCCAAAAGTTCATCTCAAATGTTTTGGGAGGCGTTTTAATTAATTTTAAAATACATAATTCAAAGATCTGGACTAAATCAGGGGCAAATTGCAGGCCTTTATTCCTATTAAGTTCCAAAAGAGCATCATTTAAAGTTCTAGGCTTTTGATATGGCCTAGGGCTTGTCATTGCATCAAATGCATCTGCTATTGCCACAATGCGTGCCAGTTTAGGTATATCCCTTCCGCACAAACCTTCGTAACCGTTTCCATCCCAGTGCTCATGATGATAAAGAATAATTGGTAAAAGATTATTGCATTCTTCAAAATTAGATATCATGTCGGTGCCTAACACGGTATGCTGTTTAATTATAGAAAATTCTTTGTCCGATAGTTTTGTAGGTTTATACAGTATTTTTTCATCAATGCAGCTTTTACCGATATCATGAAGTAAAGCCCCTAATGTTATTTCTTTTATCTCTTGGTAGGTATAACCAGCATATTCAGCTGTTTTCTTAGCTAGATAACATACATTTAAAGAATGCATCTTCAGGTCATGAGGAAACCCTGAAAGTATGTTATTGACGGTTTCTATATCCAAATGCAATTGTTATTGTTCCTCCTCTTTGACAAAAGACATATTCATCGATAAGAGGGGGAAAGATATTAATTATCTTTTAATATCATTTTCTCCCGCAACCTGGCAATCATTGCACTATTAATAAGCTCAAGCGCTTTAGACCCATGGCTTTGCGCCCTAATCTTTCGATGTAGTTTGCCTTTGTGAAACAGATATTAAACATAATTCAAACATATTATATAACTATTAGGTTACATATTTCAACAAAAATAAACTATGTGTATACAATAAAAATCGAGGCTTAAAATGATTAAAAAGATTGTTGGAAAAAATATAAAGTATTACAGAATTCAAAAAAGCTTTTCGCAGACGGAAGCGGCCTCTTTAGTCGGTATTACACCTTCCTATTGGGGGTACTTGGAAAGAGGACAGAAAAATCCTTCTATAGAGCTCGTTGCTATAATATCAGAAGTTCTCGGTGTTAAAGCAAGCTTACTTTTTGTTGAATCACCAGAGAATTTATCAGAAGAACTTATGCTTTACCTGCATATTTTAAATAACATGGGTAACCAACACATTGGTTTTATATTGACTATAATTAAAGCCTACATTGATTTACATAAAGATCTATCCCCGGTTCATGAATAAACAAAATTGAACCTCTGGTTCATTTCTTTCCCCTGGAACTATGGCTTTCATATAAAATGGCTGTGCCGCACTTGCCTCACTTATTGGGGTTTGAAACAACCTTGGGCATTCTCTCCCCCACACTTCTCAACTGCAAAGTAACCCGGTCGTTCTCAGGCATGGGGAAAGATATTTTAACTTGATTTTCATCAAGCCATTCCATGCAGATATGCTTATGCCAGAATTCTTGATCTTTAATATGAACTGCATCAAAACAAATTCGATAATTTCCTCCGTATATCCACCTGATTCACTCCCTTCTATAAGTATAGACGTTAGAAACGGATAAATCGTAGGACTTAAATGGAATTTTCTTTAAATGAAATTCATAATCAGTTTGCTATTATGGTTTTACGGGCAGAAGCTGTGGCTGCAGTAAAAAAGGTATTTGAACCAGGTTATTGAGATATAACTGTAAAACTTGGAACCTGGCGATATGTAATTTCGTCCATTAAATAAATAACTGGTTTTATAGAAACTGCGAAGGAAAATAATTTTGAGGTGTTCAAGCTCTCTTTGCACGCTTGAATCAGCTGACAGGGCTTGACCCCTCAGGCCAGCGCAGGGTTGGATAAAAGTGTAGGGATAAACGTAAATTTTATGTTTCAGCTTAACGAGGGGAGGAGCGACAGGTGCTGATAAATTTGCCCGGTAATTCTGTCCCGGGTCGGTATAACCGGGATTATAGTCTCGATATCTTGCGGGGTATCGCTGTAATTTTAATGATTTTTCACCACGTTGTAACCTGGCTGTATACCGGTTCCATACGGGACATAATCACTATTATTGGCCGCATCAGTGTTGGAGACATAGCAGCCCCCATTTTTTTTACTGTTTGCGGGATGTCCCTTTACTATTCGATTAACGCCATGCAAACTAAACATCTAGGGACCGTTGATATGCTTAAAAAGTTGGCGCAAAGGAGCACAAAGCTTTATCTCACCGGCCTGATTCTTTGTCTTGCCGCTTTTGGGCAGGCCAGTTTTTTCTACTGGGGAGTGCTGCAGTCACTGGCCGCAGCCAGCATTTTAATTGGAGTACTGTATCTTTTACCGGCCCGGAAGACCGTTTTGTTATTTACCGGACCCGCGGCCTTAGCAGGGTATTATTTTTTTTATCCCTACGCTTATTTATTACCAGCTAAACTGTCCCGAATTTTGTTGGGTGATTTTTCACTGGTTCTTTTGATCGGGTTTTTATCCATAGGCCTATTTATGGCCACGTATGTTTTAACTGGTAATTATAAACCCCCAACTATAGCCGCTATAGGTTTATCAGTTATGACATTGGGTTTGGTGGGGCACTTTACCGGGTTTTTAATCACCAGGTTTCCTGCCTCCCCCAGTTATATACTTTTTGTAGTGGGCCTGGCATTGCTGATGTATGCCGCTTTACTCTTTGTAAAGACAGATGGCGCATATGTTTACCCGGCCATTTGGGCTGGCAGAAACGCCCTCAATATTTTTGTCTTGCATTACCTAATCTATGTTTATGGCAAACATGCAGGTCTGGTTGGCTCATTTAACGGACTTTATTCCGTGCTGGTCGCCTTGGTGGTAACGGCTTTCTTTTTGCTGCTCAGCAAATGGATGGCCTGGCCGATGCGGGCCGTAGCACAATAACCGGGGTTTATAAGTTTAACGGTACTGTCTTTGCAGCTCCCGCGGGAGAAAATAACCTTGGGGCATTTGATGACAACATTAACTCATACTAGTGGTTTAGCTATAAAGAATCTCCACACAGAGACAAAAATATATGATGAAATGTGCAAATTTGGTAAGCCCCGGATAGTTTTACCGGGGCTTAGGTTTTATAACTATTGGTGAAGTCTCAGTGTCTGCTGAAATACTTGATAAGGCTGGGCCCCCACCAGCTTTTGTTTTTCATTAATGATAAACGTGGGCACCGACGTAATTTCGTATTGCCGGGCCAATTCCCGGTTTTTTTGCAAACGAGGCAGATAAAGCTGCTTGTCCAGCGCCTCAATTAATTCATCTTCGTTTAAACCAAGTTCTATAAAAAGCTTTATTAGCACCTGCTTGTCGCCGATATTCATTTCCTCCTGAAAGTAAGCTTTAAACAGCCGGGCATGTGCTTGTTCATATTTTCCCCTGTCCCTGGACAATTCGCTGGCCTGCAACGCCAGGCAAGAATTAGCCACCAGGTTCATACCGCTAAATTCAATCCCATAAGGCTGTCCGGCCCGCCGGAAGTTTTCCAGCATCTTATTCACATCCACATCAGGAAACAATTCCCTGATCAGCCTACCCTGGGATGGTGTTTCAGGATGCAACTCATAACCAACCCACTCCTCTGCGATGTCGAATTCCTGCTTTAGTTTGTCGACAATACCCTTGCCGATGTAACAAAACGGTCATACATAATCGGAAAAAATAGTCATTTTAATGGCCATAATCGCCCTCCAAATGATTTTTTAAATATCAACTTAAACCACTATATCTTAAGTATAACATTTAGTGCAAATAAACAAAAAAGGCGGGGATCCATCATCTCACCCGCCCGTGTTATCTATTTATTTATTTAAACCATTATTCATTAATTAAATATAAAAGTTTATCATCAATACCATAAAACATGGGTACTACTAAAATTTTGGGATAGCGCGAGCGCAGTCTCTTCGCTTCACTAATAACAAATTCAATTTCATTATCAATTTCAAACATGGGCGCAAAATGCATAAAATGCTCTTCAGCCCGCTCCTTGTCCCAGCCGGCTCTATCCACTAATCCCTGCACAAATTTATCTTTTCTGGCCATGAGGTTTACCATGCCGCATTTATCATGGCCAATTAAGGCAATAGCCTTAACTCCACCAACGGCTATAGCGTAGGAAATCTTAAACTCGCTGTAGCGGAGATTGCCACCGCCGGTACGCAGCACATAGGCAAAATTGTCGGGTATGCGCAAGTGTTTGCGATTATCCATACACATACCGATTACCACTTCCGCATGTTCATAGCTATCCAGGGGGGACTGCAGGTTATGATACTGCAGCAAGCGACCAATGGGAGTATCCCGATATTTCGGAAAAATGTCGTCAACAGTTCTAATTGGCACCAGGTGATCCACATCAAAACCTCCCTTTTTTATAATACGCACGGTATTCCAGTAATAATATTGTACCATAATTCACTTACCTGTATAAAAAAAAGTTAAGCAATGATCGCTAAATAAAATGACCATTACTTAACCATTCGACCATCGCTAGGCTTATTCCTGCAAAGAAAGTGAATTATTTCTTATAATGACAAAACTCACACAAATTGACGTATAAATTATATACAAAGATTTATTTTGTATAGAACCAGGACTCTGCGTATTTGGAAGTAAACGGATAATAATAATATTGCCCTGATAAGCATTTAATAATGGCCACGATGGCCAAGACTGTATAGACCAGTCCTAATATAGCCAGGGGTATGACCAGCAAAAAACCAATGATTACCAGGCAAAGTATTCCCACCACAGCGCCTAATAGCAGGCCTATAATATGCATGGCCAGCGACTCCCGGGCATGATGGTTAACAAAATCATCATCCCTCTTTAACAGATATACAATTAAAGGCACTAAAATAGGTAAACCAAAGAATATAGAACCATGACAAACCGCACCCATAAGTTTGCTTTCCGGTGCAACCACTCTATTCACCTCCCACTCACGGATTAATAAGTTTATCATCCCTATGGTAATTTTCAAAGATCTTTGTGAAGCAATAACGTAATAATTTCTATGGCTACCCCACATAATAAATGACTCATTGAGGATTATATCACGTTACCTGCTATTAAAAAGTAAGTACCGGGCTGTACCTTTTCAGCCAACGGCGGCGAATTTGATAATCCGGCAACACTGCCTCCACCAAACCCCAAAATGCCGGGCTGTGATCAAGTCTCTTTAAATGGCACAACTCGTGCACAATAACATAATCAATGACATTAACAGGAGCCATCACCAGATGCCAGTTAAAATTCAAATTACCCTTTCCCGAACAGCTGCCCCAGCGATGTTTTTGCTCCTTGATCCTGATTTTCGCCGGTTTCACGCCTATAACTTCTTTATATAAGTTAATTCTATTATTTAATATATAGTTAGCTTTATTTTTATACCATTTAACCAAGGCAGCCCGAACCGCGGCGGCCCCACCCTCTTGGTGCAGTGCCAGAGGCACCTCAATAAACATTGTCTGGTCATTAATTTTTATTGTATCAACCATTATTTGATCATTAATATGCAACTTAACGGTATACCGGTTACCCAAAAAAAAGAATTGCTCCCCATCGACAAACATCCTTGGCAAGGGACATCCAGCCAATGCCGATAAATAGTCCATCTTTTCTAATACCCAGGCACTTTTATCCTGCATAATGCGACCAATGACCTCGGTTTTATATTTTACCGGTGCCGTAACCTGAATGCCAACCACCGCATCGACCGTTATTCTCAAAGATGAGGCTTTACCGCTGCGCTTGATGGTATAATTTAAAACCCGGCCATCCAATACTAATTGTGGCAAAGCAGGGCACCAACTTTCTTTACAGTCTTTTTCTATTTTCTCATTAACCTTCATAATTGGCAACCCAAACACAATGTTAATAACTAAAGAAAACATATTGCACTAACGCACTCAATGAGCAAATAATTAATCAAAAAGGGAAGCCAGCAATTACGGCTTCCCTTCTTAAACCCCAGTTACTAATTTTATTTAGTCGTTTTCTTCATTTATCACTTCAAAAACCCAATCGCCCCTGCATTAAAATTTGGATGGATTTAACCACCTGACTTGATATACGCAGGAGCACCGTTATTTGGTAGGCCAACCTGGTAACCAACTTGATGAGAAATGAATATTTTTTTTAAAGGTGCACAATAATCCCTGTCCCGGCTAAAAAACTCAAAGGGGGTGGGCATCTGCATGCGTTCCCCCGGGCGCGTGTAATCACCGGGAAGGGAGTTGATATTTTGTCCGAATACGCACAGAACAGTAACTGGCAAGAGGTTATAACATATCCGCTGGGTAAGCGGACAGCCAAACCCAGGAACAAGGGACTAACCATGGTAATTGACAAAGGTATAGGCATAGGGGAAACCCGGGACTTGTTACAAATCAATTACCAGCACATTGATTTTCTCAAGCTGGGTTTTGGCACCTCCGCGCTTTATGCCGCAGGTACACTGGAGGAAAAAATACAGCTGGTGCGTTCGTATAACATTGATATCTATCCGGGGGGCACCTTTTTAGAAATAGCATTATGGCAAAATAAAATTAGGGAGTTTCTCGACACATGCAAATTTTTTGGTTTTACGGCCATTGAAGTCAGCGACGGGACCATCCCTTTAAGCGAGGAGGTGAGAGAACAAGCCATCACATTAGCTGCAGAAAAAGGCTTTAGAGTATTAACTGAGGTGGGCAAAAAGAACAACGGTGCTGAAGTACCTGTGGAAACGCTGGCCAAAATGGCTTTGCGCGATTTACAAAATGGAGCTTATAAAGTGATTATGGAAGGCCGTGAATGCGGCCTGAATGTAGGACTTTACGACGCAAAGGGTAAAATGGCTGATGAGGATTTACAAGTAATTATGAATTATATTGGCGACCCATCATTGATTATCTGGGAAGCACCGCTTAAAATTCAACAGCAAGACCTAATTACCAGGTTCGGTTCAGATGTGAACCTGGGCAATATCCCGCCTCAGGAAGTACTGGCCGTGGAAGCTCTCAGGGTAGGCCTGCGGGCCGATACTCTACAGTTGGTAATAACCGATCCGGAGGAAATTTAAAGTAACAAATTAATTAACAGATCTATATGATGTTATATATGTGCTGGCTTGTAAGCTTTTTACAAAATAACTATATAATAGCCACTTTAACTAAACCAGGTAATACAGTAGACAGCGGCGGCATATATTTACTAAAAATTGTCATTGAGAGGCGAGAATATGAATGGAGTACCACTGCTTGTGGCACTACTCCTGGTGGGCATCATTGCCCGCTCTAATTTAATTGCCACCGCTGCCTGCGTATTACTGATTATAAAATTCACCAACCTGCATTTTATATTTTCTTTGCTGGAAAAAAGGGGCCTGGAAATAGGCTTACTATTCTTATTACTGGCCATTTTAGTACCCGTGGCCAGCGGTAAAGTAACGGAAAAGGAATTAGTGAGCACCTTTACATCGCTGCCGGGCATACTGGCAATCCTTGGGGGAGCACTAGCCACCCATTTAAACGGTGAAGGATTACGTTTATTACAAATAGACCCGGAAATGATCTTCGGACTGCTGATAGGTTCGATGATCGGTATTGTTTTTTTAAACGGTGTCCCTGTGGGGCCCCTGATGGCGGCCGGACTGACCGCGCTGTTTCTGGAAACCATTCGTTTATTTAAGTAAGGTCTTTAAATGAATTTTCGCTAATGCCCAGTCTTTGCAATTTAGCAGTCAACTCCACTGGCAAAGGCGCAGTAAATTCCAGGTATTCACCACTACGAGGATGGACAAAACCCAGCAAATAGGCATGCAAAAACTGGCCATCCAATAAGTGTGACTTATTTGGCCCATACTTAGTGTCCCCTACTAAAGGGTAGCCAATGTAGGCCATATGCACCCTGATTTGGTGCGTACGCCCCGTTTCCAGTCGCAGCTGCAGCAATGTATAATTACCCGCCCGGTTAAGCACCCGGTAGTGGGTCACCGCTGCCTTGCCATTACGGTTGGTTACAGCCATTTTCTGCCGTTCACGGGGATGCCGGCCAATTGGTGCATCCACTACCCCCAGGTCACTGGTCAACACGCCGTGGACCAGCGCCAGGTAGCCACGCCGGACGGTATGTTCTTTTAACTGACCCGCTAAATGCTCGTGGGCGAGGTCATTTTTAGCAACCATCAATAAGCCCGAGGTATCCTTATCAATGCGATGCACAATGCCGGGACGAAGCACGCCGTTAATACCTGAAAGATCCTGACAATGATGCAACAGTGCATTAACCAGCGTGCCCGAGTAATTACCTTCCGCCGGGTGTACCACCATACCCCTGGGTTTATTCACTACAATAATATCTTTATCTTCATAAAATATATCCAGCGGTATAGGTTCCGGGCACACTTTTAGTTCCACAGGCGGAGGTACAACCACCGCTACCGTGTCCCCTTCCTTCAAACGATAATTTGCTCGAACCGCCTCCTGATTCACTGTTACAGCACCATCGCCTATCAGCTTTTGCACAAACGACCGGCTTAACTGTTCCTCTTTGAATGCCACAAAAACATCTAGGCGCACTCCCGCATCTCCCGCGTCCACCTGATATATTTCAGTTTTTGGCACCGCTATCCACCCTTTGCTTTTCCTCTTTATCACTGCGCCAGATATCAATAATTAAAAGCAACCCCCCGATCACTATAGCAGTGTCCGCGAGGTTAAATATAGGCCAAACTTGAAAATCCAAAAAGTCAATTACCCGCCCCAGGCGCACCCGGTCAATCAGATTACCCAAAGCACCGCCCACCACCAATCCTAAAGCCAGGCGCATCCAAATCCTTTCCTTAGGCAAATAACGGTAACCAGCCAGCACAACCACAAGCACCAGCAGCGATACAGCAATAAAAATATCGGTGCGGTTGGCCAGCATGCCAAAGGCAGCACCAGGATTTAATATATAAGTAAGATAAAATACCGGCGGCAACACGGGTATAGATTCTCCCACCAGCAGACGCGATGTGACAATATATTTAGAAAGCTGGTCCAGCAGCAATGTAACCAGCACAATAAAAATAAAGCGCAAACAGATAACCTCCCCAAAAATAACATTATATGATATAATACCACATGTTTGGATATTGAAAACCAATCCATGCTTTCTATAATTGATATAAACTTTTTTATAGGAGCCAACGAACTATGTACTGGATTCCCGCCATCCTCTGGATGGCATTGATATTTTACCTATCCGGGCGCACGGGCAGTGAACTACAATCATTGTTTCCATTTTTTGATAACCTCAACCCGGGCCATATAGTTGCTTACTTTGTGTTGGGACCTTTATATTACCTGGCTTTAACAAAGTATAAGCATAGGCGTCCTTTTATGAAAGCATTTCTATTGTGTCTGCTATTCGGCATCACCGACGAAATTCACCAGTATTTTATCCCCACCCGTTACCCGGATATCTACGACTTAGCCCGAGACCTTTTAGGTACCGGAATTGGATTGGTAGTAGTCTTCCTGGTACAAAAGAAAAAAAAATACAGCCGGCAATAAGAAAGCCTTAAATACATATTACGGACAGACTGCTGCCCAAAAAACTTAACTTGCTTTTTTTCCAATATTTTTAATCTTAAAATTTTTAGAAAAGAAGGACTTTTTAAAAATTAAGAAGAATTTATCATATAATGTAATTAAGTTATTAAAATTAACTGCAGTTTAATTACTCACACCGGTATAATATTTACAGTTCGAGACAGCTCAAAAATAATCTTTCGGAATAATCAATTAACCAACGATAGGCTATAAAAAGGGGAGGGAAAAATAATGGAATATAATCAAACAATGGGTGGCGAAGCTTCACCGGTGTTCAATAGACTTATGTTTCGCCAGGTGGAAAATGTATTGTATGAACACTCTGCGGTGGATGAGGTGGCGGTAATAAACGCACCCGGCCAGGATGGCGAAGAGTGCCTGGTTGCCTTTATTGTGCCTCGTGTTGAAGATATTACAGAAGCGGAATTATTTGCCTTTATGAAACAGAGCAACCAGCTACAGGCTAATAATCTACCCCGAATAATTAAGTTTGTCCCCAGGATCCCCAAGTCACCCAGCGGAAAAGTGTTAAAAATAAAGCTGCTGGAGGAATTTTAGACCCCCCCAATGCAAATAATTGCATTATATAAAGAAAACCCGCGTGCTATGGCGCGGGTTTTTTCATGACCGAATTATAATCGGGCAATATAATAAATAAGCTTAATATAAATGGGATTTTAACATCATCAATTTGTAGATATCGAAGGGTGTGTACCACCTGTCCACTAAATCTTAAAAATTGTTAAAGAAACTTAGCGTATTTGCTGTCAGAAAAAAATTAAGGGGATGTTTTACTTAATGGAAACTGCCTGTGTATTATGCAACGCCCTGGAAAAATTAAGCCCCCGGTGCTCCTGTGGTCAAATTATGCAGGATTCCGGTCCGGTGACGGATTACGCAGGACCTTATAGCCCTTATTTCAACATGAGCTTTGAGGATAACTACTGCCATCACCTATTTACCTGCCCGGCCTGTAAAGCTGACAAAATAATTAGCGTGCCACTGATTAAACTTTAGCTGCACAATTTAGCCACGGGATAATTTACTGCTGGTAATACCAGCAATAATAATATTTGCCAATGTAATCAGGCCTCTAAATTTTCACCATAAAACGATCATGGCATATTATATAGAGATAATTGATATTTGGTGAAGGGAGGCCATGTAATTGTCCAATAATGTAAATCCTTTTTCATTGTTCTTAATACTTATTTTGCTGGTCCTTAGTACCGATAGCAAGGCCGACGTCAAACTGGGATTTGTCAGGGGACTGATTGACCAGACATCGCGTTCGCTAGGTATTCTCCGTGAAGGCATTACAGCCATGAATACCAGTTTTGAACAGGCACGCAGCATGTTCACGAGCATAAACAACGGGCCCGGTGATCCCAAATAATTAACCGTGAATCAAAGTCGGCAGGCATTTGGTACACACCCAAAGGCTTTGCCCCTTTTTACGGCATGGTAAAACTGCAACTTCGTCTTCATTTTTTCCGCAGTTAAAGCAAGCCTGGGGAATATATGACCCCGGGTTTTGTTTTACATGCATTTCCACCACGTGCTCATCGAAATCTACTGCTTCCCGGTTTTCAACTGTTAATGCACCTTGGGGACACACACCAATGCAAAAACCAGCCCCGTCACATAATTCTTCTCTTTTCACCTTGGCCTTACCATTTTCAATGGTGATGGCACCTTCCACGCACGGACTCACACAAAGCCCACAACCATTACACTTCTCCTCGTCTATTTTAACGATTTGTCTTTTAGCCATGTTTATCACCTCAACATTTTTTGTTTGCTGCCTGTTATTAATATATCCCTTCTTGCTGCTGTTTAAAGTAACCCAGCTCGCTGTGTTGCTGTGATATTTCTCACAATAAGGGGTGTATTTTATAGCATATAATAGTTCAAAACCCGAATCACTGCGGTAATGACATCCTGCACATCCCGGTCAGTCATAGCCGGGTATAAAGGTAGGGTTAAAAGACACTGGTACAGTTCCTCAGCCCGTGGGCAAAGACTGCCTTCCAAAGTACACACGTCGGGATGGCCTATCCACAGGTAATAGGGATGCAAAAATACCGGAAGGTAATGCACACCTACTTCAACATTTTCCGCCCGCAGGGCATGAAATATGTCAGAACGGGAGGCTTTAATATGCTCAAGGCGCAGCGCCAGTAAAAAATAATGCCAGGTGGAGCGACCGCGGGGGTTTTGTTCCGGCAGCAACACGGCAGGATGACCGGCCAGCACCTGATTGTACATTTCAGCAATAGCTGTGCGCCGCTCAATAAATTCCTCCGCCCGGGCCAATTGGGCAATACCCAGGGCTGCCTGCATTTCGGTCATCCGGTAATTGTAGCCCCGGTCCTGCATCTCCACCCGCCAGGGTCCCTCGTTCCTGGTTAATTTGCGCGGGTTGCTGACCAACCCATTTTCCCGGAATATCATCATCCACTCATAAAGTTCCTCCGAGTTGGTGGTTACCACGCCACCCTCCCCCGTATAACAATGCTGGGGATCACTAAAACTAAAAACCGTCAGGTCACTTAACGCGCCTATCTTTTTACCGTCGTACTCACCGCCCAAAGCGTGGGCGGCATCCTCGATAACAATGAGGTTATTGTCCCGGGCCAGCTTGTGCAGTGCATCCAGGTCACAGGGATTACCTGCAAAGTGCACCGGTATCAGTGCCTCGGTGCGACTGCTTATTTTTGATGCCACTGCCCCGGGATTAATATTGAAAGTAGCGCTGTTTATATCGGCAAAGGTATGAATACCCCCTTGGTATAAAATACAATTGGCAGTGGCAGGATGGGTCAGCGGTGAAGTAATAACTTCCTCTTCGTGGCCCACCGCGGCTGACATTAGAGCAACATGCAGGCCGGCCGCACCTGAGGATAATGCCACAGCATACCTGGCACCCACATATTCGGCCACAGCCCTTTCGAATCTCTGCACAGTTTCACCACATCCCAACCTACCCCCACGCAGCACCTCGGTTACGGCTTGTATATCGTTATCATCCACAGCAGCCCCGGCCAGGGGCAAAAGATGTTCACATACTGGTTTTCCCCCGTAAATAGCAGGTTTATCGCTCATTTTATACCTCCTAAAAAAATCAGGCGCAATTAGGCCTGTTAATTAATGATGTTCCCGGCAAATATATTATTAGCATATTTCACGGGAGTAGAAAATGACTATTTCGAAAAAAAGCGAACTGCTTACCAGCATTTTACTTGCTATGACAGGTGCTGTGCTCTTAGTCAGCCTGTTCGGGTATATGCGGTTTAATATTGATGCATTGCAGTTCAGAGTGACAGTTCAGTTTAATGAAAAAGGCTATACCGAAGTTGAAATACCGCCCCTGGGCACCGTACGGGCTCACACTCACACAGCACCGCTGCTAGTTTCCGTGCGTTTGGAAAATATTGACTTGCAGCTAATTCAACGACTGCTTAGTGACACCACGGAGCGCAATGAAGTTGTCGAGCAAAGTAAAACTGTACTGCAACAGGTGGCCGTCATATTTGTCATCAAACTTATAGGTCTGGCCATGCTGGGTGGAGCACTGGGCGTGTTTCTAACACGCAAAGGGAACTTAAAAAAATATATCATAGGTTCGCTGACCGGTAGTATAACGGCGGGCGTTTTACTAGCTGCTGCCTATTTAACTTACGATATCAGTGCCTTTCGCAACCCACAATATACCGGAGTGCTTCGTGTGGCCCCATGGATGGTCGGCCTGGCCCAGGAAACCTTTGGTAAGATTGAAACAGTAGGAGAAAATCTAGAAATAATTGCAAAAAACCTCAATTTACTTTATGAACGGTTGGATAATCTTCAGCCACTGGGCGAGACTACTGATGAGTTTAAAATACTGCATGTTTCCGATTTACATAATAACCCGGCGGGTATGGATTTCGTACTGCGGGTAGCCGATTTGTTCGGCGCGGATATGATCATTGATACGGGAGATATCAGCGATTTTGGTACTCCCCTGGAAGCACTCCTGCTGGAACAATTAAACCATATTGACATACCTTACTTTTTCATTCCCGGCAATCATGATGCGCCAGCCATTATAGATAGAATGAATCAAATCCCTAACGTAACCGTGGTAAACGGTTTAGTGGAAAAAAACGGATTATTGTTTTACGGAGTGCCCGATCCATCCTCAGCAGATAATACAGTGATACCAAGTGATCTAAGCATCATTCCCAGGCTGACTCAGCAAGTCGTGAATAGAATTGATCAAATTGCACCCGGAGTGGATATAGCACTGCTGCATAATGACAAAATGGCCCGCGCACTGGCCGGTCATGTACCGGTAATACTTTTCGGGCACAATCACCGGATGGCGATAACCCAGCAAGAAGGCAGCATTTTGGTGAACGCGGGCACCTCCGGAGCAGCGGGCTTGCGCGGTCTGCAAACCACGCAAATACCTTACTCAGTGGTGCTGCTGCACTTTCGCCCTGACGAAAATGGTCAAAACCGCCTGGTAGCGGCGGATGCTATTTCAGTAAGCAACCTGGAACAGGGTTTCACCCTGGACAGAAGAAGGTTTGACATTGGAGAATAATCAGCTGCCTCTTAAAGCAGCCTTTCGGCAACATTTAATATTTCACTACAAGCAGGTTTTTTTCGTTTAATACAGAAATAATTTACAGCGGATATTAAAATTTAGTAAAGATTTCAAACGCCTGGTACCAAACGGTTCGAATTAAAACTGTCATATTGTTAAGTAACGATACCGGCACGGAAAGGGTACCGCTACATTACAAAAAGGAGAGTGAAATTTTTAATGCCCATAGCGCAAAAAATAGAAAGTTCTTTATCTGCTTCATCCTGGATCCGTAGAATGTTTGAAGAAGGGGAAAAATTGCGCAAAATCCATGGAGCGGACAAGGTATATGATTATACCCTGGGCAACCCCAACGTAGAACCACCTGAAGCATTCCACCGGGAACTACAAAGGATCGCAAACAACCCCATACCGGGCATGCACAGGTACATGAGCAACGCAGGTTACGATGAAACCAGGCAAGCTATTGCAGATGTGCTGGCCGAAGAAACAGGGCGGGAAGTAACCGCAGGTCATATTGTCATGACCTGCGGGGCCGGCGGCGGGCTCAACGTAGTTTTAAAAACACTGCTTAACCCCGGCGAGGAAGTCATCGTGACCACCCCTTATTTTGTGGAATATGGTTTTTATGTGGACAACCATGGTGGCAAGATAAAAGAAGTGCCCACCTCCGCTGGTTTTCAACTGGACCCGGCAGCCATAGTAGACGCCATTGGGCCTCAAACCCGGGCTATCATCATCAATTCGCCCAATAATCCCTCGGGAGTGATTTACCCGGCGGAAACACTGTCCACCCTGGGCCGGTTGCTGGAGGAAAAGGAAAAAGAACTGGGCCAAGCCGTTTACGTAATTTCCGACGAGCCATACGCTAAAATTGTGTATGATGATGCTGCTGTGCCCAACGTATTTAACTATATTAAAAACTCCTTTATAGTTACTTCTCACAGCAAGGATTTGGCACTGCCCGGTGAGCGCATCGGCTACATCGCCATAAACCCGGACATTTCCGATACTGAGCTTATCTTTAACGGGTTGCTGTTCTGCAACCGTACCCTGGGTTTCGTCAACGCCCCCGCGTTAATGCAGCGTTTGATCACGCCACTGCAGCGGGAAAGCGTGAATATTGATGATTACAGGGAAAAAAGAGATATTATTTATAACCACCTCACCAAGCTGGGATTTGAAGTAACCAAACCAATGGGCGCGTTTTACTTCTTCCCCCGCTGCCCCATTGAAGACGATGTAGAGTTTGTAAGCCGAGCTCAAAAATATAATTTACTTCTCGTTCCCGGCAGCGGATTTGGACTGCCGGGCTATTTCAGACTTTCTTACTGTATTGATATACAGATTATCAAAAACTCGCTGCCAGCTTTCACTGAACTGGCCAAGGAATTTATTTTATAAAACAGGACAGGCCACCTTCACCCTTCAGTTGGTTATAACTTTTAAACCTACCCAAGCATAATTTATAAGACAACAAAAAAGGGCGGCATCTTCCATTTATGAAAGTTGCCGCCCGCATCAATGACCAACCAGCACAACTTACAGGAAAACAAAATTAAATTTGTACCTGAAACTAACCCTCAGCACACATCTGACCTTAAAAACCGTATTTTTTCTGTTTGGTAGTCAAGTTATTAGGCGGGGTCTTATAGGGGTTTTGCCGCAGAGCTTCGCCCTGCTCATCCTTGTCCCACAACCGGCGAGGGGATTCTTCATGTACCAGCTCATGCTTAAAGGTTTTCTTATTATCGGGCATGCCCATCATCACCACCTGTTCGTATTTATATTAGCTTTCCTTTACCTACTTTAGCTGATACAATGAAAAAATCCCCGGGGAAAGCAATTCCGGGGAGATCTGAACTCAAGCTGCAAATACTTCTATAAGCTGCACAATGGCATGCTTGTTATTCATCCTCAGTTAACAATATAACCTTCTCATGCATATGCATATTTAACTGTTCCAACACTTTTTTAAGTGATTCGGCGTCCTTAAGATAAAATCCACTTTCCCATCGATCAATAAGGTAAGTAATAAATTCCATGTAACCGTTAATCATAGTCAATGTATACAAATCTTTGAAACGGTTATTACTTACCGGTTGGCAATTGTGCACGGAAGAATTTTTATGGGTCAGTGTAAAATTGGACAATGTTTCATCGTCCCTGGCCCAGGTAAGGATTCCTTCATGAACAGCAACTTCTTCTCCGCAAATATCGCAAACAAACCTGGACATCAAATATATCCGCCCCCTTGAAAAAAAGACATAACAATTTCCCTATGTTATAATATATCATAACACCGGCAGGGTAACCAGAACCTAAATAAGGTATCATCTTTATTTCCGGCTGCCACCGGTTGCTGCATTCTTAAACTGATTTATCCCTTGGGAGGTCCTAACTTAACATGCTGCAATGGTACATTGAAGACGCAGGGGGCGGATGCAGGGCATTTTCTGAAGTGCTGGTACTGGTATGCGAACAGCCCCGGCTTATCTATCAAAGGTTTTTACCGCTGACCTGGGACAATAAAATGAGCATGGAAGAGATAGCCTGTAGAAAGGTACTTGAAATGATGAGGGAAGCAGGGGTCAAACGGGATGACTACCTGTACGTATGCTCCGGCAACATTTTTTTCGGGCTGCATAAATGGCTCACTGAAAACGGTTACCATTGGGAAACGGCCAAAATGGAAGGCCTGGCCCATGAGGTGGCCGAAAACACTTTTCAGCAACAAATTATATCAGCAGGCTTTCCCGCCGAGATACGGCTTGAAGAACGCAACTACCGGGACTATTACCGGCAGGTTGATGCATGGATAAAAGAAAATGCCACCCGTATTCAATATATAAAGGATATGAAAGTACGGTGTAAACCCGCCCGCCTCCGCTACCTGCTCAAAGGCAATGCCGGCAGTGCCCGCACCTGCTCCCACTGCCGCAAAAAAATATTGCCCTACAGTCCCATGGTTCAGTATCGTTTCAGGGAATTTGGCAAAAAAAAGAGCCGTTATTATCATCCCGATTGTTCACCGGTCAAACCGCACAAAAATAAACTGCAACAAGCACGCATTGATTGGCAAGGTGAAGTGCTTAACGGTGTAATTTTACCGACCCGGGAAACTCAACCCTGTAAAATTTGCGGCCAGGATGTTCCTACCGGCACCAAAGCAGTACACGCCCGCAGGGACAGAGAATTAATTTTTGGCCACCCGAATTGTTTTAAAAGCTTGAACAAAGATACGTGTACTGAATAATATTAAATTAGCATGAAGTAATTAACCGGGGCGTAAAGTTAAGGTAATCAGCGCTGGTCAGGTGGAAATTTATGCCCCAGGCCTGATCAGGCAGCCGGTAACGGCAGGCTTTGGCATGCAGGTGACCGTATATCACCGTCTTAACTTCATATTTTTGAAATAACTCAATAAAACCCGAATAGTCATGTTTTTCATTGGTGGGCATATAATGCATCACAACGATTTTAGGGCCGTTATCGACACTTTGCAATGAATTCTCCAGCCTGATCAATTCCCGGCGATATATTTTCTCGTCTTCTTCTTTAAAATAAGCGCCATTGGGGCAAAGCCAGCCCCGGGTGCCACAAATATTGACCCCTTCCAATTTAACATGATCGTTTTGAATTAATTGCACGTTGGACGGCACCGCTTCCCTGGCACGGGAAATGCTCTGCCACCAGTAATCATGATTGCCCTGTACACAAACCAAACGCCCCGGTAACAATCCCAGATAATCAAAATCCGGGCCGGCTTCATCAAGTCGCATGGCCCATGATATATCCCCCGGCACCAACACTAAATCATCTTCTTTGACCAACCGGTGCCAATTTTCATAAATCCTGCGGGCATGATTATGCCAGGCCTTGTCCAATTCAACCATGGGCTTATACTCCTGGTTTTTATCCCAATTATCCACATGCAGGGCACCCAAAAAAGACAGGTGCAAATCAGCAATGGCAAATATCCTCAATTAAATATCCCCCTGTAAGCTCCCTATAAATATTTTCCTGTAGAGAAGTGATGATTATTCTTTTCGCCTATCAGGATAATTATTCCTGCATTAATACTTGCTATCATGATAAGTTACCGTATTGAGGAGCATCTGGCCAATAAAAAAAGAAAACACACAAAACAGGTTTCCTTAACAGCATAAACATCTATTCTAAAATGTAACCGTGAAACAAGTAACCCCCACTACGGGGGTTACTTTGTATACCGGTTTTTTTAAAAAGCTGCTAGCTTACTTAACGATATCGTTACTTTCAGCCACCTGGGAAGCTTCCCGCCGGGTATAGCCGAGGGATTTTCAGTAAAATTTCAAAAATAAGGTAACAAATTTCCCCTCATGCCTATATATTGGTAGCAAATAAAAAAGGAGGAATATTAATGGGATATGGTACTGGTTCCGCACCACCCCCGGGTAAACCCGGAAAGGGTGCCAAACCACCCTTTGGCAAACCATCAAAAGGCAAAATCAACACACCTGGTAAACCTGTTCAAAAGCCATCTAAGCCAGGCAAACCTGTCAAAGGCAAAGCGCCTTGGAGCAAGTAAGATGTAATCAAACATGTATACCCGGGAAATATTCATCCCGGGTATGCATGTTTATTTTTTGTTAGTAGGTAAAGCAGAATGAGGATCAGAAAACGCGTAAGCGATCAATAACCAACCGGTCAGTGGGAAAAGCCAGGGGCGGACAATCTGACAAGTCAAAATAAGCCACGTAGTCCAAATCATCTCCTGCCAGAAGCTCCCCGCCGGTTACCCTGGCCCAAAACCAGATACCCACGGTATGTTTTTCCGGATCATGAAAATTAGACTGTACCGTATACACCCCTAACGGCTCTATATCTAGATTGGTTTCCTCTTTAAACTCGCGCCGCACTGCATGGTATACATCTTCATCATATTCCACATAACCGCAGGGAATACACCATAAACCCGCGTATTTCCCTCCAGTTCTGCGTCCCAAGAGAATTTGCTTTTGAGCATTTAAAACAATAGCGGCCACACCCACCACCGGGTTTTCATAAAAAATATACCGGCATACATCGCAAATAAGCCGGGGCCGTTCATCTTTGATATGATAACTCAGTTTCCCCCCGCACTTTGGACAAAAGTAAAATCTTTGCTCCTTGATAGTCAACGTTTACTTCACTCCCCGCCGCCCGGTGGTGTTTATTGTGCACCAAATTACCGGGTTTGGCTGCTGATTTAATAATTGTTTTTAATTGCTTAAGCGAAATACTGCCCGGCGGGAGTTCAGCACCAACACTAAAATCAGCATTATTACCAGCGTCATAACAATAGCTCCACCCGGCGGCAGGTCAAGGTAAAAGGAACATAACAAGCCAATAATAACAGCTGCCTCACCGGTAACAACCGCCGCAACCAAGGTACCCCGAAAGCTCTTAGCCAATTGCATAGCCACCGCCACAGGCAAAACCATCAGTGAAGAAACCAGTAGTATACCCACAATGCGCATGGATACCGCAATGGTCAACGCCGTAAGGGCGGTAAAGCCTACATTTATTAGCTTTACCGGAAGACCGCTGACCCGAGCGGTTTCCTCATCGAAAGTGATGGAAAATAATTCCTTAATAAAGAATATTGTTAACAACAATACCGGCAGGCCAATCACTGCGATGACATAAATATCTTCAATGGTAACAAGCACGATGCTGCCGAACAGGTAGCTCATAAAACTGCCATTGAAGCCATTGCCCAGACCAATCAGAATGGCTCCCAAAGCTACCCCGGCAGACAAAATAATGGCTATGGCCAGCTCGGAATAATACTTGTATTTATCCCGGAGTCCCTCGATTAAAAGGGAACCGCCCAGAGCAAAGGCCGATGCCGCCAGCACGGGCTGAGTTCCCATCAAAAGTCCTGCCGCCACCCCTGAAAGACAAACGTGAGATAAAGCGTCCGCAATCATGGACATGCGGCGCAATGTTATAAAAAGTCCAATGATGGGACAAATTATGCCCACCAGCAGTCCCCCGGCCAAGGCACGCAGCATAAAATCAAATTGAAATATCTCCAAATCAGGCCTACCCCCTGACCAGGCCGTCCGCACAGCCCAGGCTAAATTTTTCTTCCCGGCTCATCATGCAATCCCGCCAGCGTAACGCATTGGAATAGTTATGGCAATTACATGAACAGATACGCCGGTCCAGACATACACGCTTGCTGGCCAGGGAAGAAAGCCATTCCGGCTCGTGGGAGACCAGCATCATGGTGACACCGTCATCACGCAGGTTTTTAAGCAGCTGGGCCAATCCCGCCAAATTCGCGGCATCCACGCCATTGGTGGGTTCATCCATAATTAAAACCCGGGGCTGTACCACCAATGCACGAGCAATCATTACCCTCTGCTGCTGCCCCCCGGATAATTCACTTATTGGGGAATTGCGCAAAGACAGCATATTTACCCGATCAAGGGCATATTCGGCGCACCGCTTATCTTCTCTGCTAAAAAAGCGGAACATACCGCGCAACGCGGCCCGGCCTGAAAGCACCACTTCAAAAACCGTAGCCGGGTAACTGCGGTTAAAAAGGGTAGCTTTTTGGGACACATAACCAATGCTGTGCCACGCCTTGAACTTATTTACCGGGACCCCAAAAATTTTAATTTCCCCGGACTGGGGTTTTATTAACCCCAAAATAATATGGAGCAGAGTGCTTTTTCCCGCACCGTTGGGACCGGTAATGCCCACCACCTCACCCTCGCACACGTGAAGGGAAATGCCATCCAGCACCGGGTGACAACCGTAAGTAAAATGAACGTCAGTTAATTCAATCATGACTATTTTCCACCCCCAGAGCCAGGGAAAGGTGCTTCAGATTTTCCCCCATCACAGCCAGGTAATCTTTACCAGATTTTCTTTCATCGGGAGTAATACCACCCAGGGGATTTAGCACCAGTGTTTGGACACCCGCTTCTCGAGCGATCACCTCTGAAACCCTCGGGCTGACCAGCGTCTCAAAAAAAATATACTCGACACCGGTCTGTTGTACTGTTTCAATAATTTCCTTCATGCGGGCCGGGCTGGGATCCGCACTGGGGGAAATGCCCCGGATAGGCACCTGTTCCAGGTTATACCGATGGGCCAGATATCCGAATGCGGCATGGGAAACGATAAATTTGCGTATCGGGACCCTTTCCAGCGTTTCCATATACTTATTATCTAATTCATTTAACAGTTCATGATAATTGCGGGCATTGTCACTATAATATGCTGCATTATCCGGGTCCGCCTTTTGAACACCCTGAAGAATGTTATCCACCATCAAAGCCGCATTTTGGGGATCCAACCAGATATGGGGATCGATATTAGTATCATGCACATGACCGCCGGCATCCCCATCATGTGTGTGAGGATCGGAACCCGGTTGCATATCCACGTGCAGCAGTTTAATACCTGCGCTGCAGTCCACCGGCACCGGTCCATTCTTTCCGAGGTTGCGCAGCACCTTTTCCACCCAGGTTTCCATACCTGCACCATTATAAATTATCACATCAGCCTGCTGTATGTTAACCATATCCTTGGGTGAAGGCTCCCAGTCATGAGGTTCCACTCCATCGGGCACCAACTGCACTACCCGGGCCCGGTCACCGCATACCCGGGCCGCAAAATCATAAACCGGGTAAATAGTTGCGTAAATCAACACTTCATCCCCGTCTGGTGCTATCTCCCCCTGATCGCCGGTACCGGAACATCCAATTATAATAAAACTAAGTGATAATAAAATTAATGCTATATAAGCAGTTGACTTGCGCAATTATTCATCCTCCTTTTCCAGGCATTGGGCACAATAGCCGAAAATTTCAAAATTATGTTTTTGTATGGCGAATTTTTTATCCTTTATTTTCTGCTTATCTAAATAATCCAAAGGGCAAAAATCTACTTCTTCGGAGCACCCACACTTCAGGCATATTAAGTGGTGCCGGTGGCCACTTTTTTTAACTAGTTTATACCTGCCCTTGCCGTCGCCGAAATCCGTCTTATCCAGCATGTTCAGTCGTTCCAATACGCCGACATTGCGATAAACAGTATCTACGCTCAAGTTTGGAAAACGCGTCGATATTTGGCCGTGAATATCTTCCACCGTCATATGCCTGTTCTCCCGCGCCATTAAATTTATAATCTCCTGTCGCTGGGGGGTTATCTTATAACCATGCTCCTTTAGCTTATCGAAAATATCCTGCGTCCTCAAAACAGTATCACTCCTAAACAGGAATTATTCTTACTTAACAATAAAATACCCCAGCCAGTTTTATTTGTCAAGTTAATGGCAATTATCCATTAGTAATAGTATTTATCTCAACTTTCGCACCTTAAAAATAAGCTCAAGCTCTTAATATGCAAGCGTTTTGGAATTATTAATATCAAGCAACTGCTCTTTTCTGAAGCGAACTTTTCAGAAAGGCAGGTAATTGCTCGAAAAACGTATCCAAAAAATGTTGAATTTGTTCTTCAGAAAGAAGAAATTCCTTGCTAAATGATGAGGCGAAAAGATCTATGATTAAAAGAACAGCTTCGGTAAAGCGAATATCCTCAATTTCATCGCAACACAGATAAAAGAGCTCGCCAAGGGTCTTGGGGTCTTTCTCCTCTCTGGCACTTAAAGCCAGCATGATATATCGCACAAAGACAATGGTGGTATGAGCAGTAAGCGCATCATAACTACGGCACTGGAATTCCTTTGCCAAATGCAAATGGGACTTTGTGACTTTGAAGAAACACTCGATTTCCCAGCGTTTGCCATAAATACGGATAACTTCTTCATCAGATAGCTCAAGGTTTGTTGTTAAGATTGCCAACCATTTTTTTGAGCGGTTACGGTCTCGAACGAAGATGATTTTTACCAGAACGTCATTTCCGTTTTGGGCCTTACCAAGCCCGACAACGACGGATGATAGAATCTTGGCCCGCCCGCGTTTTTTGCGAAGAACTTTGTAAAGTTGACCCAATGTATATTCGCTTCCATTATAGGTGTAATAAACGCGGTGCATATTCTTGAGCATACAAACAACATGCAAATGGTATTCTGTCAGCACCCGCTTGATTACGACTGGAAAGGCAAACCAGCTATCAAAAAGCAGGGTACTCGCACAAAGTTGAAAAGGGTTCACTTGGTCGAGAAGCGAGAACATAGTTTCTGTGGATTTTTGAATAGCTTCTTTGCGACGGCGGTATCCAACTGTCCGTTTGTCAATCCTTTGATTTAGCCCCTGGTAACGATTTTTCTCTTTATCAGAGCTAAGCAGAGAGAACGCAAGGGGCAGAAAGGTTCCACCATCAGACCAACCCAAGGTCAGCATCCGAAACCCTTTCAGATACCGATTTGTTGAATGATCGTGAACCCGGGACAATAATTCAACCGATTTACTACGGTTTCTGGAATAAGTAGAGTCGTCTAAAATCAATACACGAGCCCGGCCCTCTGATGTCAGGGGTAAAAGTCTTGTTTTGATGAGAAATGAGCTGATTGTAACAAGAAATTTCCGCCAATTGAATGTAGGCCTGTTTAGAAAACGACATATCGCATCTTTGGAAGGAGCGTTATCTATACGACCTGACTCCAATGTTCGATAAAGATTTTTCCCTTGAAATACAAGGGAAAAGATAAATTGGAAAAGGAACAATGGCGATAGACCGGATTCTTTTCGGATATTCGCCTGGTGCAAAAAGGTTCCTATTTTGCCTGCTTTATAAACCGATCAGAATAAGATTTAGCCTGTTCATTGTTATCATTTTTTGGTAAAATTATAGCCACAGAAAACATCCTTTCTTGGTGTGTTGTTGTGGTGACTACATTTTACCAAAAAAGGCGTGTTTTCTGTTTGTTTTTGCTTAAAAAAGTTGGCCTAAATTCTTATTTTGTAAGGGGTTAGACTGATTTTTGAACTGCGAAAGTTGAGTATTTATTTAATTGAGTGATTAGAAGCTGCTTTTTTTAAAAAATGACCTAAACATGATTTGCTGGACAAAAATAAATAACCCCCACCGCAGTTAGTAGGGGTTATATTATTTCAGGAAAGTATAACCTTATTATCATCCATTATTTTTAAAACATGTGCTGCAGCAACCATCTTGGCATTTAGCACGTCGGGGGTTTGAACTCTGGCCAGCTCCATTTGTTCCTTTACGGTAGCCCCTTCGTTGGCGCACTTAAATATCTCATTGCTGATGGTTTGCCGGGACTCATCAAACTTCGCAAAGCTAATGGCGGAAGAAAAAACATCCCTCAGTAAATTATTTTCCATCTGGGGATCAAACTCCGGCAGGAAAACAATATTGCCCCGGTAGATTTCAATTAACGCAGCCAGTAAATAGCGCGCATCATTACTTTTTTCGTTATTCTCCATCGGTTCAACTCCTTGTCAAATTAAGTGACGGTAATATATCTTTTCCATTATATACCCCTTCGGCCCCAAAACAAAACCCCATGCTTTTGATATACAGAATATATTTTATAGAGTCTGTTCAAAAAATCCGCACGAGATCAACTTCGAATTTCTACGTGGCTTGGTTTCTTGGTGCTTACTTATTTCAGCTCCGTCCTTCAAAGCTTTCGTCTCTTTGATAGGTACCGGGTGTTGAAAGGTTAAAAATCAAAGATTTTCAACCTTTCAACACCCGGTACCAAACCCTACCTTTTCGAACAAGCTCTTACAGATGCTTTAGGTAATTAGGGATGTTTCCGACCACCCTCGTTATAATGTGGTGTTGTTAATTAATGCCGAGATCCTGAAGGCAATTTTTCCTGTATTCTTCCACCTCAGTTGTTAATCGACCATTACTTTGTTCCACTGTATCCAGCAGTCCCTGAACAAGCCCGGCCAATTGACTTGGCTCACTTTCAGCCAGTATTTTCTCATAACTTGTCTTGGCTTCGGACGATAAACTTTTTTCATCATAAGTAAAAAGAGGCGTATTGTTGGTGCCGAATAAAACAAATTGGACATAGCGTTCATACAGCTTTTGGACATCAGCAAGCTTGGCTGAATCAGCATACGTGTTGATAAACTTCTCCTGGTTCAACGCGCGGGTCAAAACCTCATCCCAGGCAATGACCAATGCAGCATCCCTGGCAGAAGGTTCATTGGACTCTACAGCCATTATATCAATATAAGCTTTGATGTCCGGCGTCACCTGGGAGCTGTAATCCAGATACCGTTGATAATCAATAATGGGATAGAACATGCCCTCGGCGGTATCCACTTTATATCCGGCAGCTTTAGTTTGTATCAGCAGCTGCTTTAACTCTTCGTCATTTACAGCATCCACGTCGTTTATGTCCATACCGGGTTTATATTCATCAAGAAACTTTTGTGGTATAGTTGGGTCACTATAAAACCTGGACGCGAATTGAGGTAAATATCCATTATGGGCTTTTTCCAGCCCGGCAATCATTTCCGAAGCATTCTCAAGGGAAAGCTTTGCTATATTGCTATCTACATATTCAATTATTGCTTCAATATCACTATTTTCTTCCACAAGTGCGTTGAATTCACTTAACAATGCCTTTTGCTCATCTTGGGTAATGGTTCCTTGATCCCCAGTTTGATTTTGATCAGGCTTGTCCGTGCCCGTGTCTGCTTGTTGTGTCACGGAACATCCAATTAGTGACAATGTAATGCACATTATAAATACTGCAGGCAATATGATTTTTCTTAGCAATTTCGAACCCCCTGTTTTAGTTCTGGAATTGCCGGATACTTGTTACATTAAACAGTGTCCCGTACTAAATTAGTTTGACTGAAAACAGGATAAGTTTGTTCCCCTAAAACCAATATTGCCTTAAATTAACGGCAAACAAGCTAATTTAAGAGTCCTTAGGGATGAAGTTGACATTAGGTTATTGCAACTTTAAAGCAATTTTACCGGCAAGCATACCGGGTAGCAACTAAATTTAACTGCTGTTGTAGCCTGGTTATTTAAGCTGTAATATTGCAACTAACCATGAAAACCTCCAGGTTTTTTTGCACACCAGAGGTTCTCGATGCCTGACAATTTAGTATACCAGTACCCATTTTTTCAATCATTATTTCAGCTCTAGATTTAACCAGTAAGCAAGAACCGTCCCCGCTTGCCCTTAAAAACAAATCCTCCCCACGGGGGAGGTTTTGTTTTTCTTAAGTATACTATTCTCTGGCCCGGGCTTCGTTGACGGTGATGATCCGCCCCTCGAAATCGGTGCCGTTTAATGCTGCAATCATTCCTTCGGCGTCCTCGTCTTTTACCTCCACAAAACCAAAGCCACGTGAGCGACCGGTTTCTCTGTCGGTAATAATACGGCTGCCTAAAACTTCTCCGCATCTTGAAAAGGCCTCACCTAAATCCTCGGCTTTAGTAGACCACGGCAGATTTCCCACATATAATGTTCGCGCCATCAGATCACCTCTTTTCCATTGCTGCTTTCAAATGATGATTGTCAGTATTATTTGCAAAAGAAAAATGCCTAATGCAATAATAACAGGTTAAGATTTTACCAAAGTTATTGTTGATATAATTTTTTTCTAAAAATAAATTTTTCCACAGCTTCGGGTAACAAATATTTAATAGGCCTGCCCTCCCGCACCCGGTGCCTGATATCAGTTGATGAAATGGCCAGTGCGGGCACTTCAATGGTTTTAATTTTAGCCATGGCGCCTTTGGGCAGGTGATTTACGCTCCCAAGCTGGAACCCGGGACGAGTGGCCGCAACAAAAAAACACTCTTCCAGCAACCCCTCAACGTTCTTCCAAGTTAATATTTCCAGCACAGCATCGGAACCGGTAATAAAATATATTTCCCATCCGACATAGACTTCCTTCATGGCCCGTACGGTATCGATTGTATATGACAACCCTTCCCTTTTTATTTCCAGGTCGGAAATGGTGAAGTGGGGGTTGGAACTAATTGCCCTTTTTGTCATTTCCAGCCGGTGCCCCGGTAGGGATATATCCCTTCTAGTTTTATGCGGTGGCTTACCTGCCGGTATAAAGATTACCTTTTCCATGCCGAATTGGTAGCGAGCCTCCTCCGCCGCCACCAAATGTCCGTGGTGTATTGGGTCAAATGTGCCGCCCATCAGGCCGATTCTTCTTTTTTTTGGCTGATTGAGGCTATTATTCATCTTTGATAACTCCGTTACCCCCTGATTTGCCCATCACCAAACACTATATACTTGTTGGTAGTCAGTTCTTTTAAGCCCATTGGCCCCCGGGCGTGCAACTTTTGGGTGCTGATGCCGATTTCGGCCCCAAAACCGTACTGGCCGCCATCGGTAAAGCGGGTGGAGGCATTGATATACACCGCCGCGGCATCAACTTCATTTAAAAAGCGCATGGCCCGGGTGTAGTTTTCGGTGATAATGGCCTCGGAATGCTTGGTGCTGTAACGATAAATATGATCCAGCGCTTCATCCAGGCTGTCCACCACCTTTACAGCAATAATCAGATCCAGGAACTCGCCGGCATAGTCTTCCTCAGAGGCCGGTTTAACCCACTCGGCCATAGCCATGGTCCGATCACAGCCACGCACTTCCACTCCGGATTCTTTAAGCGCTTCCAGCATCCCGGGCAAAAACTCTGCCGCAGTAGCTTGGTGAACCAGTAAAGATTCTAAGGCATTGCATACTCCGGGGCGCTGGCATTTAGCGTTGATCACGATGCGCCGGGCCTTTTCCAAATCGGCATAGCGGTCGACAAAGACGTGACAGTTGCCCACACCGGTTTCAACAACAGGCACGGTGGCGTTTTGCACTACAGTTTGGATCAGCCCGGCACCGCCCCGGGGAATAATCACATCGATATAATCGTTTAACTTCAGCATGACGTTAACCGCGGCCCGGTCGGTAATTTCAATTAAGTTGATGGCCCCCTCGGGCAGTCCTGCTCCGGTAGCCGCGGTGGCAATAATGTTGGCAATGGCCAGGTTGGAGTTAATGGCCTCGGAACCACCCCGCAGTACCACCGCATTGCCCGCTTTAAGGCATAACCCGGCGGCGTCCACCGTAACATTGGGCCGGGCTTCATATATAATGCCCACCACGCCCAGGGGTACCCGGGTACGCCCAATGCGTAAACCGTTGGGGCGAGTCCACATGCTCTCCACTTCACCCACCGGGTCAGGCAGCGAGGCCACCATGCGCAGGCCCTCCGCCATGTCTGCCACCCGCTCCGTTGTTAAAAGCAGCCGGTCGATCAGTGCCCGGGAAAGACCTTTCTCCCGCCCGGCACGGATGTCAATCTCATTGGCCGCCAGTATTTTATCGGTGTTCTTAATCAAGCTGTCCGCCATGGCCAGCAGGGCATTATTCTTTATAGTTGTGGATAGATAGGCGAGCCGGCGGGCCGCCTCCCTGGCTTTTTGCGCCTTGGCGATAACTTGTTTTTCCATAATTTTGCCTCCTTGCAGTGTTATCTTTTGTATCATAAATCAGCCCTCCGGGCTTATTTCCATATGTTTAACCGTCCGGCTTGGTTCTTCACTCCAGCGCCAGGTTGTCCCGGTGGATGATTTCGTCATAGTCCTTGTACCCCAGCACCAGGGCTATTTCGCCGGTTTGCTTGCCTTTGATCTGTTTTATTTCCGCAGCAGCATAGTTTACTATCCCCCGTGCGATTTCCCTACCGTCCGGGGCGATAACACTTACCGTATTGCCCATTTCAAATTCACCATCAACATCGATAACGCCCGAGGGCAGCAGGCTTTTGCCATTTTCCCGGAGCGCCGTAACCGCCCCCTCATCTATGTATATCTTGCCGCAAACAGTGGCGCTGAAGGCAATCCATCTTTTTTTATTAACCAGTTTAACTGAAGGCCAAAAGACAGTGCCCAACGGCTCACCGGCCACCAACCGCCTAATCACATCAGGTTCAGAAGCGCGAGCTATTATGGTTACCATTCCAGAGTGCATGGCAATGCGGGCAGCCTGAATTTTAGTAGCCATGCCACCTGTTCCTACTGCTGAGCCCACACCGCCGGCCAGAGCTTCTATTTCATCGCTGATCTCGTGTATTTCCGGGATTATCCGGGCTCCAGGCGTACCAGGCTTGTCACTGTATAACCCTTCTATATCCGAAAGTAGTATTAAAATATCTGCATCCACCAGGGCGGCAACCATAGCCGCCAGGTTGTCGTTATCGCCAAGTTTGATTTCATCCACCGCGACGGTGTCGTTTTCATTAATCACCGGTATAATATGCATGTTCAGCATAGTTTGCAGAGTATTGCGTGCATTTAAAAAGCGCCGGCGGTCAGCAAAGTCCTCCCTGGTCAGCAGCACCTGTCCCACTACCAGCCCGTATTCGGCAAATATTTTTTCGTACATGTGCAGCAGTAAACCTTGTCCCACCGCAGCCGCGGCTTGTTTTTCGGGAATGGTGCGGGGCCGCTGCGTAAAGCCGAGTTTCCCCATACCGGCCCCCACCGCTCCGGAAGTAACCAGTAACACATCCAGACCACGGTTATGCAGGTCGGATAATTGCCGGACCAGCGCCTCAAATTGGCCAATATTCAGCTTGCCGGTGTTATAAGTGAGTGAGCTGGAACCAACCTTTACCACCATCCGCTGCATCCGCTCGTAATTTCTCTTTTCCAATATTTCCACTCCGCTTTATTCTACAAATTCAAAGGTCAAATCTTTAATACGAACGGTATCCCCGTTTTTAGCACCATAATCCCGCAGAGCCTTTTCCAGGCCCATCACTTGCATAATACGCTGCAGGCGGTCAACGGCGGCCTCGTTATCAAGGTCGGTCATAGCCACGTGTTTTTCTATTTCCCGGCCTGTAACCACCAGTTCATCGTCCTCCCGGTGGATATTAAACTGGGGCTCGGCGCGATGTACCGTTTCTAAGGATTCTACCGGCCACAGTTCTGGAACGGGTAATTCCTTGAGTAAATCATACACCCGGTGCATTAATTCCATTGTGCCCGCCCCGTTCACCGCCGAAATGGGGAATATTTCATACCCACCTGACAATTCACTTTTAATGTGGGCCAGGTTTTCTTCACTACCCGGCAAATCCATTTTATTTACCGCCACCAACTGGGGCCGCTTTGCCAGTGCTTCGTTATAAAGGGCTAATTCCCGGTTAATAACGCGGAAATCATCCAGCGGGTCGCGCCCCTCGGTTCCGGCACCATCCAGTACATGCACCAGCAGTTTGGTTCTTTCCACATGGCGCAAAAAATAATGGCCCAGCCCGGCCCCGCCGTGGGCCCCTTCTATCAGGCCAGGTATATCGGCCATGACAAAACTTTCTCCTTCCCCAAGACTAACTACTCCTAAATTGGGCGTCAGCGTAGTAAAAGGATAATCGGCTATTTTTGGCCGAGCCGCGGATACACGGGCAATCAGTGTGGATTTACCGGCATTGGGATAGCCCAACAGCCCCACATCGGCCAGAAGTTTCAATTCCAGAATAAGCTGGCGCTCCTCACCGGGCTCGCCTTTTTCCGCCATGGCAGGTGCTTTATTTTGCGGGCCGGCAAACCGGGCATTACCTCTGCCGCCGCGCCCGCCCCGGGCCACCACCACTTCCTGACCGTTAGTGGTGATGTCCCCCAGTATTTGTTGGCTGTTCTCTTCCCGGATCACCGTACCCAGGGGCACCCGAATGACCAAATCTTCGGCCCAGCGGCCATGCATGCCCTTTCCCCGTCCGTGCTGGCCACGGCCGGCTTTGTAATGACGCTGGTAGCGAAAATCCACCAGGGTGCGCAGTCCCTCATCGCCGCGTAGAATAACATTACCGCCCCTGCCGCCGTCACCACCCCAGGGACCGCCTTCTGGGACATACTTTTCACGCCGGAAGGCGACACAGCCATTACCGCCATCGCCCCCCTTAACATAGATCTTAGCCCTGTCATAAAACATATTGGTTCACCTGTGCTTTAAATTTAGGGACACCCTGCCTATACAGTAATGTCTCTTACATATTATACACATTAAAGCCTGGCTTCAATAATAATCTATCTGTAATTATAATTTATCATTATTTAGTTAGTTATATAAAGTTTAAGCCTGACCCCGTTATCCACAGCCCGCTGGGCGCTTTCCTCCACCCTGGTGGGGTAAGCATAGGGTGCAGCACTGAAGCTAATCTGCCATGAATAACTGACTTCGGTGCCCATGATGCCAATTGATATTTTGCGAGCTGCAACCTCAGGTGGGGCAAGGTAATCTATAATGTTGTTCAATAGTTCCTCCAGCAAAGAGGCTAGTTCTTCACCGGGCACCGTGCAATCCTTTAGATTAGCCTGTACATCAAAAGCCATCTCTATCTGATAGCTCACAGCCCGGTTATAAGCCATCAGCAATACCGCGGCCACCTCGGGAACCTGAAGGTGCACAACTTTACTTAAACTCACAATATCACGGGACACAGTACGTATATATTCCCTGGCCTCGGTTTCCCTGTTTAATTGCAACAGCCCGGAAATAATCTGCAAGTGGTTTAGGAAATCGTGCCTTTGCACCGAGAGCAGTTCCAGCATTTTTGCGGTATCCAGGTAAAACCTCTCCCCTCTTCACCTGGCCTGATCAAAGGCCGGCTTATACGACAGATACTTAGCATTATACCATAAAATAATATTATTGCTCTAAATTATGGTAATATTCGACGTCATGGATATTTTTCCTGCCAGAGCATAAATTGTATATGGGTTTTTCATTTTGGTCCAGAAACGAAAGAAACGACTAAAATTGTTCCAAGTATATCCCAGAGATCATAGAGTATACTCAGGGCACCATAAAAAAAACAGCCTCTCTTTTAAGGCTGTTTTTTCACCTATTCCGTTTTGTGTTGCAACTGTATACTGTCAAGATTAAAAGATTGATTTATTTAATCCAGATTAGTTATATTATACGGCTGTTTCTTCGACTTCTTTGATGTTGACTACCTTTTTATCTTTACCCCTGGTTTGGAAGGATACAACACCATCCACTTTGGCAAACAAAGTATCGTCTCCGCCACGCCCCACGTTAATACCGGGATGTATCCGAGTGCCCCGCTGGCGAACCAGTATGCTGCCCGCAGTAACAAATTGACCATCGCCCCGTTTAACGCCAAGCATCTTGGGATTGGAATCGCGGCCGTTACGTGAACTACCTACACCTTTCTTATGTGCCAATTCAATTCACCTCCGTAGCTAGGCTAATATTTGTTCCACCACAACCCTGGTAAAGGGCTGGCGGTGACCTTTTTTACGCCTGTAATTTTTCTTGGGTTTATATTTGAAAACAATTATTTTCCTATCTTTACCATGCTTTTCCACTTTAAGCACTACCTTGGCACCTTCCACCACGGGTGTGCCAACCCGCAGCTGACCGTCTTTTTCCACAGCCAGTACTTTGTCTACCTCATAAGTCTGCCCGGCTTCAGCAGGCAGTTTTTCAATGAACAGGGTATCTCCTTCGCTAACGCGGTACTGTTTACCGCCTGTTTCAATAATGGCGTACATACTTTTCCCCCTTAAATTCAGGACTCGCCGGAAGCGGGTAAGGTTTACAGCCTTGCAGCTCAATCTAATAATATAAGGTGTCCTTTTTAAAAATTAGACTTTTAACCTGTTTTAAACCCTTTCCGAGCGGTATTTTTTAATGGCCTACAATAAGTTATTTTATCACATCGCTAACCTTTGTCAAGCTTAGCTACCCACGGTTCCACAAATACGGTAGAAAATATCCTTATCGCCCTAATCTCTCTTTTCACAATAAACGCTTTAACCCTTGATCAATTTGGCACGGGCATAGGTGCGAAACACTCTGTTTATTTCCACAACCACCACCTCGCCAACCATCGCCCCGCCACCCTCAATATCCAGTATAAATCCATTGATCCGTGCAATACCATCATTGATGTTACTAACATGGGGTTCCTCCACCCGCACCTCCAGCACCTGACCTGGCTTGACCGGCAGTGTGTTGGCCTGGATGTCGTCCTGGTCATAGATAGGGCGCATGGTGACCGACTCAATATGCTGTTCCGCAGAGCCCCTGATATAAAGGTTTTTGCCTGTGCGGTCCTCCAAATCCCTTAGATTGGCACCCCCGCTGCCAATGAGCCGGGCCGCTACCAGCGGGTTGGCCTCTACTAAAATAGTATCCGCCCCGGTTTGTTTGGCCATCTGGTAGATTTGCTGTTTAATGTTGATTCCCACTGTTTCTTCTGATAGCACCTTGCCCCGCCCATCACAGTATGGACAGGCCTTTTGCAACACTTCAGCCAAGCTGGGCCGCACTTTTTTTCTGGTTATTTCCACCAGGCCCAGCTGGGTAATCCCTAATATATTGATTTTGGTTTTATCTTTATGGATTTCCTCTTCAAGTACATCAAGCACCTGCCGCCGGTGTTCTTCCTGATTCATATCAATAAAGTCCACAATAATAATACCGCCGATATTGCGCAGCCGGAGCTGGCGGGCTATTTCCAATGCAGCGTCCAAATTGGTTTTCAGGACCGTATCCTCAAGGTTGGTACTGCCCACGTATTTGCCTGTATTGACATCTATGGCAGTCAGGGCCTCGGCCTGATCGATGACAATATATCCGCCGCACTTGAGCCAAACCGTGCGTTTAAGGGCCTTTTCAATTTCTAAATCCACATTATTTTCCTCAAATAGGTTGTTCCTTTCATCCAAAAAAACTTTAACCTTCAAGCTTGGGCCCAAGATATCCAACAAATCCAGTATCTTTTCATATTCATAACGGGAGTCTATAATCAACCGGTCAACATCCTCGGTAAAAATATCCCTTAATATACGCTGCACCAGTTCAAGGTCCCGGTGGAGCAGATTGGGTACCGGTCCGTGGTTGGAACGGTTAACAATTTTGCGCCATAAATTGGTTAACATATTGATATCCAGGAGCAGCTCTTCCTCATCAACCCCATCAGCCACAGTGCGCACAATTACGCCCATGCCATCGGGTTTTATCCGGGCAGCCATTTCCCTGAGGCGGTCCCTTTCCTTATCATCCTCAATGCGTCTGGAAATACCAATGTAATCCACGGTGGGCATAAGTACCAGGTAGCGTCCGGGCAACGTTATATGAGTGGTTACCCGGGCCCCTTTGGTACCAATAGGCTCCTTAACAATTTGTACAATTACTTCCTGGCCTTGTTTTAAAATATCGCATATATTAGTGCCTAATGCTGAATTACCCTGGCCTTGACCGGTATCGGGGGTACGGGCGGGTATGGCATCTTCCACATACAAAAAGGCATTCTTTTCTAAACCAATATCCACAAAGGATGCCTGCATGCCGGGAAGCACATTTTCCACCTGGCCCTTGAATATATTACCCACCAGCCGCTGATTTGGCGAGCGTTCAATGAACATCTCCACCAACACCTTGTTTTCCAGCACAGCCACCCTGGTTTCCTCTTCACCTACATTAATAATTATCTCTTTAAACATTATCTTTCTTCACCATCTTTTCTTTCCGTTAACACACCATAACATAGCCGGTGGCATCCAACCCAACGCTATAAGATGCGGGGGATTCCAGGTAAGCGCAGGTTAAAACAACTCCGTTCGAATAATTTGCAGATCTGCTTTATTCACTGTTATGCCGGTATACCGGAAAAATTCCACAATCACATCTTCAGGACGTACATTCATGATGCTTCCCGTTTTCAAGGCCAACCGTATGGTTAAACCGTTCACCTGGGAAAGCACGTCAAACTTTAGTATACCGGGTCGAATATTCCGTATTTTTTTCTTGCCGTCTTTGCTCTTGCGGGTAACCTCTACCTGCCCCCGGGCCAGGAACCTCTGCACAGCCTCTTCGGGAAGCGGCCCGGGCAGGTCATCATCATCAAGGTGGACTATATAACCGGCACCGGTTAACGCTGCCATGGGTGCCGGGGCATTATCCGGCACGTCTGTTACCTCCAACACCACTAGCCCCGGGGGTAGAGCACCATTTAATCGTTCAGCCAGTTCCCGGTGATCTACGGACTCCTTCATATCCACTTCCAGCACCTCGGCCAGCCCCTCGACGCCCACGGGCAGCGGGGCTGCAAAACTAAACCGGGGATGCGGATTAAACCCCTCGGAAAAGGCAATGGGCAAACCAGCCCGGCGAAAGGCCCGCTCCAGCGTGCGAACCAGGTCCAGGTGGGAGATATAGCAGGCCGGTCCCCTTTTACTGTACTGTATCCGATAACGGGGCAACAGTTTCACCCCCTGCCAGGTACGGTTTTGTTTCCAGGGTGGGGCACAGGCCGCACCCCGGGCACCGCCCGCCACGGCAATCTGGGGTAATTGCCCCCTCCAGCGAGCGGCGGTGTTCCCGCACTAAATATTTTTTACTTACCCCGGCACCAATGTGATCCCAGGGCAGTGTATCATCATAATGGTACCGGCGGTAGGCGTACCAATCAGGATCAATACCATCACTTGCAAAAGCCTCTAGCCATCTTCTTAAATCAAAAAACTCGGACCAACCGTCAAAGCGGGCACCATTGCGCCAGGCCTTCTCAATGGCACCGGCCAGACGCCTGTCGCCGCGAGAGAGCACGGCTTCCAGAAAACTACCCTCCGGGTCGTGCCATTTAAAAACCAGTCCTTTGCTGCGCAACAGATCACGTAACAATAACTGCTTGCGTTTTAACTCAGCTATGGAATTTTGTGGTTCCCATTGAAATGCTGTATGTGATTTGGGTACAAATGAGGACACACTGACGGTCACTTTAAGCCGCCCTTTGGCTCTAACCAGGGTACGTCCTTTATCCAGTACCCGCCGGGCCAGATTGGCGATCCCCCGCAAATCATCATCGGTTTCAGTGGGCAGGCCAATCATAAAATAAAGTTTAATGGACTGCCAGCCCGCAAAGAAAGCTGCTTCGACAGCCTCCATCAGGTTATCCTCGGTTACCCCCTTATTAATCACATCCCGCAGGCGCTGGGTACCAGCCTCGGGGGCAAAGGTCAAGCTGGACCGACGAACTTTTTGCACTTCCTTGGCCAGGTCCACAGAAAAGGCATCTACTCTTAATGACGGCAACGATACATTGACACCGGCAGCTCCATGCCTTTTTATAAGCTCACTGATCAGCGGTGCAACCCGGGAATAGTCCGAAGTGCTCAGCGAGGTCAGTGATATTTCCCCCCATCCGGTGGAACCCAGTAGATCACCGGCATGGCGCAGCAATGTTTCCGGTTCCTTCTCCCGAACCGGACGGTAAATTACACCAGCCTGGCAAAAACGGCAGCCCCGGGTACAACCCCGCTGTACCTCCAGCATAGCCCGGTCATGCACCGATTCAATGGCTGGTACCACCATACGGGTGGGGAAAAAGGCTGCGTCCATATCTGTAACTATTCTTTTTTGAACCAGAGCAGGCACCCTATCGCCAACCGGAGTTACTGTTTTTATTGATCCATTATCATTATACTCCACCCGGTATAGCGCCGGCACGTAAATTCCGTCGAAACCGGCCAGCCGCAGCAGCAAGTCATGCCGGCCCTCGCCGCTTCGCCGCGAGGCAAGATAAGCATCCAACAGGTCACCCAGCACCTCTTCACCCTCACCGATAACAAACACATCAATAAAATCCGCTATGGGTTCGGAGTTAAAGGCACATGGACCACCGGCCACCACGAGGGGATAATTACCCCCGGCCCGGTCCGCCGACCGCAGGGGAATACCGGCCAAATCCAATATATTCAGTATATTGGTAAAGCTTAATTCGTACTGTAGTGTAAAGCCAATAATATCAAAATCCCGCAACGGTCTGCGGGATTCCAGGCTAAACAACGGCAGACCCGTGCTGCGTAGTTGTTCCTCCATATCCGGCCAGGGCGCAAACACCCTTTCCATCAAAGCATCCTCACGGTCGTTGACCATGCCGTATAATATCTGCAGTCCAAGGTGACTCATGCCCACCTCGTACACATCGGGAAAAGCAAAGACCATCTTAACGTATGTGCTCCGCCAATCTTTATACACGGCGTTCCATTCGCCACCTGAGTACCGGCCGGGCTTTTGCACCCGCCTCAGTATTTTCTCCAACTGCTTCTCCATATAATAACAGTCCTCCAGATCATTAGTCCCACTAATAAAACATAAACATGAGAATATATACCAGTAATGATATATTAAATATACCACAAAATGTAGCCCAATTGAAATTATCCATAAGCCACTAAAACTTTTTCATTGCCAATGCTGGCTATACTTCACCAAAACCTATCTTTTATATTACCCATATAAACAAAATTTTACATCTTGTTACAAATATAATTGCGGACCATACTCATTAAGGCCATGACCATTATTTCTCAATTAGCTCACCAACCGGTACATTAGCACCCCGGTGCAATAGTGTATCAATAACCCTGGTTTCGGTAACGGTTCCCTTATACTGCCAGTGCCTGTCCAGCACTGTCATCAGGTGATAACAGCGGGGCATAAAAAAGCGAATTAATTGACCCAGGGGAACGTTCTCCGTTACCACCAGTTGTTTTGCGGACAGCACCCCTTCCCGGAATAGTTCTTGCTGTTTGCGCATCAGCAGCTGCATCAATAGGTAAGGTGCCGCACTGCGCTCCCTGGTGGCTGCGTAAAAAAGAAAGAAAGCAGTAACCGGAATATCCAGCCCACAGGCCCCCCACCATATCCCCAGGACACCAAAAACAGCAATCAGCACCCCAAAAATCTGTCCCAGTAAAGCAACCCGGTAGGTAGCCGGCGTGATACCAATCCGGGCAGCCAAATAGGAGCGGTATACCCGGCCGCCGTCCAGCGGTAAAGCGGGCAGCATATTAAAAAAGGCCATTAAAAGATTGCACTGCAAAAAAAACGGACCCAGGTCAGCATGCCAGAGCCCGTAATTTTTCAATGCCACGCCCAGAGCAAACATCGCCAGGTTGCTGGCGGGGCCGGCCAGGGCAGTATATGTTTCCCGCAATGGATCAACTTGCAACTCGGTGCCCGCCCGGGCCACTCCGCCAAAGGGCAGCAATTCCACTTCATTGGAGGAAATACCCAGGCGATTGGCCATTAGCGCATGGGCCATTTCATGCACTAACACTACACCAAAGGCCACCAGCCCCCGGTCCAGCACCCCGGCTACAAAATATAAAGCCAGTAGGCCCAGAAAAAAGGGGTTTAAATAGATATTAACCCCCAATACACGTCCCAGTCGCATACCGGCACCCTCCATTATTCACCGTTAATAGATAAACGATCAAGCGGGTCAACCAGTTTTCCGTTTTCCCGCAATTCAAAATGCAGCCCTCCGCCCTGTACATCACCGTTTTCACCAATCAGGGCAATTTCCTGACCTGCCTGCACATCCTGGCCTTCCACCACAGCTATGTCAGCTACACAGCCATACAGTGTGTACGTGCCATGACCATGATTAATTAATATATATGGCCCCAGTTCCTTATCCTCGCCTATTCTTTCCACCCGGCCCGCCAGGGCGGCGACGACGCTGGCACCCGGCGGTGCGCTGATATCAATACCGGCGTGGTATCTTTCCATGTCGTCCACCGAAGATTTGGTCCACCCAAACTGTCCCACCACTTTACCGGAAACCGGCAAAGACAGTTCCTCATTAGCAAGCCCGTCACCCGCCACAGGCTGAGCGTCAATTCCCGTGCCCGGCCCGTGAATAACCGGGTTGTCCCAGTTAACCAGTTGGGCAGCCAGTTGTATTGATTTATCCAGCACTGGCCGGACGTCCCACTCCGCCGTAAGTAAATGCTTTAAATTCTCACGGGCCTGCTCGGTCGCGGGATGTGGGTAATGGCGTACCGCCATCAGGACCACCAATATAACCAGTACGGCGGAAATCCTAAAAAGCCCGCTCCGCCTGCTAGGTCGCTTGTATGAAGGTGCCACTGGCTGCCTGCCTTTTACGGACTGGTAATAATCGGCCCATTCATCAAACCCGTTTTTTTTACGCCCGCTCAGGCGAGATAACCTGTCCCATTTCAATGTCTTTCCCCCCTCAACCATTTCGCTGCCAAGGTCAATGCCAGCTGGTTTACCATATGTATATTTGCTGTAGTGGACAAATATGACAAGCTTATAACCGATATTTTCCACCCGGGCCAGCACTTCTACACCTTCCAAGCCCGAATTTACACCCACTGAGCCATACCAGTTGAAATCCTTATTAACCACCCGGCGCACGCTGTTATTTTTGCTTATTTCCATCCTCCGAAAAAAATTTACATTCTTTCCAAGTTATATTTTGTCCAAAAGCACTATTAGATACGCCCGGGCAATAAAAAGACAGGCCGTTTGACACATCAAGCAGCCTGTCCTGGTTTTAGTATACGAACATTGTTCATGCTTAATTAAAAAATATTTTTTTGCCGGCGCATATGAATATTTAGCAACACCCCAATGGCAATCATATTAGTTATCATACTGCTGCCCCCATAACTGAACAATGGCAGGGGCAATCCTGTAACGGGCATAATGGCAACAGCCATACCCACATTAACCAGTATCTGAAAAGTTATCATACTTACTATACCCACTGCCATCAGGGTACCGAACATGTCTTTGGATTCATTTGCAATCCGCACACCACGGTACAGAAAAACACCAAACAGCAGCAAAAACAATGTTGCTCCTAAAAAGCCGGTTTCCTCCGCCAGCACGGAAAAAATAAAGTCGGTATGCCTGATAGGTAAAAACTCCAAAAAACTCTGGGTACCCAACAGTAGCCCCTTGCCCCAAAAGCCGCTGGAACCAATGGCAATTTGGGATTGGATAACATGATACCCCGCCCCTTGTATATCTGACCAGGGGTCAAGAAAGATAATCAGCCTATTAAGCTGGTATTCATGCAGGGGTATCCAGGTGCCAAACTTTAAATGTGACCAAACCAACCCCACCACCCCGGCCAAACCGGCACCGAATAAGCCGGTAATCATAAGGGGTTTTGAGCTTGCTGTAAACAGCATACCAAATAATATTGCCACAAATACCAGCGATGTACCCAGGTCAGGCTGTATCAATATGAGCAGCAACGGCACTCCCACAAAAATAAAGCAAGGTACTATTTCCTTAATTGTACGGAGCTGCCCCTCCCTCCTGGCTAAAAAATCAGCCAGAGTGACAATAATAATTAACTTGGCAAACTCTGAAGGCTGAAAACCAAAGGGACCAATATCAATCCAACGCTGTGCTCCCATTTCGGTATGCCCCAGTACCAGCACCGCCCCAAGCATCAGTAAATTTACAATATACAGGTGTTTGGTATAGCGGCGCCAATCATCATAAGGTATATATACAGTAGCCGCGGCGGCTGCAATCCCCAGTATTATCGAGAAAAACTGTTTAATCACATACTCTTTTTTCATCCATAGCAGACGTTGAACTATATTGGCTTCTTGCAGTTTATCTATGTCCAAACCCAGTCGCATCCACCACCCGTAATCAGTACTGGCGCTACCGATCATAACCAAGCTGAAAACAAGTATAGCCCCGGTTACCCCTACCAAGGTAAAATCCAAGTTTTTAAAAAACCTTTTATTAACCAACTTTATATCACCGCCTTGCTTAAAAACTACGGGTTTTATTATATAACAGGCGATGGCTTAAAAAAAGCCGGTAAAATAAAACTATCGGATTTTAAGATTTAAAATTCTATATACTACTTGAGTAGAGCCGAACATGTACATAACATCCTTAGCCAGCGATCCCCGGGCCAATTAACCGGTCCGGGGATCGCTGGCATTTTAGGCAGTTTCAGTTTGCATGGTTCTCTTCATTTTTTTCACCGGTATATTAGCCACCAGCGCCACCTGACTTTCGTTACTGTCCAGCGATACCTCCAGCGCATTCTCATCAATTTCCATATAATTAGAAATTACTTGAATCAACTCAATCCTCAACGTCTGTAATAGTTCCGGTGAAACACCTGCACGATCGTGTACAAGTACCAAGCGCAATCTTTCTTTAGCCACATTTCTGCTGGAATGGTTTTCACGGCCGAAGATTCGGTTAATAAACTCCAGCACTGCGCTTTCCCCCCTTTCCTTTTACTTCAGTCCGATCATCCGCCGCAACTTGCTAAAAAAGCCGCTTTCATCATCAAGGTTCATCATCGGCACCTCTTCACCCCGGATCCGGCGAACGATATTGCGATAGGCCTGCCCAGACCTGGATGAATCATTCATTACCACCATTTCACCACGGTTGGTGCTTACCACCACCTGCTCGTCCTCCGGCACTACGCCAATCAAGTCCACAGCCAATATTTCAATAATATCGTCGATGCTCATCATATCTCCGTGCTTGACCATTTGGTAGCGCATCCGGTTAACCACCAGTTTGGGCTCCCGCAAATCCTCCTTTTCCAACAAACCAATAATGCGGTCGGCATCCCTGACCGCTGACACCTCGGGAGTGGTAACTACTATGGCCTGATTGGCGCCGGCAATGGCGTTGCGAAATCCCTGTTCAATACCGGCAGGACAGTCAACAATAACGTAATCAAAATCGCCCTTGATTTCTTCAGTAAGCGCCCGCATCTGATCAGGGTTAACCGCTGTTTTATCCTTGGTTTGCGCAGCGGGCAGCAAAAACAAATTCTCAAAACGCTTATCCTTAATCAGTGCTTTCCGGAAGGAACAATTGCCGCCGGTAACATCCACCAGATCATAAACAATGCGATTCTCCAGACCCATAACCACATCCAGATTGCGCAGTCCGATATCAGCATCAATCAAACAAACCCTGTTACCCAAAGAGGCCAGACCGGCACCTAGATTAGCACTGGTGGTAGTTTTACCTACGCCTCCCTTTCCTGAAGTAATGACTATTACTTCTCCCATAAAAAATACTTCCTCCCTTTTGTGCTTTTACATTAAGTTGACTTCATGTTTGGCGTTCCGGGCCAGCTGAGAAGGTTTCAATCACCACGGTACCGTCTTTAATCCTTGCTATCTCAGGTACAATGGGGCCACCATCATCCCCATCCGGGGCACGAGTGATGTGATTGGCTATCCTTAACTGGGTGGGACGCATGCGAAAAGCATAAACCGCGGCTTTTTCATTGCCGCCGGCACCAGCGTGCACCACTCCGCGCAAATATCCCATTACTACTACATTACCGGTAGCCACCACCTCACCACCGGGATTAATATCACCAACAATTACAACATTACCATCAAAATATATCGATTGGCCGGAACGCAGGGTGCGTTGGACCAGAACTGTATTGTCGTCCATCATCTCCTCGGGCTCTCCCCCTTTAACGGGGAACTGCACCAGATTCCCGCCAGTCCAATCCGGAGCCACCACTTTACGCCTCCCCGCAAAAACCAGTATTTTTCACGCATAATAAAAATTAATGACAATTATTATTTCTACACTGCATAACCAAATCCTGCTAAAAAAACAAAAAACCATAAATTAACATAAGTAATTTCAAAAACTTCACTCCACTGTCCAGGAATAATAAAAGCCCCCGCCACCATGTAAATGATATAACGAGGGCGTTTACCTGAAATTATATTGGTGAATAACTAATTATTTATTAAGCACGCAGCGCCAAGAATAATTTACAGCGATTTACAGCCAATACTAGGGCTGCGCCTCAGGCATTTCCTCCGCTCCCTGCACCGTCTGGGGTACAGCAGGCTCTGCCTGGGGCGGTTGCGGTTCGAGCGGAGTTGATTCAGGCGCCGACGCAGGTGGCAATGTCCCAGCCGGCGGCGGTTAGGTCTCATCCTGCGGCGGCGGTTGTTGTTCTACCGGCGGCGGCTGGGTCTCATCCTGCGGCGGCGGTTGTTGTTCTACCGGCGGCGGCTGGGTCTCATCCTGTGGCGGCGGTTGTTGTTCTACCGGCGGCGGCTGGGTCTCATCCTGCGGCGGCGGTTGTTGTTCCACCTGCGGAGTGGTTGCCGCCGGTGGTGGTTGGGATACGGACTGCGGGGATGTTGTTTGGGACGGCTGGTTTGATACTGCAGGCCGGGACTGTGCCGATACCGGAGCCCGTTGTGCCTCATTCTGCCCTCTTTGGGATTGTTCATCCCCTTGTACCGCTGCACTATCATCTGGTTGCTGCTCCCAGCCCGGCCAGCTTAAGGCAGGCAGCGCATCCCAGCCCTCAGGCATTCCACCGGCATTGACCAGCTGATATCCCAACACATCGCTTACAGCTTGATCATGCCCGGCTGCTTGTTCCTGTCCAGCTTCGTTTTTATCTGTCTCAGGGTCAGCAAAATAGGCATCTAAAATTTCCCGGGCAATGGGACCGGCAAAGCCGCTGCCGGAATTACCATACTCAAGCACTACGGCCACGGCAATCTCGGGTTTTTCATAAGGCGCATAGGCCACAAACAAGGCATGGTTGCCTATTTTATTGCCATCGGCATCCAGAACCTCCGCAGTACCGGTTTTCGCCGCCGCATCAAGCCCGAAGACTGCTGATGCCGTACCATTGGGAGGCGTTGCCACCATGTGCATGCCTTCCCGGATAATCTGCAAATTTTCCGGGGACACATTTACTTTACGATTAACCTCGGGTTTGAAATCCTCAATAACTTTACCGTCTGGGGAAACTATTCTCTCAACCATGTAGGGCCGGTACAGGGTGCCATTGTTGGCTATGGCAGCCACGTAAGCAGCCAGCTGCATAATCGTGTAGGTATTATCCCCCTGCCCAATGGACATGTTCACGGTTTCGTATTGCTGCCAGTTTAGCTTCCATTCATATTTTTTTAATTGTTTATTCAGTTCTTCGTCTCTTAATTTTTGCAGTTGTTGTTTGCGAGATTCACTTGTAGCTTTTTCAATTTGTTCGTTTAGTTTACGTACTTGAGCAAAATCATCATAACCCGCAATTAACATACTCTTAACCAACTCATACTTCCATTCGGGGGTGGGCACCAGTCCGCTCATTTCGCCCGGCAGTTTAATACCGGTTTTTTCACCCAGCCCAAATTCCCGGGCCATACTGGCGATAGCATCCACACCTGCCATACGCCCATATTGGTAAAAGTAGGTATCACAAGACACCTCAAGTGCTTTGCGCATGTCCACCATACCGTGACCGTCCAGCTTCCAGTCCCGGAAAATACCCTGTCCCAGCCTGTAATAACCCGGGTCGGGCATTTTATGTTCGGGGTCCACAATTTCATTCTCCAGTATGGCTGCCGCTGTAACCATCTTAAAAGTGGATCCGGGTGGGTAAATGGCTGATATGGTTCTATTAAGCAGTGCGCCGGAATCCTGCAGCTGCTGCCACTGGGCGCTGGATAAACCTTCGGTGAATACCCCCGGATTATATGTGGGATAACTGGCCATGGCCCGAACCGCCCCGCTGCGCACATCCATAACTACCGCCGCACCTGCTTTTGACCGGCTGTAACCCGCACTTTGGGCCCGGGCCACCCCATCTGCCAGTGCCTTCTCCGCAGCCATTTGCAAATCGAGATCAACCGTCAGCACCAGGTCGTTCCCCGGTACTGGTTGTTTTAAGCCTAAATCCCGCACCGGTCGACTGCTGGCATCCACTTCCATCTGTCTGGCGCCGTGTTCCCCCCGCAGGTATGACTCATACATTAGTTCCAGGCCGTTTTGCCCGTAAAGATCATTCATAAAGTAGCCTTTGTCTTTATGTTCCTCGTACTGCTCCTTTTTAATATTCTGCACATAGCCCAGTGCATGGGATAGCAAACCCTGGTAAGGATAGTCCCGCACCGGTTGGATATCCACCACCACCCCGGGCATTTCCATCTGCCTTTCCCGCAGTGTCACCACTGTTTGTACTGGAACATTCTCGGCCACCAGCACGGGCTCGTATGGCCTGTAATATTTTTTCTCCCTGATGGCTGCCCGCACATTCGATTCCACTTGATATACGGTTTTTTCTTCAAAAACAGCTTCCTTATGCAGCATAGCTACGAGTTCACTTAGCATATCGGTTTTTTCTTCCAGCCTGACCCCAAAAGATACCAGGTTCTGCTGACGTAAGGTCGCCACTGTGGAAGGATTATAGGCCACGGCAATTTCCAACGCCTCACCATTTTCTAATTTAACTTTATTGCTGCTGACCCGATCTTTGATGATTTCCTCAATGGCTTCCTTTTTGGCTGTATAGGTAGCTTCATCAGTATCCCGGACAACATCCTTGTCAAATTGTTCCGGCGTCTTGCCGCTTATTTGCTGAAAATATTGCACCGATTCCTCATCCCCGGCCAGTATCCAGGAAAGTTGATCAGCCATACGTACCGTTTCCGGACCAATGCGGTCCAGGTATAAATGGTAGGTGGTTCCCTCCAGGCTTAAATCATTTATGGACACTGTATAAATAGGTTTATTGGTGACAATTTTCTCACCATTACGATCGAAAATTTCACCCCGCGGGGCAAAAACCGGTACTATACGAATATAATTGTTTCGCGCCAGGGTGCGGTATTGCTCGGTCTGAACCAATTGCATAAAGGACAGCTTGGCCAGTAATATGAGCAGCACTAAAAAAATGGCACCCATTAAATATTTCATTTTATATTCAATTAGTTTTCTTTTCATAAACGCTGCCCTTTCTAAAGGTTTGATCAAGGACTAAAATATTCACCTCTACCAGGGGGGGCGCCCTGGATGAAACGATAATAATAACTGTAAAAAACCAGTACTATCAGCGCGTTGTAGAAAGACATCGGGATAATAATATGCACCAGTGCCGTTAGCAGAGGTACTGATACATTAATCAACAACAGCAATAAATAAAAGGCCAACTGAGCCCCCAGAGTGCACACCCAGGTTAACCCGGCAGCAATAACACGGTTTTCTCGAAATAGCCTTCCCTCTCCCAAACCGGCCAAATAGCCGGCAAACATATTGGTTAGAGCGTTTAAACCAAAATATCCCCCACTAACCAAATCCTGTAATATACCAGCTAAAAAACCCAAAAAAGCCCCCTCCCGGGTACCCCGGAGGAAGCCATTAAGAATGACCAGTATCAATATAAGATCGGGTTTGATCCCTAAAATAACAATATAATTAAGTGCCGTGGCTTGAAATATTAATAACACCAGCACTAAAAGCAAAAAGAACAGCGGTTGCATTATATTCACCTCCGGAAACTAGGTGGCCGAATCGGGATTGGTTGAAGTAACCACCAGAACCTCCTCCAACCGATTAAAATCCACAAAAGTCTCCAACACTGCCATTTTAAAAAGGCCTGACTCTTCCCTGCGGGTTTCCCGCACGGTACCCACAGGAATACCCTTCGGAAAGACACTGCCAAATCCGGAGGTAACGATCCGGTTTCCCTTTTTTGGTGCCAGGTCGGAAGGTATATGCATCATATTTACAACACCACGCCCGCCAGACACCCCCTCGACAATACCGGGGGCACGATTTTCCTGAACCAAACAGCCCACGCCACTGCGCGGATCGGTAATGAGCAGCACCTCGGCAGTATGGTCAGATACATTGGTTACCCGGCCAACCAGACCGGCCGGAGTGATTACAGCCATATCCCGCCGGATGCCGCTGGCAGAACCCTTATTAATAATAGCACTGCCAAACCAGTTATCAGCTGCACGACCAATTACTTCAGCTGCTTCCGTGTTCATCTGGTCCGCCAGGCTGGTTTTAAATTCCAGCTGCTCTTTGAGGCGGATATTCTCCGACCGAATTTCGTTGTAACTTGATAGTTTTCCCTGCAACTCCACCACTTGCTGCTCAAGCTGCCGGTTATGCTCAGAAACCTTGTACAGCCGCGCGGGAAAGGTAACAACATCACTAATCTTGCCGCCCACCACCGTAACCAACCGCTGTACCGGTGACAGTACATCCCGGGTAGTGGACTCAAAGGGAGTCAGTTCATCCGTATCATCCGCGGAAAAATGCAGACCCACCATTATTACAACCACCAATACACCCAATAATAAAAGGGTTTTTCCAGCTGATAGACGGGACACATGACACACACCTTATAATCATATTATAGACCAATTTTTCTTTAATCGTAAAATGCATTTATCAAGCCAATTTTTTGGGCTGGATTATTACTTTGCGCAATATATGAATATTCTCCAGTACCCGCCCGGTACCATAAGCGACAGCCAGCAGCGGGTCATCAGCCAAATGCACAGGCATACCGGTTTGCTCACTGACCAGTCGATCCAGACCTCGCAGCAAAGAACCGCCGCCGGCCATCACTATTCCCCGGTCCATGATATCCGCCGATAGCTCAGGCGGGGTCAGTTCCAGGGTGCTTTTGATGGCATCCAATATACTGGCAACAGGTTCAGAAAGAGCTTTGTATATTTCCTCAGAAGTAATTTCAATTGTTTTGGGTAACCCACTGACCAGGTCACGCCCCCGCACCTCATAGGTTTCCACCGCATCAAGAGGGTAAGCGGTACCAATTTCAATTTTAATATCTTCAGCGGTACGCTCTCCAATCATTAAGTTATAGGTTTTTTTGACGTGTTGAATAATGGATTCATCCATCTCATCACCGGCTTTACGCACAGAACGACTGGTAACAATACCCCCCAGGGAGATAACCGCTACCTCGGTGGTACCACCGCCAATATCAACTATCATATTGCCCGTAGGCTCATGTACCGGCAGTCCCGCCCCGATGGAGGCCGCCATGGGCTCTTCAATTAGGTAGGCTTCCCTGGCCCCGGCCTGCAGCGCAGCTTCCCGTACCGCACGCTCTTCCACAGCGGTAACTCCGGATGGCACTGAAACCACTACCCGGGGTCTGATTAAAAAAGTGCGCCCGCGCAACGCTTTACTGATAAAGTATTTGATCATGCTCTGGGTAACGTCAAAATCGGCAATTACGCCATCCTTCATGGGACGAATAGCTATAATATTACCGGGGGTACGGCCAATCATTTGCTTGGCTTCCTCACCCACCGCCAGCACATGACCGTTATCGCGCTGAATAGCCACCACCGACGGCTCCCGTAGAACAATTCCTTTGCCTTTAACGTAAACCAGGGAATTTGCCGTCCCCAGGTCAATACCCATATCTTTAGAAAAAATGCCTAATCGCATTATCAGGCCCCTCTCTCGCATTGTTTCATATTAGGCCCTTGGCCTTAAAACTGGTAAACTTATTATCCCCAATTACTAAGTGATCTAAGACTTGAATACCGATAATATTGCCCGCTTCAATTAACCGGCTGGTCACCTCTATATCCTGCCGGCTGGGCGTGGGATCACCGCTGGGGTGGTTATGCACCAGTATCACCCCGGCGGCACTGCGCCTTATTGCCGCTTTAAACAGCTCCCGCGGGTGGATGGCTGAGGAATTCAATGTTCCGATGGAGATAGTTTCCCGGGCCAGCACCTGGTTTTTGGTGTTTAGCAGTAAAGCACAAAAGTGTTCTCTGTCCAGGTGGCGCATTTCTTCCATCACCAATGCGGCAGCGTTTTCCGGAGATTTTATACAGGGCTTGTCCCAGGTGGTAGCCATGGCAACCCGCCTCCCCAGCTCCAACGCAGCCCTGATCTGGGCCACCTTGGCCGGTCCCACACCCTTAAAAGCGCTCAGTTCCTCAGCTGAAGCGTCCAGTAACTGCTTAATACCGCCAAAATGGCCGAGCAGAGCCGTGGCCAGTTCCACAGCGCTGGTGGCGGCATGGCCGGTACGCAGCATTATGGCCATCAACTCAATGTCTGATAATGCCTCCGGCCCTTCCCGCAACAGCCTTTCCCTGGGTCGCAAAGCCAAGGGCATATCCTTGATGGCAACACGATAAACCGGAGATTCCAACGCAATCTACCTCCAGTATTTGGATACATCAACATTTATCTTCTTTAACAACTGGGCCAGCTTAAACACCGGCAATCCCACTACATTAAAATAACAACCCCGAATGCCATCAACAAATACTGCCGCCACCCCCTGCACACCATAGGCACCGGCCTTATCTAACGGGTCTTTGGTGGCAATGTACCGCGCCAGTTCATCCTTTGATACTTCCCGCATCTGCACCTCGGTACACTCGTAGTCCGACAACACCCGGCCGCCCGGCAGATCCATTACGGTGATACCTGTAAACACCTCGTGTATGGCCCCTTGTAGTCGTTCCAACATGGACATAGCCTCTGTTTCATCTGCTGGCTTTCCCAGCACCTCGCCATTTTGCACCACTACGGTGTCAGCAGCAATCACAACACCCTCGGACAGTTTTTGGGCTGCGGCACCGGCTTTGCGACGAGACAGCGCCACTACCTGCTCGGCAGGTGAAAGCCCTGAAGGCAGGCTTTCATCAACTTCTATGGTTATTACCGTATAGGGTAAACCAATCTGGTTAAGTAGTTCCCGCCGCCTCGGCGACGATGATGCCAAATAAATGTTGGGCAAATTTTTACCTCCAAATAAGTTGCTATATTTTTCTTTCAGAACTCCAACGACTTTTTAGCTACAGATCAAAGCAAGTATATAGTAGCAAAAGATAGTTTACTATATTCTTCGGTAAACAATATACCCCAGTACCAGACCAAGGGCAGTGACCGGGCCAATATTAAAGGTAAAGCCAAAAGTTATTTGCATAAACTGCAAATCTAAAGTTGACGGTTGTAAACCTATTTTGCCGGTAGCCGCCAAGAACGGTAATATATTAGCAAGACTGCTGGAAATAGCGCTGCCCACCAACCCACCGGCCAGTAACAGCAAAAAAAGTATCCAGACACTATTGCCCCCTCGATAAGTTTTTGCCATTAGATCACCTCAAATACACACTAATATACAGTACATTTTCCTTGCGATATATTCTATCATACATATAGCTATAATATATAACCATGGCATTTATATTTTCACAATCATTTTGAGCCACCATAAAAAATCCCATATCCCTCTTCAGTACGCAGAGATCGGGTTTAATGCAGGAGGGGTAATTGTTATCACAGGCCGGATCCCCCGCGCTAATTGGTATGATCCTTAAGTTAATTAATAAATTGGTGAAAAACAATAATCAATGGATCTTTTTTCCATTTAAGTCTACCGTAAAATACAAATTTCGTCAATGTATTTTACCGTACATCCGCCCAATTTATGTTTTATTAAGCCCAAGCACTATTTCCCTGGCCTCGGCTACCATGTACAAAGAACCGGTTATACACACCAAATCACCCTCCCGAGCCTGCTTGATACCTGCCAGTACCGCATCCGGAATACTCTCCAACGCATCTACATCAGATACAAACCTGCGTGCCTGATGGGCCATTTGCATCCAATCACCGGCCCGGGGACTGTTGGGCCTCGTAATTATCACACTCCGGGCCCGCGGTACCAGCTCGGCCACCACCCGGGCCCGCTCCTTATCGCCCAGCATACCCAGCACCATGATGATGTCCCGGTCGGGGAAGTATGCATCAAGGGCCTGGCGCAAGCTGCGAGCGCCGTCGTAATTATGTGCACCGTCAATTAGCACCGGCGGTTTATTGCCAATCAATTCCAAGCGTGCCGGCCATACCGTATTACTCAACCCGTCCCGCAGCTCGTTTTCAGCAATATGCACGCCCTGGTCAGCCAATATCTCAAGCGCTGCAATAGCGGTAGCGGCATTAACCACCTGATGTTGGCCAATTAAGGGTATCCACAAATTCGGATAGTTCACTTTCAGGCCATGGTAACTAAAATATTGCCCCCGCAGGGAATGCTCACCATACGTACAGGTCACATCCCGACCCACCTGAAGCAAACGGCAACCTTTTTCGCGACAAGTTTCCAGAATAACCGCCAGTACCTCGGGGGTATCCGAAGCGGTAACCACCGGCACACCCGTTTTAATAATGCCCGCCTTAACCCGAGCTATATCCGGTAAAGTATTACCAAGGTAATCCATGTGATCCATGGCTACATTGGTAACAACCGATACCAACGGATTCACCACATTGGTGGAGTCAATAGCACCGCCCAGACCCACCTCCAGCACCAGATAGTCCACCGCTTCCTCGGTAAAATAACAAAAAGCCAATGCTGTACTAACCTCAAATTCGGTAGGATGCTCAAAACCTTCCCGCACCATTGCTTCAAGGTGCGAGCGCAACCGGGTGATTAAATTAGCCACCTGACGTGGATCAATTTCTACGCCGTTGATCCGGTAACGCTCAGTATAACTATGCAGGTGGGGAGATGTAAATGTGCCCACCCGATAACCCGCACTTTGCAGTACAGCGGCCAACATCGCCGTTGTGGACCCTTTGCCGTTGGTGCCTCCAACATGTATTACTTTTATCCGCCGGTGGGGATCACCCAGGCGGCGCAGCAATTCAGTAATGCGCTCCAGCCCAAAGTTCATCCCGAACTTGGTTAGATTTTGTAAGTATTCCATAGCCTCATCATATAGCATGTGATCACACTCCAGGTGTAAATATAAAAGAACAAATTCGACAATAAAATGTTTTTTCCTATACTATATAAAACATAAATATTAAAAAACTATTGGCAGGTGATTTTGAATATTCTGTAGTATATATATTTTACCAAAATATTTATAAAACCGGGGGGAGCAAATGACAATGAAAACTTTTCGTGCACATATAACATTACTATCCGTGATTATCGGATTGGTCACTATTACCGCCGCTTATTGCGGTTGGTGGTTTGTTGAAGGCACAGCTGGAGGGCTGTTATGTGGCGGGCTGGCAGGATTACTAGTGGCAGTGACGGTATGTAACTTTTTATTTGCGTCTTTCCACCAAAATCTAGCATACGTTTTAGAAAACACCGGAAAGGCCATCCAGGGGGATTTAACAGGAAAGATTGAAGACAAAGATTATGGATGGGGTGAATTTAATCTATTAATTAATAATGTTCGCAAAATCCTTAAGGGGGTGCATAAATGGTTTGCCCTGGTTAAAGACACCAGCGTCACCCTGGACCAGGCCGCCAAGCAAATAAATATCGGCACGGAACAAGTCAGTTCCGGCAGCCAAGACCAGGCCGAGCAGGTAACCAATTTGTTGCAAGCCATTGAAAGACTTACCGGGCAAGCTGAAGACAGCGCCAGGCAGGCAAGTGAAACAGCCATAGTCGCCAACAAAACCGTTGAAATCACTGAGAGAGGCAGCGCGGCCGTACAAGAGGCGCTCAAAGGAATGAACCTCTTGGAAGAAAAGTTTGAACAGCTAAACAATAGTTCTAATCGTATTGGGCAATTTCTTGAAGTTATCCAGAGCATCGCCGCGCAGACTAATTTGCTGGCGCTTAATGCGGCCATTGAAGCGGCCCGGGCGGGAGAGCACGGCCGCGGTTTCGCCGTTGTGGCCGAGGAGGTACGCAGCCTGGCTGAAGATTCCGGACAAGCCACCAAAGAGGTTTCTCAAATTGTTAATGAAATATCAGCTGCCGTTGCCGATACTGTACATGCCGTAAAAACAAGCTTGGACAAATCCAGAGAGGCAGGTGAAATTTTTAGCGATATCAGCAACACTATGCGTGACACCAACATAATGGTGGAAAAGATAGCACAGTCTGCACGGGAACAGGCCGATTCTACGGCCGGTATGCTGAGCGGTGCCCAGGCCATTGCCGCGGTGGCAGAAGAGGCAGCGGCCAGCTCACAGCAAACCGCCGCTATAGCACAAGAGCTGACCGGGACTGCAAATAAATTGAAAGAAGTGGCCGCAATTTGGAAATTTTAAACAAAAAATAGAATTAGTTTACCATAAGTTTCCCGGCTCTCCCATCAGGCTAACAATATAAAAAAGGTGGTATATTATATAAATATGGCCACCTTTTTTATATCTGTTCTTCAAAAACTGCAACTACCTCCCTTCCACTCCCAAAATGATACTAATATTCACATTGATAGGGTATATATTAAATTATTTGATTGACAAACCAAACCATTGTAAATATAATGAAATTGATAATCATTATCATTTAATTTGTGTGGTGTTTTTTATTTTTTATGCAGTGATAATGATAATTGTTATCTCTAAATTAAATAAGCAACTTGGAGGTGCTTTATTTAACATGACTTTAGATCTGGTTAAGCGGGGTCAACACGTGAAAATAGTAAGCATTTCGGACGAAAACATTAGGGCTCAGGCCATTCGTTTTGGCATTGCCGAGGGGGCTATTGTGCTTTGTGAGGAAGTATTACCTGCCGGTCCCATTGTACTGAAGAAAAACAGACAGGAAATCGCCATTGGCCGGGGATTGGCTAATAGAATCACTGTAACTTTGAATTAGCCGGCTTTTCGCCTTACAAAGTGGTAATTACATTACATTAAATCAGTTAAGGTGGTGACAGCACATGGCCCATTGCCATGACACAGGTATAAAAATAAACATTCCCGAAAACGCTCGAAGAATTGTTTTAGCCGGTAATCCCAACGCGGGTAAATCAGTGTTTTTTAATTATTTAACAGGGCTATATGCGGATGTCTCCAATTACCCGGGGACCACCCTGGAAATCTCCCACGGGCGCCTGGGCAACGATGTCGTTATCGACACCCCTGGGGTATACGGCATTTCTTCCTTTAATGATGAAGAACGCATCGCCAGGGATATCATTTTATCCGCTGATGTAGTGATTAATGTGGTCAACGCGGTACACCTGGAAAGGGATTTATTTTTAACCCGGCAAATTATCGATACCGGCGTACCGGTGGTGGTGGCATTAAACATGGTTGACGAAGCCCAAAAGCAAGGGCTCAGTATTGATACTGATTTACTGGCCGATCTGCTGGGAGTACCGGTAATCCCCACCGTGGCAATAAAAAAACAAGGTCTTGAGCAAGTAAAAACAGCGGTTGGCTCGGCAAAAAAAGGCCATATCGACGGGGATTTGCAGCAAAAGCTGACCCGTCTGTCAGACCGGGTGGGCAGCCAGGGAGAGGCGCTGCTGGTGCTGGAGGGTGATAAGGTGATTGCAATGCGCCACGGCCTGGAACCGGAGGATAAACGGGAACAAATTTACCTTAAGCGCCGGGACCAGGTGAACGATATTGTGGATCACGTGGTCACTGAGAACTCCCGTGGTGCCGGTATTGGTATCATCCTGGGGCGCTGGATGATTAACCCGGTCACAGGCATACCCATTTTAATCATGGCCTTGTGGGCTATGTATCAGGTTATCGGGGTAATAATTGCGGGCACGGTGGTGGGAGTTACGGAGGAAACGATATTAATAGGCATGTACGAGCCTGCGATACGCAACTTCGTAGAGCAGTTTATAGCACGGGACAGTAACCTGGGCATCATTTTAACCGGCGAATTCGGCATATTAACCATGACGGTAACCTACGTACTGGGCCTGTTAATGCCACTGGTGGTTGGGTTTTACTTCTTCCTGTCGCTGTTCGAGGACTCGGGCTACCTGCCCCGCATAGCCACACTGGTGGACCGGGTGCTCACAGGTATCGGCCTGAACGGCCGGGCTGTGATACCGCTGATACTGGGGTTCGGCTGTGTCACTGTGGCCAGCATTACTACTCGGCTTTTGGGTTCCGAACGAGAAAAAAGAATTACCATTTTCCTGCTGGGGCTGGCCATTCCCTGCTCGGCGCAATTAGGCGTAATTGCCGGGCTGCTGGCCGGATTAGGCCCCCAGTATATGGCGCTGTACGCGCTGGTAATCCTGACCGTATTAGTTATTGTGGGCACGATACTTAACACTATACTGCCGGGCAAGTCTACGGAACTGTTAATCGACCTGCCCCCGCTGCGGCTGCCCAGGCTGGATAATGTATTGCGCAAAACCGGGACTAAATCCTATGCATTCTTAAAAGAAGCAACACCACTGTTCGCTCTGGGGGCACTGATTATCAGTACATTACAAATTACCGGCGGGTTAACCATGCTGCAAAAAATGCTGGCACCTTTAACCGTGGGCTGGCTAAGGCTGCCGCCGGAAACAGCCACCGCGTTTATCATGGGTATCGTACGCCGAGATTTCGGGGCCGCAGGCCTTACCGATATGGCATTAACCCCTATGGCAACGGTGATTTCTTTAATAACCATAACTCTATTCGTACCCTGTATCGCATCTATATTGGTTATCTTTAAAGAACGGGGTCCCAGGGAAGCCACCTTAATGTGGGCCGGTACATGGGTCATCGCCTTTACCGTAGGCGGACTGGTGGCACAGTTGTCGGGCATATTAGGCAGCGGAAGCGATAATCTGAGCATCCCACTTGTATTGGTCACCTTTGCTGCCATAACCCTGGCCGTACTGCTAACCTGCCGGCTGCTCCAAAAACCAAAACCGGGATCGGGACTGTCGTAATTGTACCAGCAAAATAAAAAATTATATCTATGCGATAATTCGCGTACTCTGGAGTGTTTATTATGCAAGAACAACTGCAACCAATAACTTGCAGCCAGTGCGGCTACAGGTTTAGTCCACAAAATACTTTGCGCTGTCCGCGCTGCAATAAGCCTCTAATTAGCCCCGGTTGCTGCTCCGGTTCATGCAGGAAATGTATAAGTGCAGGGACTTGTAGAAGCTACAAAGGGAAATCAGTCAAACTCTGACATTAAAAATTGCTTATTTTGCCATGCCAGGTGATGACCGCCCTCCGCTGCGCCTAAAATTTGTTTTTAGCTATGCTGATAGACTTTAGCAATTTAAATCTTTATAATATAAGTTATTAAGCGAGCCTCACATAGTGAAGGCTCGCTTTAATTAATTACAATTATCAAGCAGGTCAAGCAGATTTAATTGTTTAAAAACTATAACACCATATTTTTATGAAACGATTGGCTACTGGAAAAACGTTTAATTTCCAACCTTTAAGGAAGCAGAAAAACCGTCCCCCTGCTTCATCTGTCCCCGAATATAGCAAGGCGCTCATTAATAGCACCTAATTTAGAAGATAGCTCTGCTTGTTTGCCGCGTTCCTTATCCACCACCTCGGCAGGTGCCTTATTTAGAAAACTGGGGTTATTAAGCTTGCCCTCCACCCGGGCCAGATCTTTCTCCAAGGCTTGCCTATCCTTGTTAAGCCGGGCCAGTTCTTTGTCCACATCAATTAATCCCCGCAGGGGCACAAATATTTGGATGTCCCGGGCGACAGCAGTGGCGGCTTGCTCAGGCTTTTCGCCCAGTTTCGTCAGCACCTTGGCCTGGCAATTAGCCAACCCCTCTACATAGGCCAGGTTACCCGCCAGCACATCACGCAGTGCGGGCACGGCGGTGACAATAAGCGCTTCAGCCTGCTTGCCCGGCGGCACGTTCATTTCACTGCGAATCTGCCTGATGCCCCGGATTACCTCCATAACAATCTCCATACGTTCCTCGGCCGGGCCATCCACTTGTTCATTCCGGTATTGGGGCCATGGGGCACGCATCACGGTAGTGCCCCGGTGCGGCAGGTGCTGCCAAATCTCTTCGGTTATAAAAGGCATAAACGGGTGCAACAGTTCCAGCGCCCCCCTCAGCACAACGGCCAATACATGCTGGGCAACCTCCCGGTCAGCAGCACCGGTTTTTCCGTAAAGGCGCGGTTTGACCAGCTCGATATACCAGTCACACAGTTCATTCCAGGTAAATTCATAAAGTACCCGGGCGGCCTCGCCCAGTTCGTATTTTTCCAGAAATTCAGTGCATTCCCGCACCGCCCGCTGGTAACGGCTTACAATCCAGCGGTCGGCCAGTGTATATTGCTCCCGTCCAGGCGATTTTTCCGGTGCATAATCCTGTAAATTCATTAAGGCAAATCGAGAGGCGTTCCAAATTTTATTGGCAAAGTTACGGGATCCATCCAGGCGTTCAAAATGAAACCGCAGGTCGTTGCCCGGCGTATTGCCTGTAACTAACATGAACCGCAGGCTGTCCGCGCCATGGCTTTCAATAACCTCGATGGGGTCCACTCCATTGCCCAGCGATTTGCTCATCTTGCGTCCCAGGGCATCAAGCACCAACCCGTGGATGAACACTTCCCGGAAGGGCACATCATCCATGTGCTCCAGCCCGCTGAAAATCATCCGAGCCACCCAAAAAAAGATGATGTCTCTTCCTGTGACTAACACCGAGGTGGGGTAGTAGTAGGCGAGGTCCACCGTCTTGTGGGGCCAGCCCAGGGTAGAAAATGGCCACAGCGCCGAGCTGAACCAGGTATCCAGCACATCGGGATCTTGCTCTAAGTTAGTTGAGCCGCACCGGCATTTTTCCGGGCGTGTTTTACTAACTATTACTTCATCACAATCCAGGCAGTAATAAACCGGTATACGGTGTCCCCACCAAAGCTGGCGGCTAATGCACCAATCCCGGATGTTTTCCATCCAGTTTAAGTATACCTTGGTAAAACGCTCGGGGATAAATTGTAAACGCCCATCTTTGGCCACTTCGATGGCGGGCTCTGCCAATGGTTTCATGCGTACAAACCACTGCTTGGACAGCATTGGCTCAATAACAGATGAACAGCGGTAGCAGTGCCCCACGGCGTGGGACAGATCCTCTATCTTAACCAACAATCCCTTGGCTTGCAAATCTTTGACCAAACGCTTGCGACATTCCCATCGATCCTGACCTTGGTACCGGGCACCGGCATCTTTGGTCATCCGGGCCTCCCGGTCAATGACCTGCACAGAGGGCAAATCGTGCCGCCGGCCTACTTCAAAGTCGTTGGGGTCGTGAGCCGGGGTAATTTTCACCGCACCGGTACCGAATTCCGGCTCTACATATTCATCGGCAATAACGGGAATCTGTCTCTCCACCAGGGGCAATACCACCGTTTTACCGATTAAATGCATGTAGCGCTCATCCTCAGGGTGCACCGCCACAGCAGTATCGCCCAGCATAGTTTCGGGCCGGGTGGTGGCTACAGCGATAAATTCCCCCGGGCTGCCTTGAACCGGGTATTTAATATAGTAAAGCTGGCCGGGCTTGTCCCGGTGCTCCACCTCAATGTCGCTGATGGTAGTCTGGCAGTGGGGGCACCAGTTGGTTATATAATAATCTCTGTAAATCAGACCCCGCTCATAAAGACGAACAAACACCTCCTGCACGGCCTCAGAACATCCCTCGTCCATGGTAAACCGCTCTCTGTCCCAATCACAAGAAGAACCCAGACGGCGCAGCTGGTGGGTGATGCGGCCTCCGTACTGCTCTTTCCATTCCCAAACCCGCTCTAAAAATTTCTCCCGGCCCAGTTCATATTTATTGGTACCTTCTTTGCCCAGCTGTTCTTCCACTTTGGCCTGGGTGGCAATTCCGGCATGGTCGGTGCCGGGCAGCCACAGAGCGTTGTATCCCTGCATGCGACGCCAGCGGGTAAGGATATCCTGCAGGGTATTGTCCAGAGCATGTCCCATATGCAGCTGCCCTGTTACGTTGGGCGGCGGCATAACTATGCAAAAAGGCTCCTTTTCGGGGTCAACGACGGATCGAAAATACTTGTTCTCTTCCCAGTATTTGTACCACTTGTCCTCCACTGCATGGGGATCATAAGTGGTGGGCATATCAAACTGATTGGCCATAAAAATACCTCCATTATGCAATTTTAAGATTAAGTCAATTAAAAACAAAAATAAAAACCCTCTTCGTTTAAGGGCGAAAAGGGTTCCGCGGTACCACCTTAGTTCCGGCGAAGATAATCAGCACATATCCCGAACACGGCTCTTGGTCAGCTGTAACGGGCTGAGCCCGGCACGGTCTAGCGGTTATATACAAGAACTTCACCTTAAAATTTAACATAACCGTTCAATCCGGCGGCTCCAGGACGACACTAACCGCCGCGATCGGGATACCTCACAGCCCGGGGTATTCCCTCTCTGAGATCGCCATATGCGGCTAAACTCCCCTTCAATGCCTGATTTACTCCTATTATATTAATTATTATACTTGATCTTGTCAACCATTGTACAGTCAAACAGGGAAACGCTTCCGGCTTGAGCGGTTTACTTTAATGCCACGCCTGGCCCCAGGCATGTTTACGCCAATGATACCACCGATAGCAGAAAGTATGACCACTACCAGTCCATGGGCAAACCAAACGGAAAACACGGGAAAACCGGTGCTCCATACCGTTAAAAGCACCATCACAGCAAGGTAATAAATAAATCCTACCACCAGGCCATGCAGCCAGCCCAGGCTCCCCGCCGATCTGCCGCCAACCGCCCCCCCCAGCAATGCACCCAGCCAAATACCTGCCACAATCAAAGCGCTAAAATGATAAACCTCGCGTGCCGTCATAAAAACCCAGAGCATCAGGGCCGCGCATATAAATGCAGTGCTTGTAAGCGACCAGACAACCCCCGACCACAGCGCACCCGGTTTTATCAAACCGGCCTGTCCATCTTTACGGGACCAGCTAACCAGCGTAATACCCTTGAACATAAAATCTACCCCCGAGAAAAAAATTTACTATATCCTATGCTGCAAATGTATTTGTATGCCTGATAAAACACTTTTCAGGCATTAAATCACTTCAAGCACATAGTTTTAAATAATATTGATTACTTGTCTTAGGGGTGATCTAATTTGTTTAAAAAAAGAACTATTATGGCATTATTAATTGCATTGGGCATCATAACAGGTGGCGGAATCTACTATATGCATAGTGTCCATGAAAGAGATAAGGAAGAAGTAGTAACTTTAAAGGTATGGGAAAGTGAAAAATCTATGCTTCACCTGCCACTTTATGTAGCCATTAAAGAAGGTTATTTTGACGAGCAGGGCATAAAGATCCAACTATTGAACCGTTCTAATACAGCCACCCAGGATCCATATGCAGATAACCTGGCCGATATCATACTCACCGACCCGGTGAATTGCCTGTACCGTAAATCAGTAAATCCTTCAGCACCACTAATTATAGCCGTTCTGGCCCACCGCGACGGCACCTTTTTATTGGCCAGGGAAAAGGAGAATTTTACTTGGGAGGGCCTTAAAGATAAAAACATAATCTGCTACCCGCCTGAAACTGGTCCTGGCCTGGTAATGGAAAAAATAATTAGAGATACCGGCATGGTGCCCATGCGGGATCTGTGCCTGTATAACCGTATCCCTGATGAATTGCGTTTGGGGGTTTTTAAATCCGGCAGCGGATCATATATACAGCTCACTGCAGCAAAAGCCATCATGGCCGAAGAAACCGGTGCCGGTCACATCATTGCCCGCCCGGGCGAGAAGGCTGGAGCTTTCCCATCCGTTCTGTGTACAGTGCAACCGGAAATAATTAATAATCATGCCGATGCAGTACAGGGATTTGTAAATGCTATCTACAAGGCTCAGCTATGGATGCAACATGAACCTGATATCGTAACCGGAGCAGTTAAAATTTACCTGGATGAACTGGATAAAAAAACAAGGAACAAGATAATCCAGTATTACCTAAAGATGGGAATGTGGTCGCCATATCCCCAAGTTGATGTGAAAACTTTTAATGACATTACACAACTTATGAAGACTTCCGGCCAGCTGGCAGTTCCCGTAACTTTTAAGGGTACTGTAAACAACATTTTTGCGAGCCAGGCTATTAACACAATCAAATACATCCCCAAGGAAGAACGGGAGAAAAGCTGGTTCAAGAAAATTATTGGTTGATACCTGCTATTACAACGCATCTAACTTGGCAATAATAGCATTAATAGCAAAAGATAAATTATTAATCACTATTGAAAAGGAGCAGTGAATGGTCATGGATGTCACAAGAGCCAAGCAAATATTCGATTCCGAACAAACTTACCAGGTAATGTTAAACGGGTCTCCGATATGGATTGAAAGTTTAAGCGCCGATAACCAAACAGCCAAAGTTAGGCCCCTGGAAGGCGGTGGGGGGATTCAAGAAGTGCCTGTTACTGAATTGGTGGAAGGTTAAGTTTATCGCTTTGCTGCAAAATCAATTATCTTCTAGCTGGTGTCAGGTGTTGAAAGTTGAAAGTTGAACGGTAGCAGGGGAAATTGATAATGTCTTCAGGCAGTGGACCAATAAGTAATTTTTGCTGCAGTATTATATTGAATTTAAATTTAATTTAAAATGGTTTCCTATTTAACAGCAATTAACCCCCGACTACAGTTTTGTACGTTGGGGGTTTTACACATTAGGCAGTTATTGATAGGGAACTATGATTATTATGTACGGCTAATACCCTTATTTTACCTCAATGTTGATTGTGCCCACACCTACCTCCAGATCAGCCCGCCCCTTGCCCGCACCCAGCGTGTAACTGTATTCATCCGAAGGACCGGATTTGCTTCTATCATCAGGCAAGCCCAGCACGGATACCCGCCCCGTGGCGGACCGGGCTTCCATGACCAGATCGGAGTTTTTTGGCATCATCAAGCTGATTTTACCCGTGTTGCTTTTTAGATTATATTGCCCGTTTAATGGCTTACTCGATGCAACTTTTATACTGCCGGTATTGGTTTCAGCTATCAGGTCACCGCCAGGGTCAAGCACCTCCAGCCGGCCGGTATTATTTCGCGCCTCAACATTGCCACCGATATTGTTAAGTTCAATGCTTCCCGTCGTACCGGTAATTGCCAGATTAATATCCATGTTTTGCGCTATAACCCGGCCGGTACCACTTTGCACCTGTACATGCACCCCGTCAGGCACGGTTATTTTAAAGTCGGTTACTATATAGCCTGTTAAACCGCTATCTGTATCTGGCACTTGGGGCACAGTAACCAATACCCGCCCGTTTTCCCTTCTAATGCCCGGATTCAGCTTATCTACCAGCTCCCTGGCCGGGCCATGGCCCGGTGACTGGATTACCGCACTAACCTGCACCACATCGCCGTCACCGGGCAGCAGTTCCACCCGGCCCACCCGGTTATCAATTACTAACTGTTCACCAGCCTTGACGGCTACTGGATCCGCCTGCCAGTTTCTGCTATAATCAAGGCTCGTCTGGTGAAAAGGAATCCCTCCGATAAAGCTGTCAATGTTTCTACCGATATTAGATGCCGCATATGTAATTCCACCTAATAGTATTAGTAGCAGTATTAAAAGCAGGCTGGGAATATGGAAATGGACATCTTCCTCCTGAACTAACACCCTTTTGATAAAATACTCCAACCCTATGCCAATGATTAACACGGGCCACAGCTTCCACAACCACTCCAGGTTGGCAATGGCCCCGAGATTATGCAGCAGCAATACCAGACCACCAATCACCAGTCCCAGTGCCAGCGTGATAGGGCCGGCCTTAGACATTCCCTTAGCTGTCATTATGTTTCCCCCTTTCAAGATTCTTGTATAAAATAAATATACCAATAGCTATAATCAATAATGGGGTAACCAGCCGGTGCATAATCCCGTAATTAAAAATGTATGGCAGGAGGTTATTAAGCAGCGCCAGCACCCCCAGGCCCACCAGCGCATAACCCAAATAGTGCTGCCATTTGGCATGTTCGACGGTATCAAGTAATGGTTGATCCTCAACAGGTACCCCCTCCCGTATCCGCCTGGTCAGCTGCAATGTGTCAAAAATGTTATAAAAAAGCACCACAGGCAGCACCAGGGGCAGGAGTTGGTCTATGTTAGTCATGGCAGCAACGAATATGGTGCCAAAAAATATAAGCATAGTTTGTAATCCTCGGTTCATCAATCCCAGGTACATATACCCGGCCCCGGGAATCAGAGATAGCACAAATGCCCAAAAGGTGCTCACATTTTTACTAATCCCATAATTTAAAGAGCCGACTTTTTCCGCCAAACAGGCCTGGCAGTAATTCCGGTCATTAAGGGTAATACGGCACTGCCGGCAAACGGGCGCATTACAAATAACGCAGAGCGCCTCGGCATCAACTTCCGGGTGATTTACACATTTCATATTTGCTTCACTCCTCGTAAATAAATGTGCATTTTATATAATAAGCCAATATTTATCATATTACTGAAAGATTTCCTCACTAAAAAAAATTTTTCGGGTATATTCCCCCGCAGTTGCAGTGGCTCTATCCACAGCCATATCGGTTACCCGGGTGTAAGTGGACACCGCACCGGTAATGGTTTTTCCTGCGGTCAGCATCTGTCCCTGATCAAGCCAGCCACCGGCACTCCAAAAAATAGCCAGGGACACGGCAGCTGCAGCTATCAGGTCGCGTAGAAGCAGCCCCCGCCTGCCAAATATTTCGGATAGGTTATGCCGCTTCCAGGCCATAATGCGTGATACAGGCCTCGCGGAAGTGGGCTTAGAACGGGAGGTTGGCTGAGTGCCGCTTTGTGTCAGAACTAACTGGCTTACGGTATGTGCAGCACGGAACCCAGTGCCATCCGAAAGACTACTTTTTGAACTACCAAAGCAGGTACTTTGCGCATGACACTGGCTAACCCCGGTCATTATAGTATCCCATAGATCGCCTGGCGCGGGACCGAGCTGCCAACTGTCCAATAGGTCATCCAACCGCCGGATGTCCTCTAATTCAGCAGTGCAAGAATGATTAAGCAGATTAAACAGGCAAAGAACTACCGTATTTTTTATGCCCTCACTGGATAAAGTGACCTCCTCCCCTCACTAAAGTGACACTAAAGTGAGGGGCATCCAAGTTAACCCAAGATAGTCAACTTAGAGCCGAGAGCTTTTTTCAGCATCCCAGAGATTTCCGTATTGCTACGGCACATACCTTTCGATATGGCCCGGCCACAAGAGGCAATAACTTTTAGGTTTAGCCAACCTTCTTATAGGCCACATACCACTGACCACTTAGGGTACGGCTATATATCTTCTTCTTGCGATAGTCCCTGTAGTTCACTTTCGGCCTGTAGAAGCTGGTTAATAAGTTATTCAGCAGGTTGATTGCGGCGTTATCGTCCCTACCTAGCACCATAGTGCATTTTGGGCATTTGTAGGTGCGTATCGTGGGCTTAAGTTTCTGCCGGTTGCCGCAATTAGAGCACGTCTGGGTGCTATACCGTTCGTCGGCTTTGTGAGTATACTTACCGCGGCTTTCTGTCTTATAGCCGAGGTAGCCGAGGAACTTCTTATGGGGCCAGTTATTCTGTACGGCACGGTTGATACGTTGGTTGCCTTTACCTTTGGCCGGGTCGCTTGATACCATCCCCAGTTTGTTGGGACTACCAACGGAAATAATATCGTGACGGCTGTTAGCCAGTAGTTTTGCTGTGGCGTGCAGGGTACCGTTTATCTGGCCCGCGCGACGCTGATAAAGTGTGCTTAGTGCTTTTTTTAGTCTCTTCCAGCGCCGGGAACCTTTCTTGCACCGGTCGAGCTTGGATTTTACGAGGTCGATTTCTTTGTCGAAGTACCTGGTGCTGCGATTAACGGTAGAGTGTACCTCTATAAGGCACCCGCTGTCGGTGGCCCCGGTCAGGAACGTCTTAACGCCGGGGTCAAAGGCGACAACCTTTAGGGGACGTTCGCTGCCCAGCTTGGCAGGGGTTATTTCATACACCAGGTTGGCATAATATTTGCCCTTCTCGTAGGAGATGGTCAGACTATGGATATTGTCCGGCAGGTTACGGTAGCCTTCGATCTTGATGCGTTCTTTATACTGACGACGCTTTGTTTTGCCTTTGCTGGTTTTATAAGACTCCATGCCGCCGGAAACTACCAAATATTCATCGTCCAGCTCAAAACCGCTTTGAATATAGGGTAGCGTAAAGTATTTAAGTGCACTTTTGAACCAGGGTGGCCTGGCAGTAACCTCATCGCCGTTTAGCCGCTGGTTTTTTAAACGGCCCCAGAATGAACGATAGTCTTTGTTAACTAGTCTCAGGACCTCTTGGGCGACCAGGCTGTAAAGTTGGTTGAAGCAAGGGAACGCTTTTTTAACTCTACCAGTTGACTGTTCTGGTAAGTATAACTTAGGCTTTGGGCGGTGCCGTGATGCCGGTAAAAGTGCCACCTGCGCTGTTGCAGGGCGATATTATACAGCTCTGTGGCGGCCATGCTCATTTGCCATAGCCACTGTTCCTGTTTTGGGGTCGGTGAAAGGACGACCTTTTCAGTGAGCAGCACCGGCTTCACCGCCTTCCTTTTGGGTTTCGATATAGCGCTGGATAGTCTCTTTGGACATGTCACCGGCGGTACCCACGTAATAGGACGGGTTCCACAGGTGACCGCTCCATAGTTTCTTCTTTAGCTCCGGGTGCTGGGTGAATAGCATCCTGGCACTGGCTCCTTTGAGTATTTTAGCAATTACCGCCGGGGCTATCTTCGGGGGCGCGGATAGGAAAATATGCACATGATCCGGCATCACCTCCATTGTGATTAGCTCATATCCGTGCCCCTCACAAAGGTCAATGATAACCACCTTTAGGGTTTCTTCGATGGGCGGTGTTAGCGCTTTTTTGCGATACTTGGTTGACCGTACAAAGTGATAGTTGATGTTGTAAACTGCTGTGCCTGTTGACTTCCAAGTTTGGTTTTTCATACCATTATTGTACCACAGCAAACCTATGTTTGCGAGGGGAAATTGCCGGGCTTACGCCCGGACGAGGGGGTCCGTGTATCCCCTCAATGAATTGAGGGGGATAACAGCCCCCTCGTGCTCCCCCGAGTTTCTAAACTTAGAAATAGATCATCTATTTTAAACAAATTTAAAATAGGGGAGAGGCTACTGCAAATAGCCCCTCCCCTATTTAATACATACTGTATATCGTATATCCACCTATCTGGTATACTTACGCGCTTTCAACTTCCGATTTTCAGCTATCAACTTTCACACCCGGCACCATGGTCCAGTTTTTGATGATTGTTAAGATGTCTTCTTTACCCTGGCCGGTGACGGCGGAAAACAATACCAGGGGATCTGCATCAGCAAGCTGGAGGTTTTTGCGTACCACGGCAAGGTTTTGTATGGCCCGCCCCCGGCTAAGCTTATCGGCCTTGGTAGCCACCACTGCGGTTGGGATACGGTATGCTTTCAGCCAGTTATACATCTGCTGGTCATCCTGTGTGGGTTTGTGGCGCACGTCTACCAAAAGTATCACGCCGCGCAGTTGTTCCCGCCCGGCCAGGTAGCCCTCGATCATTTTACCCCATTGGGCCTTTACCCGGACCGGCACTTTGGCAAAACCATAGCCCGGCAGATCCACCAAATGAAGCTTATCATTAATGATAAAAAAATTAATCAGCTGTGTCCTACCGGGTGTATTACTGGTGCGGGCCAAACGCTTGCGGTTTACAAGAACATTAAACAGGCTTGACTTTCCCACATTGGAACGCCCGGCCAGGGCTACCTCAGGGTGACTCCCGGCCGGACACTTATCCAGATTAGTAGCACTGGTCACAAAATCAGCTGAAGTTATTTTCATTGGGCAGTCCGGTTCCTCCCTCGGTCTCCATAACCTTTCCGTATGGCAGCTGAGGCGGGGGTTCTATCTGCTCCGTCTCGGGTGTGAACTCATTTTCCCGCAATGCAATCTTGAGTACCCCATCCATATGGTCTACAGGCACTAGTTCTATCTGTTTTCTAATATTAGCAGGTATTTCCTCAATATCCTTGCGGTTATCCATAGGCAGCAGCACCGTCTTAATGCCGGCACGATGCGCAGCTAGCACCTTTTCCTTAAGCCCGCCTATAGGAAGCACCCGCCCCCGCAGCGTTATTTCCCCGGTCATAGCCACATCATAGCGCACATGGCGACCAGTGAGCGCCGAAGCCAGGGCTACCGCCATGGTAATACCAGCGGAGGGACCGTCCTTGGGGATGGCTCCTTCGGGTACGTGTACGTGAATATCATATTTATCGAACATCTCTTCTTTAATACCTAACTCCGCAGCCCGGCTGCGCACGTAGCTATAGCTGGCCTGGGCCGACTCTCTCATTACGTCGCCCAGTTTACCGGTCAGGGTTAGCTTACCTTTACCTTTATAAGTGGTTATTTCAATGGCTAGCGTGTCACCGCCCACCTCGGTCCAGGCAAGGCCAGTGGCCACGCCCACTTGGTCCTCCTGTTCAGCAATACCATAACGATACTTGGGTTTGCCCAGGAACTGTTCCAGGTTTTGCACTGTTACCTTAACTTTGCTGGTCTTACCTGACACAATTTGTTTGGCAGCTTTGCGGCATAGAGAGGCAATATTACGTTCCAGATTGCGCACGCCGCTTTCCCTGGTATATTCCCGGATAACCCGCCTGATGGTATTTTCGGAAATCTGCACCATTTCATTATTTAACCCATGCTCTTTAATCTGCTTGGCCAGCAGGTGACGCATGGCTATTTGCACTTTTTCTTCCTCAGTATAACCTGATATATTAATTATCTCCATCCGGTCCAACAGTGGCCGGGGAATGTTATGCTGAATATTGGCTGTGGTAATGAACATAACGTTGCTGAGGTCATAGGGTGATTCAATGTAATGATCGCTAAAGCTATTATTTTGTTCAGGATCAAGCACTTCCAACAGCGCTGATGACGGGTCGCCGCGGAAATCCATGCTCATTTTGTCAATCTCATCCAGCAAAAAGACTGGGTTTTTGGAACCTGCGGTTTTCATGCCCTGGATAATTCGACCCGGCATGGCACCCACATAAGTACGACGGTGCCCCCGGATCTCAGCTTCATCCCGCACGCCACCCAAAGAAATACGCACAAATTTACGCTCCAGTGCACGGGCTATGGATCGGCCCAGCGATGTTTTCCCCACACCGGGCGGCCCCACAAAGCATATGATGGGCCCTTTCATTTTTTTAGCCAGCTTTCGAATAGCCAGATATTCTAAAATACGCTCTTTAACTATTTTTAAGCCGTAATGGTCTTCATCCAGTACCGTCTCAGCCATGTTAATATCAAGACGATCCCTGGTGCTTTTAGACCAGGGTAGAGCCAAAAGCCAATCCAGGTAATTACGCACTACTGCCGCCTCAGCAGCCATAGGGGGCATTTTCTCCAAACGCTCAACTTCTTTAAGCGCTTTTTCTTCCACTTCCTTTGGCAGCTTGGCCTTGGCAATTTTCTCCCTTAACTCCTCGCCCTCTGCCACACGGTCATCCTTTTCACCCAACTCCCGCTGAATCGCCTTAATCTGTTCCCGCAGGTAATACTCCTTCTGGGTTTTTTCCATTTGCTTGCGCACCCGGACGTTAATTTTACGCTCCATCTCTACAATTTCCAGTTCCCGGGCTACAATAGCGCATAGCTTATCCAGACGTTTTACTATATCAATGGCTTCTAGAACAGACTGTTTATCCTCAATACGCAGTGTCAGGTGAGAGGCCACTATATCAGCCAATCGCCCCGGGTCATCGATATTAACCACTGTAACTACGGTCTCCGGTGGTATTTTTTTGCTTAGTTTTACGTACTGCTCAAATTGAGTGACCAGGTTACGCATCAGCGCTTCAACCTGAGAGCTTTTATCAAACTCTTCGGCATACTGGTCTACCTCAACGCTGAAAAATGGCTCCTTGCTAACGTATTTATTAATTTTTGCCCTGGCAATACCTTCAACCAAAACTCTGATAGTGCCTCCGGGCAGCTTTAACAACTGCTTTACCTCGGCCACCGTACCAACATTATAAATATCTTCTTCCATGGGGTCGTCTGTCTGGGCTTCCTTTTGGGTGGCCAGGAAAATTACCCTTTCCTTGACCATAGCTTCTTCTATAGCTTGAACCGATTTTTCCCTACCCACATCCAGGTGGATAACCATATAGGGAAAAACCAGTATTCCCCTTAAAGGTAATAGAGGTAATACCCGTTTTTCTATAGGATTCATGGAGCACCTCCTTCGATGTTAATCCTTTTGCTTTAAATTAACATATGCATGGGCAGATCCATTGTTTATTGTAACATACCACAATGGGCGTCGCCATAGCAATAAGTGCCATGATAACGGGAAAGTGCGTACGGGGGCGGTAATCCATATTTTAGCATTGATAAACTGCTATTTTCAACCTTATAACTTTCTTTCCAAAAAAATATATCTGCCAAATTCTTTGAAACTTAAAATTTATCAGAGCTAATAAAACCCTTAATATTCCCCCGTAACCGTTGCTCCAGCAGCGGGCACAAAATTACCACTACCCAGAGTTTCCCTTTGCTGTCCGCCAATCACCAGTTTCTTCTCTAAGCCGCGTGTCATAAGGGAACCATTTATAACTTCTTTTAGCGTATCAGCCGGCAACACTTCCAAGTCCGTAATATCCTGAAACATTTCTTGGTAATTATCTGCCGGAACGTATACCTTTTTTACGCCGGCATGTCGAGCAGCTTCCACTTTGGCCACCACACCACCTACAGGCATAACAAAACCTCGGATGGATACCTCACCCGTCATGGCCACGGTATTATCAACTGGAATTCCGGTAATGGCGGAGAACACGGCAGCAGCCACAGCCACGCCGGCCGATGGGCCATCCACCGGAGCGCCCCCCGGGAAATTTACATGCAAGTCATAATCCCGGGGATCAACATCCATAGTGCGCCGAAGCACAGTAAGCACATTTTCCACCGACCCCCGGGCCATGCTTTTGCGCCGAATGGTTTTACCCCGGCTACCCAACTCCTCTTCGTCCACTATGCCGGTAACCACCACTTTACCCTGGCCGGAGGGTGCCGGTATTGCACCCACTTCAATTTCCAGCAGCATACCCATATTGGGACCATACACCGCCAAACCATTGACCAGTCCCACCTGGGGCTCGGCCGGCACCTTTTTTTCCGGGCGCGGAGCATACTGACCGCTATTGACCACCCATTCCACGTCCGCAGATTCTATTTCTTTACGCCCTTCGGTAACAGCAATACCCGCGGCAAGTTGTATAATATTGACCGCCTCTCGTCCGCTTGTGGCATACTTTTTAATAATTTCCAGCCCCTGTGCCGCCAGGGTAAAACTAATTTTTTGTACGGCATTGGCAGCAATGGCACCTATTTCTTCGGGCATCAACTGCCGAAAGAAAATTTCCAGGCACCGGGACCGGATAGCTGGCGGAATACTGTCCGGCGTGCGGGTGGTAGCGCCTACCATCCTAAAATCAGCAGGCAACCCATTTTGAAAAATATCATGAATATGTCCTGGGATGTTGGCATCTTCGGAGCTGTAATAGGCACTTTCCAGGAGCACTTTGCGATCTTCCATCACTTTAAGCAGTTTATTCATTTGGATGGGATGCAGTTCACCTATTTCATCAATGAACAACATGCCGCCGTGTGCCTTGGTCACTGCCCCGGGCTTGGGCTGCGGAATACCCGCCATACCCATGGGCCCTGCGCCCTGATATATAGGATCGTGCACTGAGCCAATTAACGGATCGGCAATACCACGTTCATCAAAACGTGCTGTAGTAGCGTCCACTTCAATAAATCGGGCGTTATCTTTAAATGGAGAAGAGGGATTTTTCTTGGCTTCCTCCAACACCAACCGGGCCGCTGCTGTTTTACCCACCCCGGGCGGCCCATAAACTATCACGTGCTGAGGGTTGGGTCCGCACAATGCCGCTTTAAGAGATTTTAAACCCTCAGACTGACCAATAATTTCACCAAAACAGCCAGGTCTGGTTTTTTCAGCCAAAGGTTCAGAAAGGGATATTTTGCGCAGGTTCTGCAATTTCTCCAGCTCTTTGCGGGATTCCCTTTCCACGGCAGATTTATTGCCCTGCTGCGTTTTAAGTAAATTCCAAAAATATAACCCAATAATTACAGCGAAAAACACCTGAATAAATGTAATAAAACTAGCTATGCCACTGGAAAATTCCATTACGGTGCCTCCCCTTGCCTAACTAATATATAAATTACCCGCTTTTTCAGGCCTGTAACGGGTATGATGACTGATATTATATTATTGCCTAATTTTTTCATATTTTATCCAACCCCTGCAATGTCATATTTTTCGCATCACGCTGTAATTTATAAAAACCGTGAGGCGTCGGGAATACCATTTTCTTTACCCACCCCATAAAAAAAATCCACCCTTGGGTGGATTTTTACGCGGATTCTTCTTTTTTCTTTTTTCGCTCCATGGTTATAACAATCGGTTTTTCTTTATTTAGTACGGTATCCTTAGTTACTACGCACTTGGCGATATCCTGCTGGGAAGGAACGTCATACATAATTTCCAACATAATATCCTCAAGTATGGAACGTAATCCCCGGGCACCGGTTTTGCGGCGCAACGCCTCCTGGGCAATGGTTTTCAGGGCATCGCTCTGGAATTCCAAACCAACTCCATCCAGATCCAAAAGCTTTTCATATTGCTTAACCAGCGCGTTCCGCGGCTCAGTTAGAATACGTACCAGTGCATCTTCGTCCAGTGCATCCAAAGTGACTATGATGGGTAGGCGTCCCACAAACTCAGGGATCAACCCATAACGCAACAAGTCTTCAGGTAATATATGAGATAGTATTTCACCAATGCGCATTTCCTGCTTGGGCTTGATTTCAGCACCAAAGCCCATCACCTTTTTACCGGTACGGTTTTGAATGATCTTTTCAATACCGTCAAATGCGCCGCCACAGATAAATAATATATTAGTGGTATCCAATTGAATAAATTCCTGGTGCGGGTGTTTACGACCGCCCTGTGGTGGCACGCTAGCCACGGTGCCCTCCAGTATCTTCAACAGTGCCTGTTGCACACCTTCCCCGGACACATCCCGGGTGATGGACGGGTTTTCAGACTTGCGGGCAATTTTATCAATTTCATCAATGTAGACAATGCCCCGCTCGGCTTTTTCCACATCATAATCAGCAGCCTGAATCAACTTAAGCAAAATATTTTCCACATCTTCGCCCACATAACCGGCCTCAGTAAGCGATGTAGCATCAGCAATAGCAAAAGGCACGTTTAGCAATCTGGCCAGCGTTTGGGCCAACAGGGTTTTCCCGCTACCGGTGGGCCCCAACATAACTATATTGCTCTTTTGCAATTCCACGTCATCTATTTTGCCACCCAGGTTGATTCGTTTGTAATGATTATATACAGCCACGGCTAATGATTTTTTTGCGCTGTCCTGCCCAATGACATACTGATCCAAGATATCCTTAATTTCCTTTGGCTTGGGAATATCCCCGAGTTCCAGACCGATATCTTCGCTCAACTCTTCTTCAATAATTTCATTGCACAGTTCAATACACTCATCACAAATGTATACGCCCGGCCCGGCTACGAGTTTTTTAACCTGATCCTGGAGCTTGCCGCAAAAGGAGCATTTTAACTGACCTTTTTCATTAAACATAATTCCACCTCTTTTAGCTTTGCTTGGCCCTCACAAACACTTTGTCTATGAGGCCGTACTCTTTTGCCTCTTCAGCCGACATAAAGAAGTCACGTTCCGTATCCCGGGCTACCTTATCCCTGGGCTGGCCGGTATGTTTGGCCAGTAGGTCATTTAAAGTGTCTTTCATGCGTAATATTTCCTTGGCATGGATATCGATATCCGTAGCCTGGCCCTGCACTCCACCCAGCGGCTGGTGAATCATAATCCGGGCGTAGGGTAGTGCAAAGCGTTTACCGGGCGCACCGGCCGCCAGTAGGAAAGAACCCATACTGGCCGCCTGGCCAAGGCAAATAGTGGAAACATCGGGCTTAACGTACTGCATGGTATCATAAATGGCCATGCCTGCAGTTACCACCCCGCCTGGCGAGTTAATGTAAATATTAATATCCTTTTCTGGGTCCTCCGCTTCCAAAAACAATAACTGGGCTATAACCAGGTTGGACACAGTATCATCAATGGGGCCACCGATAAAAACAATCCGGTCTTTTAAAAGTCTTGAATAGATGTCGTAAGATCTTTCGCCCCGGTTGGTCTGCTCAACTACAATAGGAACCAGATAAGACAATGCGGATCTCCTCCTAATATTATACGGTATTATTTAAGACCATACCACTAAAAAATAACCTTTTGGCAATAACTTATTCTTCGACTGGCTCGTTTGTGCCCTCCACTAGCGTGGCCTGATCGGCAATAAAATCAATGGCTTTTTGTTGCTGCAAACCTTCCCGGATAAATTCGACTTGATTCTGTCCTTCAAGTATTTTACGCAAAACTTTAGGATCCTGCTGGTAATTTTCGGCCATTGTAGCAATCTCTTTTTCCAAATCTTCATCACTAACTTCAATAGCTTCTTTTTTGGCAATAGCCTCCAGCAAAAGAGTTGTTTTAACGCCTCTTTTGGCATCATCACGAAAACTCTTTTTCAAATCATCAATGGTTGATCCAGTATATTTCAGGTAATTCTCCATGTTCATTCCTTGGGACATCAGGCGTCTTTCCATATTAACCAACATTTCATCAACCCGGGTGTCCACCATTTCCTCTGGAATGTCCACCACCGCGTTTTCCACGGCCTTTTGCACCACGTCACCCTTTATCTGCTGCTGGGCTCTATTGTCGGCAGCTTCTTTTAACTTATTCAGCAAATCGGCCCTTAATTCCTCAAGGGTATCAAATTCACTGACGTCCTTGGCAAACTCATCATCAAGAGCAGCAATTTCCTTGCGCTTGATGCCTTTTACAGTAACAGTAAACACCGCCTCCTGCCCTTTGAGATCTTCATTAGGATAGTCTTCCGGGAAGGTTACGGTAATATCCCTGGTTTCACCCACGGTAACACCAATAAGCTGATCCTCAAAACCAGGTACAAATGTACCTGAACCAATCTCCAGGGAATAATCCGTTCCCTGACCTCCTTCAAATTCAACCCCATCCTTGCGGCCAACAAAGTCAATCAAAGCTATATCACCGCCGGCAACGGCACCCTCTTCCAGGTTAATTAACTGAGCATGTCTTTCCTGCAGTTTGGCAAGCTCATTGTCCACATCCTGATCAGTTACCTCTACCTTGGGCCTGGTTATTTCAAGACCAGTGTACTGACCCAGTGTAACCTCGGGCTTAACACGTACGGTAGCTTTAAATTTAACCGCCTTGCCTTCTTCAACCTGCTCAATTTCAAGTTGAGGCTGGGCAACCGGTTCAACACCTGTTTCATTTACGGCTTGCATGTAAGCATCGGGGATAACGTATTCCACAGCTTCATTATATAGGGCGGCTTTGCCGACATAATTTTCAAACACCACCCGCGGTGTCTTGCCCTTGCGAAATCCAGGTACATGTACATCTTTGACCAGTTTACGATAAGCTTGATCAAGCGCTCTGGCCAACTGTTCGGCATCAACCTCTACATCGAGTACTACTGTATTGTTCTCCAGCTTTTCCGCGGTCGCTTTCATTAATGCTCCCCCTTTTAAGTTGTCATATGTAATGTTTTCCATAGCACAGTATTATTTTATCCAAATCCAGCGTAATTACAAATAGTATTCTACTAAAATGCAAACATTTCCTCCAGCGGATAAATATTTCCACTGTTCTGTCAAGGCTAACAACAAAAAAATAAATAGCCGGTTAATATGCCGGCATGTTACTTAAGGTTATATTTTAGCATGGTTTTTATAAAATAACAAGACAGTATTATCATTAGCCAATTATAGTAAAAATATTGACGTTACTTTTGAAATATGTAATAATTTTCAATAGTGCAGAGAAGTAACCCAAACGAAACTGAGGGGAGGGGGCAGGTCATTAGGCGATAAAGCGCGTCATAGGAAAGAATGGCGCACGTCAGACAATACAAAGGTATTGTAAGTATTGTTTTCATTATTATCGTTTAGAATATTACGGTATAAATAAATTTCCCGGAAAATTAAAATAATATACCAAGGAGGTAATATAATGGCTAATGTAGTTTCCCCAATGGTTGGAAAATTAGTATCCGTCGATGTAAAGGTGGGCGACAATGTCAAAGCCAACGACGCTGTGGCTACCATCGAAGCTATGAAAATGATGGTTAAAATTTTTGCTCCTTCTGACGGCACCGTACAGGAAATCAAAGTGGCAGCTGGCGACGTAATTAACACCGATACAGTAATTATGACTATCGAGTAGGACTATAAAAGCTTATAAGATACAAACAAATACCGGGAATGTTTAATATTGCACAATTAATATACAATGCCCCAGAAGTACTGGGGAAATAAAGGGCATCGCTACATAGCGATGCCCTTTATAATTTATAAAAATTTCTAAAAAAATAAACTCAACACTGAACACGATTTTTCTAGACTTATAAGGACCAGGCTCCCTGGGTCTCGTTAAACGAACTGGTGAACAACACAACCATTTACATACCAACAGACCAACTGTATACAAATAAATACACAGTTAAAATTTACCTATAAAGTATTGCAAGATAAAATAACTGATAAGTCTGCATTTAGATTTGATTCTGAATATTAAAAAACAAACACTAAACCTGGCACAATATTTGCAAATAATTTAAATTTTAAAATATTTGTAATAAATAAGTTAACATTAAATATTTAATTAACTAAGAAGGGAGTATTAAAATGCGACAAACTGTAATTGTTAGTGCAGCCAGGACCCCTTTCGGCAGGCTTGGTGGCGCACTTAAACCTTTAAAGGCCACAAAACTTGGCGGTATCACTATTGCCGAAGCTATAAACCGAGCTGGCTTGGACGGCGCTATGGTAGACAGCGTAATATTCGGCCAGGTACTCCAGGGCGGTTGCGGGCAGATACCTTCGCGCCAAGCCACCCGGGAAGCCGGCCTGCCCTGGGAAGTCCCCTCTGAAACTATAAATAAGGTGTGTGCATCGGGGTTGCGGGCTGTTACCATGGGCGACCAGATGATCCGGTCTGGTGATGCCGATATTATTGTTGCGGGCGGTATGGAAAGCATGAGCAATGCACCATATTTTGTATCCAACGCCCGTTGGGGGCTGCGTATGTTTGATACGAAATTTGTCGACTTAATGGTAAATGATGGTTTATGGTGCTCTTTTTACGACCGGCACATGGCCATTCATGGCGGTGAAGTAGCCATTGAGTATGGAATCAGCCGTGAAGAACAGGACGAGTGGGCGCTGCGCAGTCATCAACTGGCCATTGCCGCCATGGAAGGTGACCGGCTTAAAGATGAAATAGTACCTGTGCTTATACCTCAAAAGAAAGGCGATGCCAAAGTGGTGGACACCGATGAAGGACCCCGGCGTGACACAAGCATTGAGGCGCTGCGCAAGCTGCCACCGGTTTTTGACCCCCAAAATACCGTTACAGCCGGCAACGCACCTGGTGTAAACGACGGAGCCGGAGCGCTAGTTGTTATGTCTGATGAAAAGGCTGGGGAATTAGGTAAACAGCCGCTGGCCACCATCCTTGGACACGCTTCGGTTTCACAGGACGCCAAATATATCGCCACCGTACCCGGACTATCGATAAATAAACTACTCAAGCAAAAGGGCATGACCATAGATCAAGTGGATCTGCTGGAAGTTAATGAAGCCTTCGCCGCAGTGGCTTTGGTTAGCGCTAAAATAACAGGCTGGGATCCCGACAGGGTTAACGTCAACGGAGGGGCCATAGCCTTTGGTCACCCCATTGGTGCCAGCGGTGCCCGCATCCTAATGACCCTAATTTACGAACTGCGCCGCCGGGGCGGCGGCATCGGCGTAGCTGCTATCTGCAGCGGTGCCGCTCAGGGTGATGCAATAATGATCAAGGTAGAGTAAGGAAAGGAGTGGTCCCCAAATGCCTTACATGCTTACAGAAGAGCAGCAAATGATGCGCGATATGGTCAAAAAATTGGCTCAAAATGAAATAGCACCCCGGGCAGCTGAAATTGACCGTACCCATCGTTTCCCTATAGAGAACATTAAAAAAATGGGCGAGCTGGGTCTGATGGGGGTACCTATCCCCGAAGAGTATGGCGGTGCAGGTTGTGATTTTCTTTCATATATAATTACTGTTGAGGAAATATCCCGGGCCTGCGCATCCACAGGAGTAATACTAGCCGTTCACACCTCGGTGGGTACTTTCCCCATTCTTTATTTCGGCACTGAAGAGCAAAAACAAAAATATATCCCCAAACTCGCCTCGGGTAAATACGTAGGAGCCTTTGCCCTCACCGAATCCAATGCCGGCTCAGATGCGGCCAACATCTCCACCACCGCCAGGTTAGTGGGTGATCACTATATTGTCAACGGTAATAAAATTTTTACCACCAGCGGCAGCGATGCCAGTGTGTATGTCACCTTCGTCACTCTGGATAAGAGATTGGGCCACAATGGTGTAACCTGTTTGCTGATTGACAAAAACACCCCCGGGTTTTCCGTTGGAAAAACCGAAGAAAAAATGGGACTACACGGTGACGTAACCACCGAATTAATCTTCGACAATGCCATGGTACCCAAAGAAAATCTGTTAGGCCGTGAAGGGGAAGGATTTAAAATAGCCATGTCCCTGTTAGACGGCGGGCGCATCGGCATTGGTGCCCAGGGACTGGGCATTGCCCAGGCCGCCTTTGACGTAGCGAAACAGTACGCCAAAGAACGGGTACAGTTTGGCCAATCCATAGCCAGCTTCCAAGCTATCCAGTTTATGCTGGCGGACATGGCCACCCGCATCGACTGCGCCCGTCTTCTCGTATACCGGGCCGCCCGCATGCGCGACATGGGACTACCCTACAGCAAGGAGGCCTCCATGGCTAAAATGTACGCCACCGATACCGCCATGGAGGTAACCACCAACGCTGTGCAAATATTGGGCGGCTACGGTTACTGCCGGGAGTACCCTGTGGAGCGCTACATGAGGGATGCTAAAATAACCCAGATTTACGAGGGTACCAACCAAATACAGCGCATCGTTATCGCCAAACAATTGCTCAATGAATAATTTTTTTTAAAAAGATAAAAGGCAGTTAAAAAAGAGGGGTTATAAGCCCTCTTTTTTGCTGTGCTGCAAGTCATACTATTAATGAAATTATGTTAAACCAGCAATGCACAGAATTGATGCATTATTGCTAAAAACAAAGCACATTTGCAAAACTCTTATTTCTGCCCCTTCCCCTGAAAGTCAAACCCTACCTTGCCGTCGGGACCCAGTACCAGGGCTGCGTTAAAAGCTTTACCAGCACGTGAAATAAACCCTTCGACCACCCCGGTCCTGCCCTTCTCTAACAGCTCCCGGGCCAGCTCCGGGCTGATTTGCCGCCCGGCAATTTCCCGAAAGCCTATGGTTTTTTCTCTTTTCTGATTTGTACCAGCACAACAGCCACAATTACAAGCGAACAGCCGATAATCTGCAGATTCGAAAGCACTTCCCCTAAAATGATATAAGCGATGATACCCGCCAGCACAGGCTCCATGGAACTGGTAATCCCCGTAACCACAGGGGAAAGGTATTGCAAACCTTTAAAAAAGAAACCAAACGGCAAAATGGTAGAAAAAATAGCAATGTAAAAGAAAAAAACAGAAACCTCGCGACTATATGAGAAGAAAGTAACCCAGGGCGGCGCATGAAACATCCACACAATACCCCCCACCCCCATTCCCCATAATAAAAGCGTCCAGAGCGAATACCTATCAAGTCCGTATTTACCATAAATAGTATAAAAGGCAAAAGAAAGAGCTGACGCCAAACCACCAATTAAACCGGGTATTGTAACAGCCAGCCCCGAGCCGAAATTACCTTTAACAATTAAAAATCCACCCAGTGTTGCACTGCTGATGGCCAGCAGCTTAATTGCGGTTATTATTTCTTGACGAGTTAAAAGTCCGTATAAAAGAATAAAAATAGGTGACAGGTACTGTAAAAAAACAGCAGTAGCCACGTTGGTTTCACTAATGGCGTAAAGGTAGGTAAATTGTACCGTGGCCACACCAAAAATGCCAAAGATTAAAAAATAACCATAATCCCTTTGTTGAACCTTTAATAATTTGGGGTTAACAACGGCAAAATAAGCCCCTAATAGAATAAATGACAAAATTAATCTTAACTGAACTAAATCATAGGGACTGACTTGCTGGTTAAAAAGGTATTTAGCCACTGTTCCGGAAAGACCCCATAGCGAGTCTGCCAATAGAATATATAAAAACCCCTTAAGTTGATTGGATAAGACCATAGGTTATTCTCCGATTACCCCGTCCTGGTTTTAAGTTAAATTGTTAAATTTGATTGTTGGTATCTGCACTCTAATAACATATACATTTTATCAAAATATAGTTAATTAAAGCCCGCTAATATTAAATTATCTTAATAGCGTTAATATTGCCAACTTAACACATATTATCTATTATATTTATATATAATGCGTGGCCGCAGAGACAGGAGGTATTATCAATGCGTTTTTTTAATTCCTGGCATGATATGAAAGTCGATAATAGTATTGAGGAAAAATTATGCCTGTTACACACAAAAAAGAAAATCAATGCCCATAAAAAAACCAGGTCCGGACAAAATAGACGGGCCTGGTTTTCTATTGCATTTTTTCTGTTTTTTTATGGTTCAACTTTTTCAGAACGCTGTAAATACTGGTGGAAAAAGTACTCTCCCACCGCAACTAGCACCGCAAATAAAGCCAAAGCGGTAAAAGTTGTTTGAAAAGCCGGCACTATTAAATTTATAATATATGCTGCGAGCGCAGCCATGACACCATCACCGACTGATGCAACAATATTACCATACTTTGGCAGGACAAACAGATCACCTACAAGATAGTTCAGTGCTGTACCTGCAAGAGCCACCCAAAATACCCAACCCCATGTGTTGTTGTCTATGAATCTCAGGGCTATAATAGCAAAAACAAAGGTCATAATAAATTTAAATAAAAGTGCGGTTGCAGTTTTATTCATATTTTTCACCTCCATTCTTTCCATTTAATAGTTTCCCCATGTTTTTCATGTTTATTCAGCTTCTTTGAGATGACTTTTTACATGCATGAATATTACTTGGTCCTCCACTTTTTGTACTCCAAGCTCAACATCATACTTCTTGCAAAAGCATAAAAGCCCTCGGGCTATGCCCAAGAGCTCTCGTTATGCAACAGTATTTGAGGAAATTATATAACAGTTGATTAGCTTTCTCTAAACACTAAACCTTGCGCCATAGCAACTACTTTTCCATCATCATCCTCTATAGTTATTCTATAATTTGCCGTACGCCGTCCAAGATGAACTTCTTCTGCGGTAGCAATCAAAACATCACCGGGTCTGCTGGCCCTGATAAAATTTATGTTTACATTAACAGCCACCGCTGCCGACCCGCGGGCATTGCTGGCAATGCCCAGGGCAACATCAGCCAGAGTAAAAACTACACCGCCATGGGTAATTCTTAGTATGTTGGTCATATGCTCCTGAACCTTCATGGATACCCTGGCAAACCCCGGCGACAGTTCGATAATTTCCACTCCCATATGTTTTGGAAAAGGGTCGTTCTTTATCTTTAAGGCAATATCATCATTAACATTAATATCAGGCATTGGTGTCCTCCTATGTTTGTTTACTTTCTGCTACATTTTACACTTTAAAATGGAGAATTACTAGAAACTAATCGCAAACAATAAAGCCATATTAAGCATTCCGGGAGGAAATCAACATTTGTAAATTAGAACACTTAGTAAAGCCTCCTGAAAATTATTACAGCATATTTGGCAAATCTTAAATTTTTGTGAAATATTGCGCTAACCACTTTAAAGACATGAAAATATAAATTATACTTATGTATAATGAAATTGGAAATTTGAGCATTAAGCATTGGTATCATCAGGATACTGCGGAATTGCCCTCTTTGGCGAGAACACATTGACATTCATACCTTTTAGTTCGGTGGTAAAACTAGTTTTAGAGAAAATTATTTTTCTCATTCAATAGAAAGGGGTTGCCGCAATTATGACCATCAAAATAGGCATTAACGGTTTCGGTCGCATCGGACGTAATGTTTTCCGGGCGGCGCTCGATAACCCGGAAGTGGATGTGGTGGCGGTTAATGATCTAACTGACGCCAAAACACTGGCCCACCTGTTAAAATATGATTCCGTACATGGCGTCCTTAATGCCGACGTAAAAGCTACAGAAGATGGCTTTACAGTAAACGGCAAGAAGATTAAAGTCATGGCTGAAAAGGATCCTGGAGCATTGCCCTGGGGCGAATTAAACGTGGGCATGGTAATTGAATCAACCGGGCGTTTTACCAAAGGGGAAGATGCAGCCAGTCACCTGCGGGCCGGAGCTCGAAAGGTAATCATCAGCGCGCCGGGTAAAAATGTGGATGCCACTATAGTAATGGGCGTCAACCATAATGACTATGACCCGGGAAAACATAATATTGTCTCCAATGCCTCCTGCACCACTAACTGTCTAGCCCCCATTGTTAAGGTGCTACACCAACAATTTAATATTAAAAACGGCATGATGACTACGGTGCACTCCTATACCAATGACCAGCAAATATTAGATCTGCCGCACAAAGATTTACGAAGGGCCCGGGCTGCCGGAGTATCAATTATACCAACCACCACAGGAGCTGCCAAAGCCGTTGGGCTAGTTATCCCCGATTTGCAGGGCAAACTAAACGGTATGGCCATGCGAGTGCCGACTCCTAACGTGTCTGTAGTAGATTTTGTGGCTGTGTTGGAACGCCCTGCCACAGTAGAAGAAGTTAATGGCGCGCTAAAGCGTGCCGCCGATGGTGAATTAAAAGGGATAATGGCATATAGTGATGCGCCATTGGTATCCAAGGATTACTACGGAGATTCCCACTCTTCAATTGTTGACGCCCTTTCCACCATTGTCATGGATGAATATCTGGTTAAAGTACTGGCCTGGTACGATAATGAGTGGGGCTATTCCTGCCGGGTATTGGATTTGGTGCTGTACATGGCCAAGCGGGAACTGGGCAGTGTACCTAAAATAACCTGGACGGGTATAAACCGGGAAAACATGTATCGCAGTGTTTCCGCCGCTTATATGGCGGATTAAACCCCAGCCCCTGTCTTAAGCAAAAGCTTATATTAAAAAGTCGTGGAAGTTTTTTCCACGACTTTTTAAGTATCTGGACACACTCTTAAATAAATCATCAAGGTTTTTTTGCCATTTATTGATTAATACACAAGTATAGAATTATGTTTAATGGTTATTAAAAACCAAATTATTTTTACCATTCTAAATTCTTTTGGTTTTCCACCACATGTGATAGAATTTTGATAAATATCATGCATCTGGATTGGTGGATATTATGAATGTAAACAACTTCAGGTACAATATATATTCCAGGCACTTAATCAACAAATTTGGGCAAAAGGTATATAAACTACCGGTCAATTTGCCCGGCAGCTGTCCCAACCGGGACGGCACCCTGGGCTACGGAGGCTGTATTTTCTGCGATGAACAAGGCTCCGGATTTGACGCTTTACCCAATACTCTTTCGGTAATAGAACAGCTAAGGCAAAACAAAGAATATTTCCGCCGGCGGTTTAACGCCAACAAATTCATTGCGTATTTCCAGGCCTTTACCAATACCTATCTGCCTCCCGCGCAATTTGCCGATAATATCAAATGCGCGGCTGAAGAAGCAGATATAGTAGGCATTTCTGTATCCACCAGACCAGATTGTATCAGCGAGGAGTACTTGGATATACTATCCAGGGCACAGGCCGAAAAAAATATAGACATTAATATTGAGCTCGGATTACAAACCGTTAACTACCATACGCTAAAAAAAATAAACCGGGGTCATACCCTGGCTGAATTTATAGATGCAGTGCTGCGCATTCACCGGCGTCAATTTGAAGTTTGCACTCATTTAATATTGAATTTACCTTGGGACAATATGAGTGATGTTATTGAAAACGCCAAAATTATATCTGCTCTGGGTACTCGTTATGTCAAGTTACACTCACTATACATAGTACGCGGCACTGAACTGGGCAACATGTACGAACGCGGTGAGTTCGAAATAATATCAATGAATCAATATATTAGACGTATTATTACTTTCTTGGAGTACCTGGACCCGAATATAGTAATACAGCGCCTGGTGGGCAAAGGACCACAAAACGAGGTGCTCTTTTGCAATTGGGACACCAGTTGGTGGAAAATAAAACAGGAACTCGAGCGATTGCTGGAAGCAGAGGACACCTGGCAGGGTAAAAAGTTTGATTTTTTAAACGGCAAAGCGTTAAAACGGGCCTGGCCTAATAGTATAAATTAGCTTAGCTCGTTTATCACCTTGTAAGAATTATTAATTACCAGGTTACGGAAAACAACCGCGAAAAATGAATTATTTATTTTAAAGTTTACTTTTATTTAAAAACAACTAGATCGTCTTCGAGAAGCACTTTGACCAATTCCTTGACTTTTTCATCGGCTACTTTGTAAAAAACTTCGGTACCGTGGCGCACCCCGTCCACGATACCCTGGGCACGCAATATAGCCAACTGCTGAGATACCGTAGACTGCGGCAGTTCTAGACACTCTTTCATTTTGTTAACGTTACAGCTATCGTTCATTAACCCGGCTACAATGCATAGGCGAGTGGGATGAGCAAGCGCCTTCAATAACCTGGCGGGTTCTTCGTATTTAGATGTTTCTTTCAATTGTATATCCCCCAAGTCTTTTTACAAACTAATATATTATAATATTATGTTTTGCACAATAGCATTTTTTTATTTTATAAATTTTTGCTTCATCATAATAATTTCTTTAACATTTAAAAATATCAAAGTCAGCAAATAGGCGGCCCCCGCCGTACCGACCGCCAGCGTCATACCCAATAGTTGGCCCCAGGGGGATATATTTTCATTAAACAACCCTGTGTACTTACCAACGAGCCATAATATTATAGAAAAAATAATCGTCGCAACTATTATTTTTAACTGGTCGATCCCCTGCCCACGCCAATCAAAACCATTTAAACGGCTGGATAGTAAAAACATAAAAAGAATAGCGGTAACAAAAGATCCTATTGTATTGCCCAGTGCCAGGCCGGCGTGCCCCATCCGGTCTACCAATAGATAGTCTAAAAATATATTTACAGAAAGGCCGGCCAGGCCCACCCATAGGGGCATCAGGGCATCCCGCAGGCTTAAAAATGTATAAGTCAGCACAGAGCTTGCTGACATGGCGGCTACGGAAAAAGCATAAAAACTTAATGCTGAAGCTGTGGCAATGGTGGCCGTTGTATCAAAAGCACCTCGTTCAAAGAGCAACCGAACCACCGGGACAGCCAGCACCAGCATTAATGTTGCACTTGGGTAGGTTATTAGCGCCACCAAACGCAGGCCCAGGGCCGTTCTATCACGCAGCAATTGCATATCCTGGCGTTCGGCGGCCGCTGCCAGAGCTGGAAACAGGACTGAAGATACCACTGCAACAAATAAACCATAGGGCAGCTCTCTAATCCGGTTGGCAAAATTCAAGGCGGCAATGCTCCCTTCCACCAGGTGGGAGCCAAACCAGCGATCCACAAAAACGAATCCCCGGCTGGCCAAGGCAGTTATGATTACCGGTATAGACATTATCAACACCCGGCGCACATCAGGGTCTGTGGTATCCAAAAGCGGGCGCCAGGGGATGCCAAACCGCCCCATAGCAGGCAGGTTATATAAGTAAAATACCAGCGCCCCGGCCAGGGTGCACCAGGCCAGGCCAGGCCCCATGAACCCACCCAGGGGTATTATAAGGGCTATAAAAACTATATTCTGCAGTACCGGTGCCACGGCTGGAACCGTGAATTCCCGGTGGGCATTGAGCACTGCCTTTGCCAAAAAACCCAAAGTGAGAAAAACTGTTGACGGGAGCATTATTTGGGTACATAACAAAGCCGTACGCCTGGCCTCACCGGTAAAGCCGGGTGCAAGTAAATCCAGCACCTGAGGAGTAAAAATCAATCCCAGCACCGTCAACAGCGTAACCAAGGCACCAACAACAAATAAGACAGTCGAAGCCAGGTAAACCCGACTTGCATCCTGCAAACGTCCTGTATACATGGGCAATAAGGCGTTACCCGCTGAAACGCCAATAATTGTGGATAAAGTAAAGGGAATGGTAGCCGCCACCACAAAGGCATCGGATTGCAATGTCGTACCCAACAGGGCAGCAATTACCTGTTCTCGAACAAAACCCAGCACCCGGCTGGCTACAAACAAAACCAGTAAAATTGTGGAAGCCTTAAAAATATTTTGCTTTGACATGGGCCAGTGCCTCCGGAAATATAATAAACTTATAAACTTTATTGATTTTACAACAATTACTATATTAGCACATTTTATCGCAAGGGGGGAGATTACCATTTTTCCGCAAACTCATATTTTTTTTGCTGAAACCGTGCTAAGGCGCCGATCCGACGCTATTACCCTGGGCAGTCTTTTCCCTGATATGGTCATCAGCGCCCGGGTTAGCCATGCCATGGCGCACAGCCTGGGCGCAGAGCTACTATATGTAGTAAAAGAAAATCATGCCCTGGCCGATTTTGCCCGAGGCATCATCACCCACGGCATATCCCCACACGGACTTGATTATTTTGGTGACGAAAAATATCCTGGCTGCGAGCGCGGTTACTGTTTTGAAAAAGGTCGCCCGCTGGTGAAGCATACCATCGAAGCGTGCAATATACCACCCGAGATGGGCTGGTGGAAAGCACATAATATTGTGGAGATGGGTATAGAACTGCGCATCAGCAATCGTGGTGCCTATGGACATTTAATTCACCAGGCTTTTAACAACCAGGAACTAATTGATCAAATTACCAGCCTGCTGGGGGAATTAACTGGATACCGCGAGCAGGGGCTTAAAAAAAGAATCGCCGGTTTTCCGGGATATATTGAGATTTACAAGGCCACTGCACAGTCCCTCGCCGATAAATATCAAGTGCAAATGTTCGCCAGGCACGGCATTAATATTAATACTGTAAAGGTAGCACGGCTTATTGAGATTGCCGCCGAGCAGGTCGAAGATGACCTGGACGACTTTTTCAGATATACTTACGACATTGTGCTCAGGGAACTTGACAAAATAGAACGTTATTAGAAAAAACAGTTTATCACATAGAAAATGCTCCGCGATGGGTTCGTAACACTTACAACTCACGCCGGACAGGTACCCAACGGTTTCAGTAACACTAAATACATACCATGTGAAGGTTACTGGGAAGTTGATGTAGAATTCATACCCATAAGTTAATAGCGAAGTTAGCAGGGTGACGACTGCCTTAATTACGCCTACCTGCCGGGTATTCTTCCTAATCACTATGCCATCCTTGCGATAATGACCATATACGACAAAAGAATGCAGCGTTAATTAACCAAGAAGGTGATTTTATTTTGAGTTCCGTAACTGGATCACACACGCGTACTAAAGATGGACAGGTTATATTACTTAATGCCCCGGCTTATTCCATGGATGATGTGGAAAATATCGCTGCCTCAGCTGCAGACGGCATTGGGTTGCTGAGCACGGACTTCATGTATTTGAATCGCGATAATCTGCCGGAAGAAGAGGAACAACTGGAAATATTGCTCCGAGTGAGTCGTCTAATGGGCAACCGGCCCGTTACAGTGCGCACGCTGCAAGCCCACCCTAAAACGATAAGGGCTATTGATAGCTCCGAATTATCAAATAATTGCCGGGGTGTGCGCTTAGGTCTGGCACGGCCCGACATACTGCAAACCCAACTGCGCGCTATTGTCAGGGCTAGTTCCGAAGGTAATTTTCGCCTGCTTCTGCCTATGGTTGCCGATGTGACTGAGGTAATTAAGGTAAAGGACACAATAAACACCATGCACCGTGAACTATGTGAACAAAACACACACTCCCTTCCCGACCTGGGCATTGAACTGGAGGTGCCGGGGGCATTGGTAATGGCACCGGTACTGGCCTTTGAAGTATCCTTTTTCAGCATTAGTGAAAGGTTAAAACAACATACTTTGTTAGCTGCGGACGTAAACTGCAGGAATAATGATCTGCTTCATGACTATGCCCCCTCCTTTTTGTTTCAAATCAGTGCTCTGGCGGAAGAAGTGCGCAAAAGGCGCAAATCAGTAGCAGTAACAGCACCCCTGGCCTGGCAACCGCCGGCCATACCACTGTTAATCGCCATGGGGGTAAATGAACTGGTTATGCCGCCGGAACACATAGAACAGGCCCGGCGCATTATAGCTCGCCTAACCATGCCCAAGGCTAAATTAGTTACTTCCAAAGCCATGTCTTTCTGGTTTCCGGACGAAATACAGCGCTATGCAGAAGAATGCCTTTCCCGCCTCGCACCTGGTGCCGGGTGTTGAAAGGTTGAAAGATTTAATAATAGATAGCGTTAAGCGTTAGGGTTGGGGTTGAAAATGTTTTAATCATTTGGTACCCACAAAAAAATTATTATAAATGTCATGAAGATCCGGCTTAAAAAAGCCGGTTTTTATTTGTCATAATTACATACCGCAAGTAATATATTCCAACAGGTGAACCTGGACATACCTTCCAGAGCAATTAAATTAATTTATCAGGGAGGTAATTATGCAAAACCAAAGCATTGAACATTTTTTCTCGGGGGTCGATAAGTTAACCCAAACCTACCTGACCCAGGAAGAAGTGCCTAACGTGGTAATCATGGGCCCATACAATTCCGGCAAATCCACCCTGATTAATAACCTTTTGGGGCATCATCTTTCACCTGTTAATATAATACCTACAACACCGGCTCCGGTTCGATTCAGCTATGGCGAACGTTTTCTGGCACGGGTATATTTTACCGACCGGCAGATGCATGTTTTAACTGCAGGTGAACTTACCGGCCTTTTGACCCGCAAGGAACCGCCCGGAGGTGGAATCACCAATGTCGAAGTACAGTACAAGCATGAGCTGCTAAAGAAACTGCATATAATTGATACACCGGGTATAGATGCGCTACATGAACCATCATCACTGCTCAGTCGATTGCCTAAATGTGAATATATTGTTTATTTATTGCAGCAAAGAGGGCTTAACGAGGCAGACCGGCGGTACATAGAAAAACTTGTTCGCAGCAACAAACCGTTAAATATTTCTTTCTGGATAAATTGTAATTTAGGTGTCTATGACGGTACATCATTAAAAGAATCCCGCCAGTTTTTAAGACAAATTTGCGCAACTGAAGTACCCGTATATTTGATTAACACCATGGATAATCAGGACATTATCAAAATTCAGTTGTTTATTGAAAACCAGGCAGCGATTTTTAAGTTACGAAGAATTACCGACAAACTCAGGAAACTGGACCTCCAAATACCCGGTATTATCACCGATTCAATGCGCGCCAATGATGATGCCAAATTTATGGTTCAGTTCTGGGCGGCTATTGAACAAGCTCGTTTAATCATCCAAGGCCAAAACATGCTAAAAACATTAACGCCTGTATCGCAACAAATAGCATCATTAATGGAGAAGACAGACCGCCCGGCAGTCGACCCCGGAGGCGTATCAATAGTATACAAAACCACCGGCCCCAAGCGGGATATAGTGCTGATACGAGAAAAAATATTATCCTTAGTGGAACAGGCCATTAATGACCCGTCTCTGAAACCATACACCGATTCCATCAGACAACTGGAGTCACTGCATGGCCAACTTAAAAAGGAAAATTACCTGGTTACTGCCGCCGGTGGATTTTCCAGCGGCAAATCTACATTTTTTAACGCCTTGATGGGGGAAGCAATTTTACCTGCGCAAAATAGTCCCACCACTTTTACCATTACAAGACTAAAACACGGCGTTCATAAAAAAGCGATCATCAATTATGCCCGTCAGGTGGTTATCCCCACCCACCAGATGGAGAACCAGCAAGCTATTCTTTGCAGGTATGAATTAGCAACCCTGGAGCACTGGATCAGCGACTCGAAACTAGTAGAGCATGTATATGCTATGGAAAAAAGTAAAAATGGACGGTTAACCAAAATCACCGCGACTGAATTACTGCAACAAATAGAGCTATTGAAAAAATCATTTGCCAGGGTTAAACGGGATTTCTCCAGCAAAAGGCGACCATGGAAATCACTGTTCAAGAAAGTACCTGCCCAAATGTTTTTGTCCAGCGAGCTGGCTGATTACTTTGTTATACACTTTAAAGACACCGTGAGACAGGAACTGAATCTGGACACCCCGGGAGACAGGACCACGCTGGCAAAAATAGCAGGTTCACATCTAGCCTTACGGGTATCTGATATTGTTATAGAGCATCCGGCGGAATCACTGCGCCTGGCTACATTTGTAGATACACCAGGGCTGGATTCGGTATACCATCACCACCGGGAAATAACCACCCGCTATTTACCATTGTCAGATTGTTTTCTCTTTTTTTTAAATGGCAAACATATCCTAACCCAACCCGATATGGGTATCGTAAAATTGATTCACCGGGCCATGCAAAAGGAACGACAACCAAGCCATAAATTGTTTATCATTGTCAATTTCGCTGACACTCTAACCGTTCAGGAAAGAAATAATGTATATAGTTACCTACAGGAAAATTTAGTTAAGCCTTCGCGAGGGATAGTGGATCCCGGTAATATTTTTTTTATTTCAGCATTAGATGCCCTGACCGGACGTGATAGGATAGCTTTTCCACGAATTATGAAGCATTTAAAAGAACATATCTGGGAATTACGCTGTGCAAATAATTACCGTGTATTTATGGAAAATTTTAAAAAAGCAATGCCTGTTCAAATAGACCCAAATTCACAAGACGCTAATAAAGAAAATCAATTAGCCCTATTAAAAAACGAAGTTCAAACATTACTAGTAAAAATAAAGCAAAGAATGGCTTACTGGCAGGAGCAAATCACTTCGTTCAATAACCAGGAAGACTTTCGCGGTTTCCGTGAAGGCCAAAAATCAATTAAAAAAGGTTTTCTCGGTTTGTCCCGCACGTCAGTGACAGTGCCATCCTGCCAGGACATGTCCACCAGTATAAATATGTTATTGAACGACTTTCATCACAAATGGAAAACCCATACAAGTGATCTGACCCCTTACGAAGTAAATACAACTAGTCTTCAAAATACAATTGATCATTTATTAGAAAATTTCAAGTTAACGCGGGCTCACAGTATATTAAGCCAATATATCAATATTCAGGAGAGTCGCATTGAGTCATCTATTAATGACATGGAAAGACAAATTAAGATTAATCTAAAGTCTAAAGCGCCAGAACCTGAACGCCAAAATATTTCTCCTACGGCATTAATAATAGCTCATCAATATATTGCGAAAATGAACCAATTAGAAAAAGAAACCTTTGGTAGCATACAGCAATAACAGAAAGATTGGCAACGGCACCCAATGAATTATACCCAAAACCCGGGAGGGATGTATATGCAAAACGCTAGAGCACTGGATGAAAGGTTACGCAAAATAATTAAGGCAATAAGCGATAGCACCGGTCAAGAAATAAAACGCGATTTAATTGAAGATCTGGCATGTTTAATAAATGAGCAGAGAACCAAGGAAATACATGGTTTACTACAATCTTTCAACCGGGCTATAAAAAGAATATAAAAGGAGGAGTGCTTGATGTTTAAAGGCCAAAATGACGAAATGCAAAACATTTTAACAGATATTTTAGCTGGCTTAAGGGGTAAATTTGTTCAGCCCGTACTGAATGAAAATGGACGGTTACTAAACATGCTGGAGGAATTAAAAAAACAAGACCGGGAGGGAATAGATGATTTAAGGGAACGGGTTATCCGTCTGGAACAAAAAATTGAAGAGATACCCCTGCTGGTTCTCTCTGCCATCAGAGACGCTATTAACCAGGCCACCGAAGGGGAATAAAACATGGTCAAACTTTATGAACTAAACAGAGAGACAGCCTCGGGTGAGTTGACCAAATCACTTGCCCAGTCCTTGAAAAACGGATTATTTGCACCAACGGAAAAAAAATTTAATGCAATGGAAGAGGAAATCTCACTCTTAAAACAAACAATCAAACTGGACGCAGAAAAACTGGCCCTGGAGCTAAACGAAAAATTTAGTTATTTAGAAAAAGAATATGTATTGTTAAAAAAATTGCTACGCATCAGCATCACACTATCCATTACCAGTTTGGCAGTTATAATCGCTACTTTATTTTTTTTATTCAAATGGTATTAAACATACTGATCATTATATTGGTCGAACAATGCCTGCGCTAAAGTTTTATTTAAAGGTGGCCTGACGTTATGACAAACTCCGTAATAGACTCGCGCATCCGCCAGATTTAAAAAATTAATATGCAACGGTACACCGGTACGATGGTGTAAAAATTATTGGTTGCAGCATGTAAGGTCTGCGACCAATCTGGTGATACACCTCCGTACCGGTGTGCTAACCGGCGTGCTAACATCCTCAGGCAAGCGCAACAGTCAGCATATCACCGCCTGCCACTTCCTACCATGTTTCAGCTCATTATACACAGGTGTACAATTATAAGCACTTCCCCTGTCGTTTCAGCCTAACGCATCAGCGTGCGCAAAAATCCTTTCTTTACGATTAAATTTCCCACCTGCACCAGTATCACTGGGTCCTATATCGTGTCCTAATTAATGACTAAATTATTATCTCACATTTTTTTGCTTCCCCACCGGATCTAATTGAAATATTCGTGGGCCTACACGCTTTATTTCTTATTTTAACCAACTAATTCTAATTTACATTGCGTTTAACAGGCCATTAACTCTACTTGACAGATATATTTATAATATAATTAAGTATTGCTTATAAAGGGGAATCCAAATGATACAAGTAGGCACCGTTTGGACCTATATATTTGCACCTAATGTAGATAATAAGGTGGCTGGCAAATGGATTTACGAGGGAAATGCCGATCTTTTTCGGCAACTCTGCCCTAAATTGAATAAACTGGCCGATAACGGTGCAATTAATATGGCTAAATTTGCCAATAAAAATCCCCGCCATGACCCATGTCCTTACATAAAAAACTCGGTGCTATGTGTATATACTCATAAACCTCGGGATAAAAAAATTCGTCTGATCATAAAGAATGAACTTGATTTATGGAGTGAAACATATAAAACTGAGGAACAAACCAACCAGGAATGGCGCCCCGGAGGTATACTATTTGAACAGTATGCCCATTACTGGAAAAACAAAAGGGGTTTTCTCTGAAACAGTTATTTAATCCGCGGCGCGGAATAAAAGAGAGGTTTATAATGACGGATTTTAACTCTATAATTAATACTTTACCAGGATTAACCATTTACCGCAATATTTTAAAAGACCCTGTAGTAAAGGCGGTCATTGAGCACCTACATGCACTGACCACCCGTACTGGCGCGATCCACCCGGCCCACAGTTATGGCGGAGTATACCACTTGCTAGCCATGACCGGCAACCCCTGCAACGGTGCCGATGCCTGGCAAAATCACCTGCTGGAACTAATTTTAAACGACGTTAACCCGTTCAGCCAGGCAGCTTTTGCACCCGGCAAGAATGTTAACATCTTTATGCCGGCGATCCAATGGGATTTATCAATTTTACGCAATTTGTATAACACCAGCGCACTTGAAATATACAACGCTACCGTGCAGGCGCTGCAGAGCTTTTTACCGGACGGCGAAAGCCCGGCTTTACCAGTTTGGACGGTCCCTGAACCGGCAAATCAGGAATGTTCTGTTCTAAATAACCAACGACAACAAATCAAAGAGAATTTGGCAAATACACAAGAATGGGATAAGCTGGCGGAAAAGTTGACCCATTATTATGCCACCTTTGGCTGCGGTGTCTTTAACCGTTATACCGCCTTTAGATGGCAAAACGGTGCTTTACAAGGTATATGCAAACCAGACACAATAAAACTAGGCGATTTAATTGGCTATGTGGATATCCGGGAACAAATCATTGCTAATACACTGCAGTTCTTAAACAACTATCCCGCCAACAACCTATTGCTTTATGGGGACCGGGGTACAGGGAAATCTTCCACTGTCAAAGCACTCCTTAACGAATACTGGTCGCGGGGTTTACGCATGGTGGAAGTACCTAAAAAGCAACTGGCAGAATACCAGTATATTATTCAGAAATTACGCCACACTAAACACCGTTTTATTTTGTTTGTGGATGATTTATCCTTTGAAGAAAATGAAACCGAATTTAAAGATCTCAAAGCGCTGTTGGAAGGTGGCATTGAAGACAAACCGGATAATGTGCTGATATACGCCACTTCAAATCGCCGGCATTTGGTAAAGGAAACATTCGCCGACCGAACCAAAAACGATGCCGGCAGGGAAATCCATACCATGGATTCAGTGCAGGAAAAGCTGTCCCTGGCCGACCGCTTCGGCATTACCGTTATTTTCCCTACACCAGATCAAGAAACCTTCTTAAAAATTGCTGTTGGGTTGGCTGAACAACGTCAACTACCGCTGCCCCAGCAGGAACTGCGCCAGCGTGCGCTGCAGTGGTCCATCTGGCATAATGGGCGTTCACCCCGTTCAGCCCGCCAGTTTGTCGACCATTTGGAGGGGCAGCTGGCCATGGAGAAACTAGCTTAAATCCGTCACTGACTCAATAACGGCGTCCGCACCGGCGGCATACAGTTGCTCCCGCATACAAACACCGGATAGCACCCCAATGCCGCCCGCGCCTGCGTCCTTAGCCATAAGAATATCCCGGGGCGTGTCCCCGATAACCACCGCACGTTCCGGTTTTACGTCCAGCAGGCGGCAGCTTAAAAGAGCCATATCCGGGGCCGGTTTGCTATTTTCTACCAAATCCGCCCCTATAACCACATCAAAATAATTAATCATGCCCAGGGAATTTAGCGATGTTTTAGCCCTTTCAGTTATATCTGCGGTCACAACAGCCAACTTAAAATTGCTAAAGCGTAACTTCTTTAATTGCCCCTGCAACCCAGGCAACGGTCTGGTCAGGGATCCCCAATCCATGGCTGCTTCGGAACGTTGATATACTTCGGTCACCAGATCATGCGCGTTAGCTTCAGCCATTCCACATTCCAGCAAAACTTTCACCAAAGCCTTGCGTATGCCGGACATAGTTCCTCCAGCCAGAGGACCACGCGGATCCACATACCATGCAGCTAAATCTATCCCCATAGCCATCTCCATGACCTTCCGTTTGATATGATAATGAATACCATTCATTATTTCATCAATTACATATCTGGACCATGCCAACCACATTACTTTAAAATCAAGTAAAGTACCGTCCTTATCCAAAAGTATAGCATCACATTCGAACTCCCTACCACCGGCACGCAATAAAGGCAATTTGGCCCCCCCTTTTTCCTGCAACAATTTTTAAACCTACTTTAAATCGTGGTAATTTTTCTTCTATAACACCCCGATCATTCCCTTTATTAATATCTGATTCATCACATTTCTTTATCGAGGTTTGGGTATATCGATATATAAATATGACATGCTGGGCAACAATAAACTTAAAAGACGGAGGTAATAAAATGGCGTACAAAATTGAAACCAGAGTAATTGAAGATCAATCCATAGATCCCAGCTATATTGTACACTATCAGGTAACAGATGATGGGCATTTGATAGGTGACGGAATTGTGGAATATAACCGGCAAGCTATCCATAACGATATAACAGTTAGTGAAAGCATCCCGCTGGAGGCAAGAAAGCAAGTGCAAGAACAAATTATCACAGCTGCACAACATTATATCAAACAGCTTCAGTAAGAATACCAAAATAAAAAGCCCCCGGGGAGCAGGGGCTTTTTACATTAACTGTTATTTTCTAAATAGCGTCCAGTATATATTGCCAGTCACAATACTGGTTTATGTTATCTAAAGTTACCGCAATCCCTTCCTTATCAGTGGGTTTTAGATTTCTGGATACTTGACCGATCATTTCGATCACTGTATATGTATCCTGGTAAGTTAATATCACGGGTACTCCTTTTTCACCCGCCCGGGCCAGCACCCCCACGTCAGGATATAGACCACCGGTTAATATAAGTGCCGAGGTATGGGTTTCCAGTGCGGCCAGGGCCAAATCCGAACGATCGCCACCCATAACCACAGCTTTATTGGCTGACCGCCTGAGATAGGTCAGTGCACTGTCCATGGTCATAGCACCCACTACTACATCCTCTACCAGCCGGTCCATGTTTTCCTGACCAACCAGCACTTCACCGCCCAGTCTTTCCCGAAACTCATTGACGGTGGGAGAAGCAATCTCCGGGCGACTGGGTATAACGCCCAAGGCTTTAAAGCCTGATTTCTCTATTGCGGGCCTGAAAACACCCTCCGTCTTGGCCAACAGTTGACGGGGCACATTACTAAAGATCGTACCCAGCAAATTTATCCCCTGACCGGAAATATAACGGTTATAAAATATAGCCAGATCAAGGCTGTAATCATCGTCTACCCGTTGCACAGTAATAGCATGGGCATTTAATTCACCAGCCAGGGTGACAGAATCCAGTCCCACCGATGACAGAGCATAAGGATGAACGGCCCCTTCTATTAACACAATGTCACAATCCCTGGCAATTTCTGTATAAGCTGATTTAACATCCTGCATACTATATGCGTTTTCCTCGATCCTGGTTAAGTAAGAAGGTCCAGCCTTAACCGGACTGATTTCCCCTAGGGATGCTTCTATACCCAGCACGTGTTTCATTAAAACGGCATCGCCGCCGGGTACTTTCCCGGTAGCAGTTTTTCTTCCATTGTCTATTGGTTTAAAGTAACCTACCCGGTTGCCCAGTTCCTTGAATTTTTGTGCCAATCCCAGAATAACCGCCGTTTTGCCACTGTCCGGATTACCCATGACAAACAGATTTTTCATCACGAACACCTCACGATATGGTGATTTTTATATCCAGGGCGGAAAGCCCGTTTTCGTATGCAAATACCGGGTTAATGTCCATCTCCGAGATCTCCGGGAAATCATTAACCAGCTCGGCAACACGTCTGATGGTGTCCGCCAGTGCTTCTATATCCCGGGGTTTTTCACCGCGATAGCCCCGAAGCAAAGTGTAAGCCTTGGTCTCTCGCAACATATGTTCAATTTCCCTGGCAGTTAGCCCACGGGCCAGGCGGAAGCTGACATCTTTAATTAGATTAACATAAATACCGCCCAACCCGAAAGCAATTAACGGCCCAAATTGGATATCCCGGGTCATACCAATTATTAACTCGGTACCCTTGGGCATCATTTTTTGCACTTCGACACCGTATATAACCGCCTGGGGCATATAGCCATGCACGTTCTCCATTATTTCCACAAAAGCGTGGCGCACTTCCTCCGCTGTGTTCAGGCCTATATGCACCCCACCCACATCAGTCTTATGCAATATTTTAGGAGATGCTACTTTAAGTACCACCGGATATCCCATTTTATCGGCTTCCGCTGCGGCTTCATCCGGAGATGTAGCCAGCACCACCGGCGCCGCCGGTATACCATAACACTTGGCTATCTCTGTCGCTTCGCTGCCCAAAAGCACAAGCCGGTTATCTTTAATTACGTCATAAAATATTGCTTTTACACCTTTACGATCAATATTCGCCAAATCTTGGTTACCATTCCCCTTGGGAACATCCAATACTTCGTTATAACGTACCAGACCGCTGATCGAAGCAATAGCCGGCTCGGGGAATGTAAAGCAGGGCACACCGGCTTTAGCCAGCATGGCAGCGCCACCAGCCAGGGTTTCACCACCCATATATGCGGCGAAAATAGGTTTTTCGGGAAATGATTGGCGCATTTCCAACAGGGCTTCGGTAGTTTCAATGGGCTCAGTAACCCCCACGGGGCACATCAAAACCACAACACTATCAACATTGGGGTCGGCGCAAACTTTTTGCAGAGCAAATTTATACCGATCTGCTTTTGCATCTCCCAGCACATCCACCGGGTTATAGATATTAGCTTCTGCCGGCAGATTAGCCCGTAACTCTTCAATGGTTGCTTTATCAAAACTGGCCATTTGCAGCCCTTTGGCCTCCACGTTATCAGTGGCGATAATCCCCGGGCCACCGGAATTGGTAACAATGGCCACCCGGTTGCCCTTCGGCACAGGCGCTTTGGCAAAGGCCACAGCAAGATCAAAAAGTTCGGTCATGGTACGGGCCCTTAAAATACCACACTGGCGAAAAGCGACATCATAAGCCAAATCACTGCCGGCCAGAGCCCCGGTATGAGAAGAAGCAGCCTTGGCACCGGCCTGGCTGGTCCCCGACTTAATCACAATTACAGGTTTTTTACGTGACGCCCGGGATGCTACATCCAAAAATCGTGGCCCGTCCACTATATCTTCTATGTAGCACAATATTACTTTAGTATGGGGATCAGCAGCAGCATCTTCAATAAATTCAATTTCCGACAAATCAGCCTTGTTGCCCAAACTGACTACTTTACTAAAACCAATTCCAATCGAAGCGCTCCAGTCTAAAATAGCCACCAGCATAGCACCGCTTTGTGATAAAAAGGCTATCTCTCCCTGCTGAGGGAAAGTGGCGGAAAAAGAGGCGTTTATCGGCGTATGGGTATCAATAATACCTACCACGTTGGGCCCCAGCAAACGCATACCGTATTTACGGCAGGATTCCACCAGTTGTTTCTCCATTTCCAGACCCTGGGCACCAACTTCCTTAAAACCGGCTGTAATCACCACCAGGCTTTTCACCCCGGCCTGTCCACAGTCACGGACCACATCCAGCACCCGTGCTGCCGGTACAGCAATTACCGCCAAATCCACAGGTTCAGGCACCTCGGAAACAGCGGTATATGTCTTATAACCGGCTATTTCCTTTTCCTTGGGGTTAATAGGAAATATTTTTCCTTTATAACCGCTACTAATAACATTCCCTAAAATAGTATGACCAATTTTGCCTGGTTTAGGGCTAGCCCCCACCACGGCCACTGATTGTGGCCTGCTCATACTTGTGAGATCAATCACTATCCTCACCTCGCCAATATGTCTAGTGCTTAATTGTCTTAACACACCCGCCTGTAAATTGTTTTACTATAAATTACTATTTCTTATATAAGTAACATTATATATATTGTCGTTAAGCTAGTAAACCAATAATAGCAAAGTAATTATTTTGAAATTATTCTAAACTTTAATATTGTCTATATAGGGAATATTATATAATTATCTTACTTTTTATTTTTTATATTACTATAACAATTTATCATTTCTATAAACCGATCAGTTTTTTCCCGATCTTTATCAACAGCATTATTAACGTTTTTATCTGGTAGATGTTTATCACTGTGCTTGACTTTTTTTATTAAATTGGGAATAAAAGATTGGCTACCCATATCATGCACTCCTAAACCATAAAATTATTCATACTACATGAATAAGCCGCCAATAAAATAAGGCGGCTTGTTCATAAGAAAACCAATGTAGTCATAGCGTATACTCCACATTAAACATTATTATCGATATCTTTTTTATCTAGCTGATTCAGGCGTTTTTCTATCTCTCCCAATTGAGCCTTTAACAACTCAGCCTGGTTTTTGAGGTATTCACTTTCCTGCGGAAAACCAGCTGCAAACGGCGAGGACATATTATTTTGAACATTGCTGTTTGCCCACCAGTGCCGGGGCATCCACGGGTACATACGGCAATTGGCACTATAATTACCCCTCATACCGCGGCCAAAACCAAATCCCGGCGCGTTGCCCATACCATATCCATATCCATATCCAAAACCACCTCTCGGCATATGTTTCACCTCCTTTCATAAAATATTGCAATCCTTATGACTCTGTTTGTTTAACAATGACCATCACAGTCATGATGTTGGCCGTCCGGATGGGTGCATAAACTTGCCCCCGAAGTTAACTTACCGTTGATATAGTCTTCCATGACCTGTTTTACTTCACCGGAAATGCCCACGATGGGTTGAATATTATTTTCCGCAAACAAATTTAATGCTTTTTGTCCCATACCACCTGCTATAATGCAGTCAACATTTAAACCTTTTAAATATTTGGGTAAAAATCCCGGCTGGTGTCCCGGGTTTGGTATATAGGAAAAATTCTCGGAACGCCCGTCCACCACGTCAAATACTGCATACTCCTGACATTTGCCAAAATGCTGGGCTACATTGCCTCCGTCTGAGGCGATAGCTACCTTCATTTTTTTAGCCTCCTATTATTTTAATTTTATAAAAGTTGTAACTGAATATGGTAAAAAGTTTATAACCAAATTAGTCAGCCTAACGGCCCCGCCATTTTTTTCCTTTGCCACCGCACCTGGGACAGTCGATAGCATCATCGGGATATGACCAGTTGGTCTTTATCCAGTCATGCCCACAATCATCACATTCCAGTTTATAGGGCATTAATTTATAATCGCCGCCCTCTATGCGTATGGCCTTACCCTCCAAGATAGCCGTACTCAATTTTTTTCTGGCCGATGTTAAAATCCTTTGAAAGGTGCTCTGGGCAATATCCATGTGCTCAGCACAGTTTTCCTGGTCCAAACCTTGCATATCTTTTAACCGCAGGGCTTCTATTTCGTCCACAGTGATCAACTCTTCCCGGAATTCCTCATCCAACCCAACAGGTTGAAAGTATGTAACCCTGGGTAAAAATCCTACCCGTCGTCTTTTACGCGGTCGTGGCACAATTCTACCACCTCCTAATACCATAATTTTGTTATGAATATATACCCTTATGGTTAATATTCTAATCGAGTTATAGACATATGTCAACTATTATTTTAAGCATTAGTTTATAAATATATTGAATGACCGGGAATGGGCTGGACGGCAAACGGATGGGTAAATTCAGAGGATGCAGGGGGTAATGTAACGCCACACCCTGTAATAGTGGAAAACGGGCACGAGTGCGTCGTGCCGCGTATGCAGGAAGCGTCAAAAATAGAAGGTTAAAAATCCCGGGGTATAACCAGCCAGGCAACTATATAAACAAGAATACCGGGAAACGCAGCAGAGGCCACTGAAACAATTACGTAGATCACCCGTACCAGATTGGGATCAATGTCCAGATACTCCGCCAAACCACCGCATACTCCACCCAGCATGGAATTGCGGCTGGAACGATATAAGCGCTTAATTTGCCTGGCCACTAAACGTCATCTCCTTTGCTTTAATTTATTAGGTTGTTTAATCTCCCAGTAAGCCGCGATCAAAAACACCGCGGCTTACTTTGCTAAAATAATATCTAAAAAACATAATTTTGGTTTTATACTAAATGTACTATTTCCCGGCTCAAAAAATACATATTGTAAATACATAAATATTGGATACTAGGGCCGAAAATAACCCCTTACACGCGGAGCCATGGTTTTTATCAATACAATGCCCATTAAAAAACCACCTATATGGGCCCAGTAAGCCACGGTATTGGCAGCTCCACCCAGAGAAGCCACGCCGTTAAACATCTGCAGAATGAACCATAGAGCAATGAAAACCACCGCCGGTATTTCCATTAAAGTAAAAATAATTATAATGGGCACCAGGGCCAGTATACGTGACCGGGGGAAAGCAATAATATAAGCGCCGAGCACTCCGGCTACCGCACCGCTGGCACCGACCACGGGAATAGTGGAAGTTGGGTCGGTGAGAATATGAGCCAAACTGCCCGTAGCCCCGGCAACCAGGTAAAATAACAAGTACTTTAAATGACCCAACCGGTCCTCCACGTTATCACCAAACACCCAAAGGAATAGCATGTTACCGATAACATGCAGCCATCCACCGTGAATAAACATGGCCGTAATAAAACTAACCACTATCGGTGTAAAGGATGCCCCAGTGAAAATTGCATTCAATACTTCAGCCGGCACCAGCCCCAGGATATAATAAATTTGGTTCAGCCGGTACGGTTCCAAAGTTACTTCCCAAATATAAATTAGCAGATTCAAAACTATGATGGACAAGTTAACTATGGGAAATGTTTGTGACTTGGCGCTATCCCTGAGCGGAATCAATTACCCTCGCTCCTCTCGTTTAAGGAGTTTATCATATAAAATAATATACTATTTAAGCCCATTTTGCGAACTATTTGGATTACTTTTCTTAAAATCAGACAAAATTTGTCACTCCACCGGCACCACCACCAATTGTTCCAAATACTTTAAGACTTTGGACTAAATTTTCTTTATTGTTTACAATGCTTATCAATTTTCATGTACTGGGTTTATAAAATTCATTATGTTAAAGCTAAAAAACAAAAAGAGGAACGGTTTTCACGACCGCATCCTCTTTTTAGTCAATGTAACCACTAAACGCGTAATTTTTAGCACAGCCTAAGGGATTACTTTATTCAGTGGATATTCAATAATATCCTGAGCACCTCCCCGGCGCAACGCTGGGATAAGATCACGCACCTGCTTCTCATCAAGCACGACCTCCAGAGCCAACCAATCGCTGTTAATAAGCTGCGACACCGTAGGGTGTTTCATCGCCGGCAATATAGCTAGTATATCATCCAGCTTATCCTTGGGTAGGTTCATTTTCAAACCCACTTTAGAGTCCGCACGCAGCGCACCCAGCAATAGCACCGCAAGGTTCTGTAGTTTCTCCTTTTTAAAAGGATCGGCCCAGGCCTTATGATTGGCATGTAGACGGGTGGTGGATACCAATATAGTGTCAATTACCACAAGCTTATTGGCCCGCAGAGAGCTGCCCGTTTCAGTAATGTCAACAATGGCATCTACCAGTTGCGGTACTTTGACCTCTGTCGCCCCGTAACTAAATTCCACAGATGCCGTAACACCGTTTTTGGCCAGGTAACTACGAGTCAGCCTCACCAGCTCAGTAGCTATACGCTTGCCCTCCAGGTCTTTTACAGTTTTTATGCCGCTGTTTTCCGCCACAGCCATCACCACCCGAATGGGGTTGGTAGTCTGCTTGGAATAGGCCAGATCGGCCACTTCCACCACATCGGCCTCATTTTCTAAAATCCAATCCAATCCACTTAAGCCGGCATCCAATACTCCTTCATTTACATAGCGCGGTATTTCCTGTGCCCGCATCAGCACAACCTCGATTTCAGGGTCATCTATAGATGGGTAATAAGAGCGGCTGCGTACAGAAATATTAAATCCCGCCCTTTTAAACAGCTGGAATGTGGATTCTTGTAGGCTGCCCTTGGGTAACCCCAGTCGCAATTTGACACTCATAAGAGTAAACCCCCTTGCTTTATTTCGTTATCTATTTAGCATATTAAAGAAACTTAAGATAGTATATACCCGGGTATAAGAACTGTCAAGGATATATTCGGGAGCATTTATTTTGAACTTATATAAAATAATTATGGACTAATTAATGATTATGAACTAAAATTAAATAATAAAATATGAACATTATCTCGTTATAAAAATCAAAAGGGAGTGGTTGAACATGCTCTCCAATGAATACCAGCTTTCCATTGTTACATTGACTAAAAACCATGTATTTTTTAACTTTTTCGTCAATGGCACTTTAACTAATACCGATGGTTACATATGCATGTCCATCAACGACTTTGACCGTTTATATAAAGATCTGTTCCGTTCTTCCAAAGGCCAGTGTACAAAAAATTATAGTTCCAACCCACCGGTGCAGTTTTTTACCTGATAATTAAGCATAAATTAGGGGAAAAACAAGCATAAATATAATTTAAAAGCTATTATCTTGCAGTAAAGGGGATATTGTTATTTGCTGTTAAAAAAGGCTTTAACAATAATGTTTTTTACGCTGCTCTGTATGAACACAATTAAGCCAACCGGAGCCCTGGCTATGCAAAGTAATAGCAAAACGCCGGAAAGCGTGATAATTTTCTGGACCGATGAAGCCAGACTTAAAGCAGTCAACCTTACTTTTTCACCGAACAGAGATGGTCCCATCGGTATTATATCGGTACCGGTATATACATGGCTGGCCGATGGACAACAGGCAACTACAGTTGGTGAGTATTATTTAAAGCACGGCCCTGTAAAGCTTACCCAGCAAATGGAAACATTATTTGAAAATTCGATTAGTGCTTACATTATCATCGACCAAAAAGCTCTGGTTAATGTCAGCAAGGTAATCGGCCCAATTAATATGGCCGACCAACATATAACATTAATGGATGTATTTGAAGGTAAGTATGTTGATGGCCCCGTGAACATGCAAGTGGAAATAAGACAACTGGCCGATGCCATGCTGACACCGGCCGTATTAATAAAAGTACCTGAAATTATTTGGGTGTTTAGCAGGGAAGTGGACAGCAATATCAGCCCGCGACATTTAGCATCCTTTTACCGGGTAATTCGTTATCGCGGATCTGATGTATTGCAAAAAAAAGACGTGCCGGGGCAAGACTATGTTATCAATAACCGCAAATATCGCCGGGTAGCCCCCGATACATGGCAACAAACATTACGGGAAGTAACCTCCAGCACGGAGCAGTAGTTCATTAAAAAATTAATAATAAAGATGGGATGCTGCCTACAATATTTTGCAAGCAAGTATACTGTTGAGATATAAGCCATTAATGGCAGGCAAGCCGGCCAGCAACCACACCATTGTGATTAAAGTACTTTGCAGACCGGTATCATATCAGGTAAATAGACCAATGGGGCAGATTTACGCTTTATAACTGCATATCTGCCCCATTTATATTTCAACATAATAATTTTATTACAGAATACTACTTCACTTATTCAGTTCACGCTATCAAAGGTAAATAAACATGCCGGGTTTATTCAACTACAATATTTACTAACTTACCGGGCACCGGTATTACTTTAACTACCTTTTTGTCACCGACCAGTTCCAGTACTTTTTCCTGTTGCATAACCAGTTCCCGCATAGCGTCCGGCTTAATGTCAGCGGGCACCAGCATGCGATCCCGGACTTTGCCGTTAATTTGCACCACAATGGTAATTTCATCTTCAATAATCGCTTCGGGATCATATTGGGGCCAGGGCTGGGCATGAATGATGCCCTCATGTCCTGTTAAATTCCATAATTCCTCGGTAATATGTGGGGCAAAGGGAGCCAACAACAGCAACAAAGCCTCAACCGCCTCGCGCAATACCCCGGCGTCACGGTCGCACTCGGGTAATTCCCGGTACTGGTACATGGCGTTTACCAGTTCCATAATGGCACTGACCGCTGTATTAAAATTAAACCGGTTGCCTACATCCTCGGTTACTTTTTTGATGGCCAGGTGAATCATCCGGCGCATATCCTTGTTAACCCCTACCGGGTTAGCCCCAGTCTGAGCCGCAACTACACCTGTAGCCAGCATATCACCCAGCGGTGCCACCAGACGCCACACCCGGTTCAGGAATCGGTAACAGCCCTCAACCCCCTGGTCGCTCCATTCCAGGTCCCGCTCAGGGGGTGAAGCAAATAAAATAAACAGCCGGGCAGTGTCGGCACCATAAGTGGCCACGATATCCTCCGGGCTTACCACATTACCTTTGGACTTGCTCATTTTGGCTCCGTCTTTGAGCACCATGCCCTGGGTGAGCAGGTTGGTAAAGGGCTCATCATTATCCACCAATTTCAAATCATAAAGCACCTTGGTAAAAAACCGGCTGTACAAAAGATGTAAAATAGCATGTTCAACACCGCCAATGTACTGATCTACCGGCAGCCAGCGCCTTACCTTATCATAATCCCAGGCATTGGCATCATCCCTGGGGCTGGTGTAACGGTAATAATACCAAGATGAGCACATGAATGTATCCATGGTGTCGGTTTCCCGGCGGGCCGGGCCACCGCATGTGGGACATGTGGTATTGACAAAGTCCGCATGTTCCTCCAGCGGGGAACGACCGGTGGGCTTAAACGCCACATCCATGGGCAGCATGACAGGCAAATCCTTATCAGGTACCGGCACCACACCGCACTTATCGCAATAAATAATCGGAATAGGCGCACCCCAGTAACGCTGGCGGGAAATTAGCCAGTCCCGCAGCCGGTAGTTGATCCTGCCATCGCCCAGCTTCTGTTCCTGCAAATATTTTATAACGGCGGTAATGCCCTCCCGGTTCGGGGTGCCGTTAAAGGGCCCGGAATTAACCATCAATCCTTCACCATCGTAAGCCTCAGTCATGACAGCGGGATCAAGTGTTACTCCTTCAGGTTGTATAACCACCCGAATGGGCAGGTTATACTTGCGGGCAAATTCAAAGTCCCGCTGGTCGTGGGCCGGCACACCCATAACAGCACCGGTACCGTATTCCAACAACACGTAATTGGCCACCAATATGGGCACTTTTTCACCGTTCACCGGGTTAATGCAATGAGCGCCGGTCAGTAAACCAATTTTCTCCGCCTCAGTGGAAGTACGGGCCAGTTCGCTTAAATTGCGCACCTTATGCACAAAATCCCTGATCTCCCCGGCCTGTGGCTTACCCTCAATTAATTTTTCCACCAGGGGATGCTCGGGCGCCAGCACCATATAGGTAACACCATAAACGGTATCCGGGCGGGTGGTAAATACCGTGATGGTCTCATCTATACCATCAATTTGGAAAGTAATCTCAGCCCCTTCACTGCGACCAATCCAGTTTTCCTGCATAATCTTAACTTTATCCGGCCAGCCGCCCAGTTTATCAAGGTCGGCCAGCAGCCGGTCAGCATATTGTGTAATTTTAAAGAACCACTGCTCCAGCTCCCTTTTCTCGACAACGCTGGCACAGCGCTCACAAGAGCCTTCTTTGACCTGCTCATTGGCTAGCACGGTGGCGCAGGAGGGACACCAGTTCACAGCAGATTTTTTCTTATAGGCCAGTCCATGGTGGTAAAGCTGTAAAAACAGCCACTGGGTCCATTTATAATATCCGGGGTGGCACGTGGCTACTTCCCGGCTCCAGTCATAGCTGATACCCAATTGTTTCAACTGCTCACGCATAGAATCAATATTATCCGTGGTCCACTGGGCCGGGTGCAAAGCTCCGTGCTTTATTGCCGCGTTTTCCGCCGGCAGGCCAAAGGCGTCCCAACCCATGGGGTGCAGTACATTAAACCCCTGCATCGTTTTAAACCTGGCCACCACATCGCCAATTGAATAATTACGCACATGCCCCATGTGCAGTTTCCCCGAGGGATAGGGAAACATTTCCAAACAGTAATATTTAGGCCGGTCGCTGAAATCGGGCACGGCGTAAATATCTTGCTCCGACCATTTTTGCTGCCATTTAGCTTCTATTACCTTAAATTCATAGCGGTCCTTCATTGGTTCCTCCCGTACATTGTAACTATTTCGTAATTTATCGACATTACTATAGGTGTTTTAAAAGAATGCCCGATACCAATATTATCACATTATGGTATTTTATCAAAGTTTAAGTATGTCTAAACTGGCCTTAAACCAGGTTAGCCACGTTTTCATAGCGGGATAATTCCTTGATGCCCATTTCCCTCAACTTGAACTTTTGCACCTTGCCGTTGGCGGTGGTTGGGTAGCCGTCAACAAAATGAATATATGACGGTATCTTATACCGGGCAATTTTACCGGAGCAGTAATTTTTAATATCCTCGACGCTGACCCGGGAGCCTGCTTTTAACTGGATAAAGGCCATAACTTCTTCCCCGTACTTTTCACTGGGCACACCCACCACCTGTACATCTTTCACCTGTGGATAAGTATATAAAAATTCCTCAATTTCCCGGGGATAAATATTTTCGCCACCTCTGATAATCATGTCTTTAATCCGGCCGGTTATTCTAAGGTAACCGTTTTCATCCATAATACCCAGGTCGCCGGTATGCAGCCACCCCTCTTGATCAATGGCGGCAGCCGTAGCCTCGGGCATTTTATAATAACCTTTCATGACGTTATATCCACGGGCGCAAATTTCACCCTGGACGCCGGCAGGCACCTCTTCGCCGTTTTCCGGATCAACGATCTTGACCTCCACCCCATCGAGCGCTTTACCCACTGTGGACACTCTCAATTCCAGCGGGTCGTCGGTGCGGGTCATGGTAATACCGGGTGCCGCTTCGGTTTGACCATAAGTAATTACTATTTCCCGCATACACATTTTTTCCACCACGGCCTTCATCACTTCAATGGGGCAGGGCGATCCGGCCATAATACCGGTGCGCAGGGTAGATGTATTAAAGGGCTGTTTTTCCAACACTTCTAACTCGGTGATAAACATAGTGGGCACCCCGTGCAGCGCAGTACACCGTTCCTTCTCCACCGCTTCCAGGACTTTCACCGGACTGAACGATTCTATCATTACCATGGTGGTAGCATGGGAGACGCAGGCCAAGGTGCCCAATACACAACCAAAACAATGGAACATAGGTACCGGAATGCATAGGCGGTCATCAGGGCCAAAACCCATGCATTTACCAATACTATAACCATTCCCTACCAGGTTAGTATGGGTCAGCATAACTCCCTTGGGAAAACCGGTGGTTCCCGAAGTATATTGCATATTAATAACATCGTCAGGTTCTAATGATGATTGCCTGGCCACCAGTTCATCATCAGTAATCTCATCGCCCATGGCCAGCACATCCTGCCAGTCAAAAATACCGGGATGACTTTCATCACCAATAAAAACCAGGTTCTTTAACATCGGCAGTCTTTTACAATTCAGCCGACCGTGCATACTGCCGCGCAGTTCCGGGCACAACTCATATACCATATCCACATAATTGGAATCCTTTATACCACTGGAGAAAATTAGAGTAGTGGCATCGGACTGCCGGAGCAAATATTCCAACTCAAAAACTTTGTAATTGGTATTCACCGACGTTAATACAGCTCCCATTTTGCCGCAGGCAAATTGAAGGAGTACCCATTCAGGTATGTTGGGTGCCAAAAGGGCAATATGTTCGCCTCTTTTAATACCCAGAGCCATCAATGATTTGGCGATACGATTACATTGCTGCTGAAATTGCCGGTATGTGTACCTTATGTTCCTGTCCGGGTACACTACCGCCTCATTATAAGGAAACCTGCCCGCCGATAAATCCAGCAATTCACCAACGGTAATTTGATCGAAAAGTTTTTTCATTCCGTCACCTCTAATCCTTTGTCTAGTTAACGTATTAAAGATAAAAATAGACAAATTAAAACCTCTCATCCCAGTAAGGGACGAGAGGTTTGTCTCGCGGTACCACCCTAATTGATAAAGTCCATGGTGGAGATGAGGGGAATCGAACCCCTGACCTCCTGAATGCCATTCAGGCGCTCTCCCATCTGAGCTACATCCCCATGACTTTAACCGCTCGGTGTGTTAACGGCACATGCCGTCCCGGTATACTTTTTTCCACCGGGCAACTCCGGGGCGAGTTCATTCACCTTACCCACCGCCTCGCACCGACCGGCAGCTCTCTTCAGGGTATGACAGCGACATTACTACTCCCCTTCATAGTCATTAACTTATTAAACTGAGCCTAATTATAAAATAATTAATATTTAAAGTCAACGCCAAAAATACTACATACTCAACGGGGATTTGACCACCTGGGCGTCCCCCCACAAGTGCTCCAGATTATAAAAACGGCGTTGTTCCTCCTGAAAAATATGCATCACCACTGAGCCATAATCCAGTAAAACCCATTGTGCCGTCCTGAACCCTTCTCTGCGTGGCTGACCAGCGCCGTGCTGCTGCAAATGTTCCTCAACTGCATCGGCAATGGCCCGGGCATGCACCGGTGACCTGCTGCTGCATATAATAAAGTATTCAGCCACCACGGAAACTCCACCAATATTTAAAACGGTGATATCCAAGGCCCTTTTTCCTTCCGCCGCTTCAACAGCCAACTGCACAAGAACATCAGGTTCATTTATCAACAAGTAATCCCCCCATAAGTTATTATATACCTAATTGATATTCGCCCACGGTCTAAAAGTTCCTCCCTGCAGTAAAAAACAATAATACAAATAGGGGATCTACACAGTTATATTTATCACACCGGCTACAACACTCCGCCGGGGATGAATCCCCCAGCTTTTGAATCATTCTAATAAGTTTAAGTAAGTTTAAGCCTGACCCCATTGCGGGCATGCACGGCCCTGGGATGAATTAATTCACCATTGCGCACTGATAGTGTAATAGCAGCGTCAAAACACCATAGCACTGCCCGGTCCAGGTTTTGCTGCGCAATTTGGCGCAGCTCTGCTACGCCCGGAAAAACTCGCCCGGGCTCCATCTTGTCCGCAACGAATACGATTTTATCGAGCAATGTCATGGTTTCACCGCCCAATGTATGCAGATCAATAGCCCGTAGTACCGCTTCATCCTCCACCCCAAACTGCTGCCTGGCCAGTAGTGCCCCTACCGGGGCGTGCAAGAGCACCGGTAGGGCCTCCTCGATATCGTCAACAGGCACAAGGTGTTGCCTGGCCAGAGCCAGCAATTCCTCGCCCGGCAAGTCTCTGCCGCAATCGTGCAGCAAACCGGCGATAGCAGCCTGTTCGCGGTCAGCACCATACAATTCGGCCAACCTGGACGCTGTAACCCTAACCCCCAGCGAATGCTGAATCCTTTTATAACCAAGCATGCCCCGTAAGCACTCTAAATAATACTTATGCCGCATTTTTCCCTCCGTTTAAAATATATCATGTGTGCTGAGAACACTTATCCTTAATTGTCCTGTTTATGAGGCGCAACACAACGCCGGTTCCTATTTATATTAGGGATCATCCTTGTGGTTAAGCTGGTGATTTAATAGATTAAATTATTAATTCACCAATTTTAAAGCATTTAGTCACTCTACGACATTATACAGCTTCCTCACAGCCAGAAGCCACCGTCAACAAATACATGCAAACCGGTGCTGATTTTTACTTGACCCAATATACATAATACCACATCAACAGCACCGGTGCCCCAAACGTGGCACCGGCAACCGCAAACGCACCCACCCCACCGCGCAAATTTTTGTCCTCACGCAGTGCATACCAACCATAACTGGCTATATGCACTGAAATTAGAGTCACCACCAGTATGATTAAAATATTAAACATTTCTAGCACCTCAACCTTATTATTAATAGTCTCTGTTTCTTAGAAAAACAAATACATATCTGGGTCCTCAAAAATTATTTAAGCGGCACCATTTCGTGCACCAGGCCGGTGCGGCGCACTTTATAATCAACGTCTACAGTAATATCGGCATCTGTAAACTTTTCCTTCCAATTATAGGCAATCCACTGCGGCCAGGTCTGAAATAATTTCTGGGCGTGAAGACCAAAGCCTAAAAAATCAGCATTCAGTTGTTTGCTCTTGGCTATTGTATTATTAATGTCTTCCCCAATAGCCCTTTGCACGGCGTCTTCCACAATATACAGCCGGTCCGGCTTTTCGTAATCCTCCCCGGATTGCAGGGAAATAATTTGTCCTTCCAGTTTAACATCTACGGCAATCTGCGGCCGTCCTTCGGTAATACTAATATCCACCCGGGGCTTTTGCCTGGGAATTACATCAACTATTATATACCTGTCTGGGTGATTCGGATCGTGTACATCTACAATGGTACGCTTTAAAGTACCAAAAAACAATTTTTGCACCCCCACCTCATCACCATTCAACGTACCCATCATACGGCCTTCTTTAAACACCGCACCGCCCATAATCTCAATTTCACTGCCTCCCTTCCGAGGTATGCGCCCGGCCTGGTATTGCCCCTTGGGCTTGGGCGAATTGTCAGGGTAAGCAGGATCATCATTGCCCAGCGCGGCCAGCTGGGCTACAGGTTCAACCCCCGGGTTTTCCGATTTATAATAAAATTGATGAAATGAGTCAAAGGGAATAAATTCTGTAAATCGCCAGCCTCTCTGCATAAGTTCATAAAATTTGCCCACATTGTCTTCCAGCCTGGGCATCCCTTTGGCCAAAAAATCCTCGGCCCGCCCTTCGCAAATGATCAACTGAGATGAGCGGCGGAATTGGTGAAAACGAACCAGCGGCGCCACATACTCACCGATGCCCTCCTCGGCTAGTTCCCGGGAAAAAACAATCCACTTGATATGACTGAGACTGACCCGCCTGTCCACAACGGTATTAGCCAGTTCCAGGTTGCTTAGAATTGTGGGGGTATCTATGGAAACAGTAAAAAAGCCACCCTGACCGCCACCGCCACCCCCGGGTTCGGACTGCCCGCCCCCCCCGGCAATATCTTTAGGCACCGCCACCACCGACGTAACAGTAAGCTTGTTCTCTCGGCCCTTGTCAACGCCGATGGCCAGCACCCAGGCCTTTTCATCAGGCTCGGAGTAGTCATAGCAGCCGGTCAGAGACAGTACCATTGTACAAAGCACTAACACTAGTGCTTTGCGCAGTACCATCGCTAATTTGACGTTAAGCACCCCGGTCACCTCCCCGTGACTTCAGAGCCGCGATTAACAGCAAAAGCAACATTATTCCGATCAGCATACCAAAACTATACCGGCTTATATACTCATAGAACCAATATGCCGCCTGGGGGGCGTTTTGGGGTATAAACGCCGTCACCGTAACGAACACGGCCATAGACAATACAAAGGGCCGGTAGTCATCCAGCCTGCACAGCCGGGCAAGCACCACAGCGCCGGCATATAGTGAGGCGGATAAGTAGATCATATTGCCGAAAACCCATAAGGGCAGAAAAACCACTTCCATCCGCTGGCCGAAACGACCGATATTAATAATCCTGGCCAGCTCGAAGGATGGTAGGGTAAGCTCTGTAACAGTGGGGTAAGTAAAAACCAAAATAGGTGTCAGCACATATAGAAACATAGTGAATCCCGCAATGCCCACTCCCCAAACGCCAACCTTTTTACCCTTATCACCAGGTAAAAAAGGATAAATAATGCCCAGTAAAAGTATCTGCACATAATTACCCGAGTTTTCCAAGGCACCTCTGAGTAATTGCAGAAGGCCGGAACCCCAAAGGGGGTACAGCGTGGAAAAGCTCCACAGGGGAATAGTCAGCGCAACCAGTGTTAACCCCGTGACCACCAATATACCCGCCAGGAACTTGGCCGTGCGGGCAACCGCCTCCAATCCCAGGTAACTCACCACCACAGTACCTACTATAAAGGTTAAGGTGATCAGGCTGATTGGCGTATCTATCAAAAAGCCGGCCACCATCCGCTCGCCGATCCCGCGCAATATAAACCCGGCACTAACCACGAACATGGCCAGATAAAACAGCGCAAAAAAAATATTTATATATGGCCCGGCCAGTTCTTCTCCAACTTGCACCAAATCTCGTCCGGGAAACCGGTTAAGCAAAAAAACCAACAGCAGCACACCTGACAGGCCGATAAACGTAAGCACAAGTGCAATAATCCACGCAGCATTCATGCCTGCGTGATAAATGAACACTGATTGGGTTAAAAAAATTTGAGCGGAAAGAGTAATAAACAAAAGAGTAACGGCTTCAGAGACTCCCACCGCTGGTTTATGCTGGCTCAACTTCCTCCGGCCTCCCCTCTGGGGCCTTTCTTGCTCCACCAGGCACGACTTATTTCTGGCTGGCGTTTAACCTGAAGAGGATCAAGGTAATCAGGGCGGGATTCTTGCCGCCACTCGGGGCCGCGCAAAAAATAATCGGCACCTTTGCGGGTCACCGGCGCCACCGGGGCCAAAAAGGGCACACCAAAGGATTTAAGAGTCGCCATAGCCCCTACATGGACATAAAAGCCCACCATTATCCCAAAAATACCGAATGTAGCAGCTAATATTATATAAATAAAACGCAGTGTTCTTATCGTCAGAGAGAAAGAGTAGTTAGGTATAGCAAAAGAACCCAGGGCGGTCACGGCCACCACAATAATTAAAATTGGACTGACAATATTGGCGGCCACCGCCGCCTGCCCCAGAATCAGCGCACCAACAATGCCAAGAGTGGTGCCCACAGTGCCAGGTATCCTGATCCCGGCCTCCCGGATCAGTTCAAAGGAAAGCTCCATCACCAGCACTTCCACGATAGACGGGAAGGGTACCTTTTCCCTGGACCCCGTTATGGCCAGCAACAGATCAGTGGGAATAAACTCCTGGTGATAAGCTATTATGGCCACATAATTGGCCGGTAAAAGCAATGCCAGAAACAGGCCCGCATAGCGAATTACCCTCATAAAAGACCCTAATGGCCACCTGACATAAGCGTCTTCGGGGGCCTGCATCAGAGAGAAAAATGTGCAGGGTACCACCATAACAAAGGGGTTGCCGTCAAGCAGTATGGCCACCTGTCCTTCCAACAGGCTGGCGGCCACCCGATCGGGGCGCTCGGTGCTCAGCACTTGCGGCACCATTTGCCATGGAGAGTCTTCAATCATTTGCTCCAGTAAACCGGTTTCGTGCATAAAATCACCGTGCACGGACTCCAGGCGTCGTTTGACCTCTTGCACCAGATCGGGATTGGCCAGATCGTCCAGGTACATGACAGCGCACTGCATGGGAGCTGAATTGCCTACTTTAATAAATTCAGTGACCAGAGAGGGGCGGTGAATGATTTTCCGTACCAGTGAGGTATTGACCCTGATCTGCTCGGTAAATGCTTCCTGGGGGCCCCGGATGACAGCCTCCACCTGAGGGGTGGAGACATTGCGATAGTGCCATCCCTTGGTCTCCAGCAGCAGGGCCTGGTTATAACCGTCGATTAGTAAGGCACTGTTGCCGTTAAGTACGTCTTCCACCACCCGGGCGAAAGTATGGGCAATGGAAACCTGGTTATTAGGCACCAGCGCCTCCTTGACCCGGTCGAAAAGATCTTTGCAACAAGCATCATAGGGATGACTGTCATTCTGACCACCCGGCCCGCCCTGTCCAGACATGGCCGCATTATCTGAAGCCTGCCCCCCGGAATCGCGCCGGTCAAAAATACCGGACAGCAGCATTAATGGTTGCAATATAGCCATATTTTGCACCTGGGAATTGGTAATACCGTCGATAAAAACCAGTAATGCTTTAACTGGAGGACTGGTACCAATGGTTAAAGTACGGAACACAGCGTCCTTGTTCTGAGGAACCCGGAATATTTTAGCCAGCGTTTGCCTGTTCTTTTCCAGGCCGTAAAACAGCTCTACTTTGTCATTAATAATTGTTTCTATATTCTGGTTTTCCGCCACCTGGTCAGCAAATTTTTCCTGTACGGCATTGTTACTCCTTGCCCTTTTGCGCATGGACCGGCGACCAGCAGAGACATTACTGCGTTTTTGCGAACCAACATCCTTTTTTGCATTACCCTTTTCTTGATCAGCCTTATTTTGACGGTCCTGGCCAGTTCCAGGCTGTTTCTCCCCACCATCTTCCCCTGCTCGATCCTCAAGACCCGTCTCAAAAAGTGATCTATAGGGTTGGGGTTTTTGATATAACAGATAACTGGATAGCTTTTTCAGCCAAAACATATGCAAACCCCCGAAAAATAAATAAGAGCACCTAATAAGCAAAAGATATAAATCAAGTATGCCCTGGCAGTTAGTGGTTTATGTGGATAATCCTACAGAGCATTTTATTAGTCGACCGGGGGCATGCTTTGCATTAACGTTTCCGACCATCAGCTGGGTGAAATCATGGATAGGCAGCTCAGATTTGCGGAAAAGGAATATAACGAGATGGTTTCCTTTTTGTCAAACCGCAATATGCACAAATGCAGCGCTTTCCGTAAAATGACAGCTGCCCTGGAGTGCGCCGATTCACAGCTCAGGCATATCATGATGCAGGGCGCTATGCTGTCCGAGAAGGCTTATGAAGTATTTACTTATTTGAATCAAAAGGGTATGTATCAGGTACCAACCATGCGAAACAGAACCCAGAACAACTTTATAAATACTTTCCAGCCTGTGGATACTGCCGGAACAATGGGGATGATGAGATCGGCGGGCACTTTCGAAAATCGAGGTTTAATGAGCCAACCTGGAATGAATAATAATGTATTCTGAAATAAAATATAAAACCGGGGGCGGTTTTGTTTTTCAACCAGCCCCCGGTTAAATATCCCCCGTGTACATAATAATCCCCTCCTAACTTTTTTTACTGTCCCCGTCTTCGGACAGGGCTTTCCGCTTGATTTCCTCGGCTTCCAGTTCTATCTTCTCCAAGCCGATATCCCGCAGAATCTGGTCAATTAAGTCCTTTGTCATATTCATTTCAACCTCCTTTTTACTGTAACTTTATAAATGTATGTTACAACATTTACTATATGCTAATTATATATTCCCCGTGTAAAAGATCAAACAATTTATTGTAAAGTTTTAATTAATTCTTACACAGGGCAGCAGCACCAATATCATACCATATACTGCTACTTCTTTCCATCGTCTTTATACAAGCATTGACACTGGATGATACTTGGAATGTAAAGAGAGCAGGCCGACTCTTTTTTGTGGTCGGTCTGCTTTTTAGATTAGAATTTAAAAACACGATTCTTCCATATTGCTAATATGTCAGCACATCATAGCCCGATTCCGTTACGAGTACGGTCTTTTCCCATTGTGCGGAGGGCATTCCATCTGCAGTATAAACGGTCCAGTTGTCACTTTTATCAATTGAGATATCTGCCTTTCCCATATTGATCATCGGCTCCACCGTAAAAATAAGGCCGGGAACCAAAAGCATCCCGGTTCCCCGTCGGGACACATAACTGACCCAAAGGTCTTCGTGAAACTGCAGACCGATCCCGTGGCCGCCGATTTCCCGAACAACAGAATACCCGTTTTTTCCGGCATGGTCATTGACCGCTTGCCCTACATCCCCAAGAAAGCCCCAAGGCTTTATCTGCTCGATCCCAAGCTCCATACATTCTTTCGCAACCTCAACCAGCCTTTGTTTTTTGCGGGAAACGTCGCCAATGCAGAACATGCGGGAAGAATCAGAAAAATATCCGTTGAAAACGGTGGACACATCGACATTCACGATATCTCCGTTTTTCAGAACGACACGGTCGGAGGGGATACCGTGACAGACTACATCGTTGATGGAAATGCAGACGCTTTTGGGGTATCCGTTGTAATGAAGCGTTGCCGGGATGCCGCCAAGTTCTCTGGTTTTTTCATAAATCAGCCGGTCAAGCTCTCCGGTGCTGATCCCCTCGACAACATATTCCCCGATATAATCCAGCAAGGCTATGTTCAGCTTGCTGCTTTCCCGGATGCCTTCAATTTGCTGTCGGGTTTTAAGTAATTTGAGGTGGGGTACTTCGTATCCTTTTGAACGGTAGATAGCCATTTGATCCTCAATAAGGGCATGGCAATTTTTGTATTTGCGTCCGCTGCCGCACCAGCAGGAATCGTTTCTTCCAAGCTTGTCAGACATATTTTACTCCTTACATTCACAAACTCGGAGGAAGCAAATTCTTTATGGACTGCATTGGCCGAGAGAAGCCCGTAAAGTTCTTCGGTATTGGCGCGGGGAGCATTGAAATGCCGCGGCAAACGCCCTTGCCAGCGATTCTGACGACGAGTACCCGCAGCGGTAAGCGATGTCGGTGATGCTGTCGTCGGTGCCGCACAGATCACGGACAGCGGCTTTTAACCTGCATTGGGCAAGGAACTGCTTATATGTCATGCCCATGTGCTCCCGGAACTTTGCGGAGCAGTAAAACGGAGAGTAACCGACGTACGACGACATGCCTTTCAGAGTCGGATTCGCGGTTACGTTATTCTCTACCCATTTCGCCATTGTTTCTATTGTTTGGACGGACATTTGCTTCACTCCTTTCCCCAGTATATCAGACTATGCAAATTATTACCTGACATGAGTTGCAAACATTAAGATACTCTTTGCACTACTTTCTTCCCGGAGCTATTAATATTTTTTCTGTTCAATAATAACACACAATGCGATTATTGTTTATATGATCATACCATTCAATGCGGTTCGTTGTCCAGGAACCGTAGTGTTACGCCCTTATGCGAGTATTGACTGGGGTTATTGGGCATGTGATGAAGTGAACAGGCCAACTATCCACAAAGGAGTTGGCCTGTTGATTAACTGTTTTATAGATTTCTCATTAAGCTCATAATCTCTTAGTCTCAGGTTTATATCAGCTCCACCGTAACATCTTCGCGTCTTTTTTCATGAAACACTATGTGCCAATATTTAGTTTCAGATATTTTTCATAAGTGGTTGCCATCATGACCTCGCGTTCTATGTATTCCCTGACTAATCGGGATTTATCGCAATATAGGATTATATAATAATGAGTAGTTGATTTTTACTTTTGATTATCATACCATGCATGCAGCAATTTCCCACCAGCTTTATGTAAGGATTGACTGGCAGATACTCGGGATGTAGCTAAAAACACAGGGCAGCCCCAATACGATGGGCTACCCTGTGCTGGTTTCACAGCTTCCTAAATGGTATAAAAGCAGCTTGACTATTTTCTCCGCAATACCATGGCTAGTAGGTTCATATATTTCCCGGCTCCTGCCTCCATGGCCTTGCGGTCACCGACGGAATATTCATTGTCGCAGGCAAGCCAATCATTCCAGCATTCATCAAATCCCGTCAGCTCCTCAGTTAATAGAATCTCGACTCCTTGTGTTGCCTCGATGATCTGTCTCCAGTAGGCAATATCATGAAAGGACTGGATGTCCTCAGCACTCCATGACAACAGCATTTCTTGTGGAATGTTGTTGTGAATGTCCTTCTTCAGCCCCGGCACTACAATTAGGATATGTCCGCCTTGCTTGACCAATGGGAGCAGGTGCTGCCCCAAATAATTTTTGTCCAGTCCGAAGTAATGGTAAGAATCGATACTGATTACAGCATCAAAGAATTCTTCTGCAAAAGGCAGGTCATGGGCTTCCGCCTTGATAGGGACAATCTGGTGCGAGGTAAGCCCCATTTCATCGAAGCGCTTTTTGTTTTCGCTTGGAGAAATCCATAAATCTGCGGCAAAGACTTTGGCCCGATATTCTTTAGCAATAAAGATGGAAGTGACGCCCTTACCGCATCCAAGGTCGAGTACCGTTTCAACGGGCGATATGGGATGGAGCATCAACAGTTCCTCCAGCAATTTCATTGGATTAGGCCCCATGATGCATTCTTTAATAAAATTCATGTCATATTTTTCGGATTTAATATATTTCATAGTCAAAAATCCCTCTCATTCAAATAAAGTTGGTGTTTAATGCAAAGAATGGAACACGTTGTAAATACAGAAAAAAGGACACGGTACAAAACCATGTCCCAACAGATCTTTATCAAGCGCTGTCTGTCATAGTTCTGTATGAAACAAAGTTGCATAACAAATAAGAGCAACATTCAGTTGCTTCTCAAAGTCAATTTGCAATTTCTTGTGTTCCTTACAGAACAATCTCCAAACAGACAACTCCTCGTACACTATAATTAGTTATTATACCACAGAGGATGGTTGTGTAAAGATTACTGCTGCCATTCGCCATATTAAACCCGTTGAGGATTCGGTATCTTTTATGCCAGGTTGCCATCTGTGCAATCTAAAAAACACCTCATAAATGATTAATTCTTACACAGGGCAGCAGCACCACCATTTCAGCGCCTCCGGAAATAGCATTACCGGCCCGAATAGTGCCCCCGTGCTCCTCGACAATAGCCCGGGCAATGGGCAGACCCAACCCGCTACCACCACGGGGGCCTTTATAAAACCGCTCCCACAAATGCCCTAAATCTTCGTCGGTAAACCCCGGCCCGTCGTCATGCACCATCACCTGTAACTGTTCCCCCTGCACTGCAACTTGTATAAAAACCCGTGAAGAGGCATAGCGCACCGCATTGGCAATTAAATTAATAAAAACCCTTACCAGTTTTTCACCATCCGCCCACAGGCGTACCTCCGGGCAATTTTCAATTTCAAGCCTAATGTTTTTATCCAGGGCCAGAACCTGCTGTGCTTCCACTGCTTGTTCCAGCACTTCACTTAACTCAGTATCTTCAAATTTATATAACTCCGAAGCACTTTCCAGTTTACCAAGGTAAACTAACTCATCAACCAGTTTTTTCAACCGCCCGGTCTCCCGCACGATAATGTCCAAGGCACTATCCGCCTCTGGGCCGCTAAATACACCGTCGCGCACCCCTTCGGCATACCCCTGTATGGACATCAGGGGACTTTTAAGCTCATGGGAAGCATTCTGAAAAAATTGTCTCTGAGCCCGGTCGTATTCCGCCAATTGCTCGTCCATGGCATTGATGGCCTCGCCAAGTTCGCCAATTTCATCACCCGTGTCCACCGGAACCCGCCAGCCAAAACTGCGCCGGGCCACCCGCTGTGCCTTTTCCTTAAGCAAATCCAACGGGCGTGAAATGCGACGGGCTAACAGCATAGTAATACCCAGTGCCACTAAGGACGCCAGAGCCAAGCTGGCCATAAAAAGGGTCAGCAATTCCCGGTGTATTTCCTCCAGACCTTCCAACCTGGTAAGCAGCACCACCGCGCCCCCCCTCCCGGCGGTCCCACCCAGATAACGGGCCGCCGCAAGGTAGCGCTCCTGCCCCACGGTAACCTGACCTTCATTAACACCGGCTGCAAGTTCCGCAATCACCCCGGGATCCAGCACGCTGCCCACGATATCATTGCCAAGAGTGCTTTCCAGAACCACACCCTGGCGGTTCACCAGCAAATACTCACCCTGAATAACCCGGCCCAGCATTTGGTAGGTCATAAAACGGTGCATCATCATACCACCCTGTCTAAGCCCCTCTTCCGGATGATCATTTATTATTTCAGCCAGGTTTTGGGCATCTTGCCATAAATTTTCCCTGGCCGCGTGCTCCAAATGTCGGCTGAGCAAAAACCAGAAGGAAGAGCCCATTAGCAACCCGGTGAGCAATACCACCACCAGATAGCCCAAAGCGATGCGCAAAGCAATGCTTTTACGTCTAAACATTAATTTTATACCCGTAACCCCATACCGTATTCACCCTGACCCGGGCCCCGCTTTCTTTTATTTTGCGCCGCAGCCGCTTAACCACATCGTCTACAGCACGGATATCTCCCACATAATCATAACCCCACACCTGGTCCAAAATTTGCTCCCGGCTCAGTGCCCGGCCAGAATTTTTGGCCAGCAGCTGCAATAAATCAAATTCCTTAACTGTTAACTCCAATGATTCAGTCCCAACTGCCGCTTCCCGGCGAGCTGGAAAGATCACCAGGTCGCCCACCTGAACTTCATCCTCTTCAACCGCTGGACGGTTGGACCCGGCCCGGCGCAGTACGCTGCGTACCCTGGCCACCAGTTCCCGGGGGGAAAAGGGTTTGGTCAGGTAATCGTCCCCGCCCAGTTCCAGTCCCAACACCCGGTCCACTTCCTCGCTCCGGGCGGAAACAAATATCACCGGCACATCTCCCCTGCGGCGGATTTTCTTGCATAGCTCCAATCCGTCCATGCCCGGCATCATAATATCCAATATAAACATGTCGGGCAGCCCGTGCTCCAGCGCCTCCAGCACGCTATCCGCCTCGTGAAAAACGCTCACGGAAAAACCTTCACGGGCCAGGTATTTATTAATAATTTCCGCTATATCAGCATCGTCATCCACAACAATAATCCTTTTCAATCCGTTAGCCCCCTGAAAACCTTTAGTACACCATAAATTGGCTTAGTTTTGAGATTCCTTCAAAAACTTGCAGTCCCTCGATGCAATGATATATATACAATGTTTGTTTTGGGACATTTTACTGCAAAATCACATAAATTTCAAAGCACCCTATAAAGATAATTAACAAACAGGCATATTATTTTAGGGTTATGCGAAATTTTTTATTTAAAATTTAATCCAGGTAATTGCCTGTTTTAATAATTATATGTATAATATGTATAATATAAATACTCGGAGGTGGATTTAATGAAATCAGATAGTCAATACAGGTTAACCATAAGCGGTGATAATCCCCGACAGTACCACCTCCATTCCAGGTGGCTTGCAGAGCTTTACCTGCAAACCTACCGGCAAATGGGAAAAATGATTTGCATTGAAAAACTTGTCGAGGGACTCTGGCAACCGGTGCATCTTTAGCACATCTCGTGCATAAAATATTATATTTATGCAGTGGAAGCAATAACGGCTGCAAACACTTTTATACAATGCTTGCAGCCGCAATTCGTGTATGGGGGTCTTGTCTAACGTAACCAGCGCATGTACTTTTGTTCATAGACGATTTTTACGATGATGAGCAACGTGACAGTAGTTCAGCACATAAAATAATCTATTTTGACGGGCCCTTATACAACAAATTAAAAACTTCTGGTCGAACACCTGCCTTTAAGGTAATACAACCATTAGGCGATAGATACCCCTTCAGTAGGGGTATCTCCAGGGTCACCGCCGGGGGATTAGCATTAAGATCACAGGTTACCACCCTTGCTCCAGAGGAAATTTCCTCCAGCTTACCACTGTTTTCCAACCTTTTAATCCGCTCGGTCAGTTCGCCGGCCCCGAATAAAAAGTCATAAATCTCATGCACTTTCCCTGATAATACAGCAGAGGCTTCGTGCGGTATCCCATTATTCATGCGCATGATGAACCTCTTTCTGGTCAGCGGCTCAATCAATTCCGGGTAATCAACATCTATCTGATCCCGCCTGCCGTGGTAATAAGTGCGTATATCCGCCGCCTCACGCAGTGACTTTTCCGTCTTGGACCACTCCAATCGCCCGCTGTGCACGTATATATCCTCCAGGCGACCGGAGCGCAAAACCAGAATATCCAGGCGGTCGGCCTGGCTTTCCAGCTGTTCATAAGCCTCCCGCAGCTGGCTGAATACATCCGCAACCGGCGTATTCAGCCAGTCCTCGTGGCTTAATACCACAGTAAGCAGTAAGTGATAGGCCCGAAATTCACGATAATCCCAGCCGGTGCTATATTTCTTTTGCAATTCCTCAATCAGGCCACCCAGTGACGCTACTGGTACCAGCTGATCTTCAAAATCCTCGACTTGCTCCAGTGCTTTTTTCATCAAACGCCGCACCGCACCTGCCAAGCGGTCCAAAGTATCAAACTCGCCGGGGTACAGATTGGGCCTATCACCTGGTTCAGCCACTGGCAAGCCACGGGCATAGTCCCTGGCTTTGGACAGGCTGATCCATCCCCGCCAGTCAAAACTGTCCCCTTCCATACGCCCGCAGTGCCAGCGAATGGCCGACGTAGGGTATACCACATCTCGGTCGCAAATCACAATGGGCTTGACACCTATCTCCTTGAAAAAGGCGGTATACCTGGACATATAACCAACCCCGCCCAGGGGCAGCACACTGGTACGCGCCAGAGAAACCCTGAAACCGCCGGATTCAATCAATGCTGTTAACACATCACGGTCATGCTGGCCTTCCACTAAAATTACCTTGTCAGCAAAAAGCACTTCCCGCTTATAAGTGGTTAAACTGGGCAGTAAATCTGTATACTGCTCCGCATCCTCCAGGCTGATTTGAAAAACCTTGCGTTCCGCCAAATAATTTTTGGGACGTCGAAAAAACACCATCCTGGACAGGTCCTCAGCATTGCGCAAATCCACCATGGAGGGCGAATGCGTAATTAAAATAAAATGTTTATCTTGAAGCCGGGCCACCTCACGCAGAACCTGCACAAAAATATGCTGGGCCTGGGGATGCAGAGACTGCTCCGGTTCATCAATGATCACCAGCTTGCGCTCAGGATCGTAAACTGCAATACCCAGCACAGGAAGGTTGAGCAGGCCGGGTGCTTCATGGGCAGTCAATTGACAACCGTTTTCAGCAGACATGCAAAACTTGACACCACCGTCCTCTACACTCACCGACACCCGCTGTGGCACCCCCAACCTTTCCAAAAAAGAAAAAGCCAGGGCTAGGAGACCAGGCTGCCTTACCGCCCGGCTCCAATATCGGCAAATCTGGTCGTAAACCAGCCACCCACGGAAAAACTCTTCCTCCTCCCGCCGCACCACAGGCGTTAAATTACGCCGGACATCATCCCGGGTAGGTAAGATATATAGCGCATCATTAAGATTCGCCTGTGCAAATCTTTTTAGTGCGTAAGACTTGCCGGTGCCGTTGGGCCCGATGATATAAGTCAGGCCTGGTTTGTTATCTATTTGATATTTACTACCATCAGGCAACCATAAATCAATTTTATCCAAATAACCCAACTCCCCGCCAAACTTTAAAACACCGCTGTATATCGTGACCTGGGGTTTACAAGATTGCTAAAATAACGTCTAACCTCCAATTCCACACCCTTCTCACCAATCCTGCTTTGGAAAACCAAATAAAACATGTGTATTAGAAAAAAAAATTAACTAATAGTAAGTGTTCGAAAAGGTAGGCTTTGGTGCCGGGTGTTGAAAGGTTGAAAGTTTTAGATTTTTCAACCTTTCAACACCCGGCACCTATCAAATGCTCTCTATTTATGCCGGTTCTATGATACTACCTTAAGATTGGTAGCCATCCGGGTGGTTGCTGTGCCACGCCCAGGCTGTACGTACAATTTCCTCCAATTCACCGTAGCGCGGTTGCCATTTTAAACAATCTTTGATTTTGCGCGAGCTGGCCACCAGCACTGCGGGGTCACCCTCCCGGGGCGGGCCTTCCTCCACGGTAAAATCTCGGCCTGTCACCCGGCGCACGGTATCCACCACCTCGCGCACCGAATGACCCTGCTCATTGCCCAGATTATACACCGCAGACGGTTCGCCCGCCTGAAGCGCTTCCAACGCCAGTACGTGGGCCACAGCCAGATCGGATACATGGATATAATCACGCAAACAGGTGCCGTCAGGGGTTGGGTAATTAGTACCCAAAATCGTCACCTTTTCGCGTTTTCCCAGGGCCGCCTGCATCACCAGTGGAATCAAATGGGTTTCCGGATTATGGTCTTCACCTATGTTTCCACCCGGATCGGCACCGGCAGCGTTAAAATAACGCAGGGCAACAAACCGCAAACCATAGGCATGCTCATACCAGCCGAGAATTTGCTCCAGCATCAGCTTGGTACCGCCGTACACATTAACCGGGCGGGTGGGATGGGCCTCATCAATGGGGGTATACTCCGGTTCTCCATACACCGCCGCAGTGGATGAAAGTATAAACTGCCGTACTCCAGCATCAACCAGCGCCGTTAAGAATTCTATGCCATTACCCAAGTTATTGCGACAATATTTATCCGGCCTGGTCATGGATTCCCCCACCAGGCTGTCCGCAGCCAGGTGTACCACAGCGTTAATTTGGTGCTGTTTGACCAGTTCACCAACCAGCATGCTATTGCCACAGTCCCCTTGCACGAACACCCCGCCGACCACAGCTCCCCGGTGGCCTTTACTCAAGTTGTCCAGAGTCACCACCGTGTAATCCCGCTTTAACAACTCCTGCACCACATGGCTTCCAATGTACCCGGCACCGCCGGTTACCAGTATATTTTTCATATCGACCTGGTTTATCCGTACCATATTCCAAGGACGGCTAGAACCAGACATCACACCTCCTGGCTTTTGGCTAACATGAAAATAAGTCATTACTAAGAATGATCCTACAGTGCTGTAATTTGAACAATTGATAAATGACCGTACCCTGTCACTGCTATTGGAAGGTCATAAAATAATGTAATATTAGTCTACTGTTATATATATGAATAACAACGCTAAATGTATTAAGTTTAACAAAGTTAAAGCCTGACCCCTTTATGCAGCGACCGCTCCAGCTGCGTCAGGGTGTTACTTTCCAGCATGCGCACCTTTTGACTGAACAGGGCTACTGTGCGCACATCCCGCCACTGATTGTGGGGCAAAGTGTTCAACCAAAGCACATCCCGAACATGCCTTTTCATTTCCTCCAGCTGCCGGGCGGTATTTTCAGGCTGCTGAGTTTTGGTGTCACTGACAATAATTACATAGGTATTTTTGGTCAGCAGGTGATCATAGTACTTCATAAATGTGCGCAGTGATTGGGCCAGGTTAGTGGTTTTACCCCACTGCTTGCTTTGGGCCATAATAGCTGACATGGTACCGGCAAAGCCCATATTTCTACGCAATTGAGGTGTGACCCGCTCCAAATCCTCGGAAAAAATAAATGTCTCAATATCCCGTACCACATCGGCCAGACCGTATAGAAACTGCACAATAAGCCTGGCGTACATGGCCATGGAAGCAGAGACATCGCAAATCAGCAGCAAACGAGGCTTCTGCACCCGCTTACTGCGGTAGCGCAGGTATAGTGGTATACCACCGTACTGCACACTGCCCCGCACGGTACGCCGGATATCAATGTTTTGCTTCTTGCGACTGCTCCGGTAACGACGGGAGAGGCCGGTGGCCAACTGCACAGCCATTTTCCGCAGCAGTACGGTCACTCTAGGCATATCCTGCTCGCTTATGGTACGCATGTCCCTCTCCAGCAAAGACTCCTCGGGTTCCTCTGCCAGCCCCCGGGACACTGCACGCACCACCTCATCCACAGCTTCGTCGCCGGTATATTGCACCTGCTGCTGCATCCTAGCCTTACCTTGTTCTTCATCCTGCCTGTTCAGGTGATAGCGCCAGTAATCCAGTGATGCTTCCACCACCTGGGCAATCAAGTTGGACGGGTCATTTACCGGGTTACCCCGGTAATTCTCCAACATATCACCTATTCTTTGCCGCTCTTTTTCAGGTAAGCGAGCATAGGTTTGCAGCTGCTCATCAGTTAAGTTGAGCTGTTCCGTAGCTCCGCCGGCCCAATCACCTCCGCTACGGGATATTCCCTCCTTAAGCTCGTTGGCGAACTCTTCCATTAATTGTTCCTGCCTGGCCGTCTCCTCCGCTTCCTGCCGGCGGCGCTGTTCTTTTGCCTGATCCGGGGCAAAAAACAAATCAAAAGCCAGGTCGAATATCCGGGCATCCCGCTGTCTTTTGGTCAAAGTGGCTCGCAGGGCCAGGCGAAACTGTTCCCGGTCCAGCACATCCACCGCAGCCAGGGCCCGGGCCGCATCGTTCAGCTCCGCAGTGCCAGTGTTCAGCCCCATGCTGCGCAACACGGCCACAAAACGAGCCAGCCGGTTGAAAAAATCATCCGGCGATATTTCCCTGCCGGTATACATCAGTCCTAAATCACTCATGTGTATCACCCATTCAATTATAGTATAAGAAACTCCAAAGTAAAATTTCGCCATTTGAGCAGGAAAAAATGATTGTTATCTGGAATATACCATAACCGCAAAATAATTTAAATATCTACAAAGGGAGGAATAATTATGGCAAACGAGCCAAAAGGAGCCTTTATTCAGCGCGATAAGGAAACCTATGCTATTGTACCCAGAACACCCATGGGCTTGGTCACTCCCGAAATCCTAGAAAATATAGCCAAAGTGGCCCGCAAATACCAAATTCCCATCATAAAAATAACCTCGGCCCAGCGACTTGCACTGGTGGGCCTGAAGCCTGAAATTGTTGATGAAGTCTGGCAGGAATTAGGGCTGGATGTGGGTCCCGCCGTGGAACTTTGTGTACATTATGTACAAGCCTGCCCGGGAACAGCCGTATGCCGCTTCGGCATGCAGGATTCACTGGGATTGGCCGGAGAATTGGAAAAAATTTTTGTCGGTCTAGAGATGCCCGCCAAAGCCAAGATTGGCATATCAGGCTGTCCCATGAACTGCGGAGAGGGCTATGTTAGAGATTTTGGCGCCTTCGGCAAAAAATCAGGCTGGACCGTCATTTTTGGCGGCAATTCAGGTGCCCGCGCCCGTATCGGTGACGTTATCGCAGAAAATTTAAGCACCGAGGAAGTAATCGCCCTGGCTAAAAAATGTTTTGAGTATTACGCCGCCAACGCCAATAAAAAGGAAAGAACTGCCCGTTTCATCGACCGCATCGGCATTGAGGAATTCAAAAAGGCTGTACTGTAGGGAAGCAGAGGGACGGTTCCAGTGCTTCCAAAGAGGCGCAGGATACTGGTAGATTACCTATTTGGCTTCGTAGAAATAACATAAAAGAACAAAATATATGCAAGCGCCACCCTGAAATAACGGGTGGCGCGTCTGTCTTCACTAATGTGTAATTTTCTGAAGCAAATCGCGTAACAAAGCGGGGTCCATATGCCTAATTACCTCAGTCAATTCATCCCCTGGATGGGAACGTTCAGTCATAAGTCTTCATATAATGGTTCACTTTTTTGATCTCGTGAAGATTATATTGTTTAAAGACAACAAAATTGCATACAATAAGCGGTAGTTTGCATACCGGAGAATAAACAAATTAATTAGATTTGTAATATATTGTGGGAATAAACTAAGGTTATTTAAAATATACGTGATCGCGAGGGTACAGCCCGAGATAGCCCAATTCCCACCTTGTGGGCTGACGTTAAGATGAGGTAAAATTATACAATTAAGTATCAATTGCAGACATTGGACATTCATATTTATATACATCTGAAAATGGCAATATAATGGTGTTTTAAAGATGGGGGAGAAGTGATTGGATTGGCAGAATGACGCATTGCGTGAGCTAGCCCAAATATACGGGCTGCAAACGACCTACCGGGATGCCGGCGGGCAACGCCGCCAGGTATCGGAACAAGCGCTGCTGGCCACGCTGCAGGCGCTGGGTGCCCCGTTGGCCGGACCGGATGATGTGCCGGACGCTCTGCGGCAGAGTCATCTAGAGCAGTGGCAACGCTGCTGTGAACCAGTAACGGTGGCCTGGGAAGGACAGCCCGTGCATATTGAGCTTCGCCTACCAGCGAATTTGAGTAATAGCCGGGTTAATTGCCGGCTAAAGATAGAAAGGGGCACCACAAAGGAATGGACGTTTGACCTGGCACAGCTGCCCCCGGTGGCAGGAACCACGATAGAAAGCGTTGATTACCAGGTCAAGCAACTACCTTTGCCTGGCAAAATGCCCCAAGGTTATCATCAATGCTTTATAACCATGCCGGGCTTTAAATGTCAGTCAATGATCATTGCCGCGCCGCCAAAAGCCTATTTACCCCCGGACGAAACCACGAAACGCCTGTGGGGGGTTTTCATGCCCCTTTATGCATTACGCTCCAAGCATAGTTGGGCGGCCGGGGACATTAACGATCTGGAGCAATTGCTGCGCTGGACCCAGGGACTGGGTGGCAACACGGTGGGCACACTGCCGCTGTTGGCCGCCTTTCTGGATGAGCCCTTCTCCCCTAGTCCTTACTCGCCTGCCAGCCGCCTGTTTTGGAATGAGTTTTACCTTAATTTAAACGCTATTCCGGAGCTTAAACTATGCCAGCCGGCACGGGATTTACTTAAATCACAAGCCTTGCAAAAAGAAATCGCCGCATTGCACAACGCTCCCCTGGTGGATTACCGCTGGGGTATGGCAGTAAAACGCCAAATTCTTGAGCTGCTGGCCCGGTACTGCTCTGGAACACCAGGTAGGGAAGCCGCGCTGCAAAGCTGGATATCCGCTAACCCGGCGGCCCGGGATTACGCCCGTTTTCGTGCCACCATGGAAAAACAGCACGCTATTTGGTCAAGGTGGCCCCAACGAATGTATAATGGCGTACTCCAAGCAGGGAATTACGCACCATCTACAGAACGCTACCACTTATATGTACAGTGGCTGGCCCACGAACAAATTGACGCCCTGTCCAAGCAGGCCCGGAAACGGGGACCCGGGCTGTATCTCGATTTGCCTCTGGGGGTACACCGCGCGGGATATGAAGTTTGGCGTGAGCGAAAGGCTTTTGCCAGAGAGGCGGATTGCGGTGCACCACCGGATCAACTAAATACCGCGGGGCAAAACTGGGAATTCCCACCGCTGCACCCCGAAGGGATCAGACAACAGGGGTACCGGTACTACATCGCAACTTTGCGCCATCACATGCAGCACGCCGGCATACTACGCCTGGACCATGTAATGGGCTTACACCGCCTATTCTGGATACCCCGGGGTTTAGCGGCCCGGGACGGAGTGTACGTCAAATACCGGGCCGAGGAATTTTACGCTATATTAGCCCTGGAATCACATCGCCACCAGACGCTTCTTGTAGGCGAGGATCTGGGCACCGTCTCACCGCACGTCCGGGCATCCATGGACCGGCACAAGATTTATAGGATGCATATTCTGCCTTTTGAGATCAGGCAGATACCCAGCCAGGGCCCACATCCCCCCCCGGCCCGCTCCCTGGCCGCGCTAAACACCCACGATATGCCACCCTTCGCAGCTTACTGGAGTCAGGAAGACCGACGCAACCGCCTGGGAATATCCCGTTTTTTATTTCGCAAAGGCTGGCTGGCGGCTCCCACCAGCAATCAACGCAAGGTTTTTAAGGGGTGTTTAAAACACCTGGCCGCAAGCCGGGCGCGGGTACTGTTGGTAAATATGGAAGATCTATGGCTGGAAACGGCACCCCAGAACATCCCCGGCACCACGCAAGAATATCCCAACTGGCGGCGCAAGGCCCGCCGGGATATCGAAGAATTCACCCGGCTACCCGGAGTGTTAAAATTATTGCAAGAGATTAACCGGTTAAGGAAGGGTAGGGTATTAAAATAATGCTGTTAGGTTAAGAAAGTTTAAGCCTGACCCCTGATTAGGAGGATTTAAATGGATCGTTTTCTATGCATACACGGCCACTTTTACCAGCCGCCCCGGGAAAACCCGTGGCTGGAAGCCATTGAGCTTCAGGATTCGGCTTATCCCTACCACGACTGGAACGAGCGCATTAATGCCGAGTGCTACGCGCCCAATACCGCGGCTCGTATTTTAAACGTGAAAAACTTGATCAGGAAAATATTTAATAATTATTCCCGAATTAGCTTTAATTTCGGTCCCACACTGCTGGACTGGCTGGAAACCAGTGATCCCGAAGTTTACCAGGGGATCATCGAAGCTGACCGGGCCAGCCGCCAGACTTTTTCCGGACACGGTTCGGCTATAGCCCAGGCTTATAACCACATGATTATGCCCCTGGCCAACCGTCGTGATAAATATACCCAGGTGCGGTGGGGCATCGAGGATTTTAAATATCGTTTTGGGCGGGGGCCCGAGGGCATGTGGTTGCCCGAGACTGCGGTGGACCTGGAAACATTGGATATACTAGCACAAGAAGGTATCGGCTTCACGATATTGTCACCCTACCAGGCCAGGCGTGTGCGTCCTATCGGAGGCGATTGGCGAGAAGTGGGCTCAGAGGGTATTGACCCCACCATGCCCTATCTGCTGCGCCTGCCCGAAACAGGACGCCAGATTAATATTTTCTTTTATGATGGTCCTATTTCCCAGGCCGTAGCCTTTGAGAGACTGCTGTCCAACGGTGAACATTTCGCACACCGGCTGCTAAGCGGTTTTTCCGAAAAAAGCGACCGTCCCCAGCTGGTACACATCGCCACTGACGGCGAAACCTATGGTCACCACCACCGGCATGGTGAAATGGCACTGGCGTATGCCCTGGAATATATAGAATCCAATAAGCTGGCCCGCATTACCAACTACGGCGAGTTCCTGGCCATGTTCCCCCCCACCCATGAAGTGGAAATCAAAGAACATACCGCCTGGAGCTGCGCTCACGGGGTGGAACGGTGGCAGGCTGACTGCGGCTGCCATACCGGCACCAAACAGGGCTGGACCCAGGCTTGGCGGGCTCCGCTGCGCAGGGCGTTGAACTGGCTTCGCGACAGCATAACTCCTGAATACGAAAAACACGCCGGCCAACTATTCAAAGATCCTTGGGCGACCCGCAAGGATTATATCAGCGTGGTTTTAGACCGTTCCCCGGAGAACGTGGAACGGTTTCTGGCCAAACACGCCGACCATACACTGGATGCCGTAGAACAAGTGACGGCGCTTAAACTGCTGGAAATGCAACGGCATGCCATGCTGATGTTCACCAGCTGCGGCTGGTTTTTCGACGACATTTCAGGCATTGAAACGATACAAGTACTCCAATATGCCCGGCGAGTAATCCAACTGGCCGGAGAAATATTTGAAATCCCCCTTGAGCCATTGTTTTTGGAAATGCTGGCCAGGGCCAAAAGCAACGACCCCCAATACCAGGACGGCGCCTATATATATAATAATAAAATAACACCGGCCATGGTGGATTTATCAAAGGTAGGCGGACATTATGCCATCTGCTCGCTGTTCGAAAAATACGGACGGCATACCCAAATTTTTTGTTATGATGTAGAACAACTGGATAAGCACACAACGGAGGCGGGCACCACTAAGTTAACCCTGGGCAAAGTACGGGTAACTTCAATGGTAACACGGGAATCGACTACTCTGAGCTACGGAGCAATTTATTTCGCAATGCATAATGTCAGCTGCAGCGTGCAGGCATTTACCAACGAACAGCACTATCGTAAGTTACTGCAAAAAGTAACCGATGCCTTTAACCGGGCTGATTTTCACAGGGTCATCCAAATATTGGGCCGGCATTTTGAAAATGGATCATTTTTCTCTTTAAAACAGCTATTCCGTGACCGGCAGCGTAAAATATTAAGTAAAATACTGAACACCACGCTGGAGGAAATGGAAGGTGATTATAAACAAATTTACCAGCACCATGCTACACTAATGCGATTTTTGAAGGACTTAGGCATACCCCTACCCCAAGCCATGTTGTGTGCCGCCGACCTAAGCTTGAACGCCGAACTGCGCCGTACCTTTGCCGAGGCAGAACCGAATATTGAGCACATCAATACTTTATTTAATGAAGCTAAAATTCTGGACATTAAACTGGATGACATCAGCCTGTGCTATGTATTAAAAGCAAATATGGAAAGAACGGCTCAAAGCCTGTATGCTGACCCAACGAACCTGGCACTGCTGGGCAACCTGGACACTATGACCGGTCTTGCTCATGCACTGCCCTTTGAAGTAGATTTATGGAAGATACAAAATATTTACTACCGGCTGCTGCATGACTTTTACCCCTATCTACGGAGAAAAGCAGAGCAAGGAGACAAGGACACCCGGGCCTGGGTAGACCGCTTTGCCGCTCTGGGAGAAAAACTGCAAATACAGCCGAAACCCTGACAACGTTATCATGATAAACAACGCCCAATGCATTAACCGTTGGGCGTTGTTAACCATTTATAGCCACTTGACTATTGCAACAAGCAGCTTTACAATTATCCCAAACGCTTGTTTGGGGGGGCTTATGGAAAGAGCAATTTTACTGGCCGATATGAACAGTTTTTTTGCCAGCTGCCACCAGGCAGTGCAGCCGGAACTGCAAGGTCTGGAAGTGATAGTGGCCGGCGACCCTACCAAAAGAACCGGCATTGTACTGGCCGCATCTTACCCGGCTAAATCCCGTGGTATAAAAACAGGAATGCCGGTGCATGAAGCCAGGCAGCTATGTCCCGACGGTTATTTCTTCCGGCCGGATTACCAGCTGTACATAGACATTTCCAGCCGCATACTGGGCATAATGAGGAACATCACCGACCTGGTGGAGCCATTCTCCATCGACGAGGCCTTTGCCGACCTGACCGGGGTACTGCACCTCCGGGGCACCCCCAGGAACATAGCCAGTCAGCTAAAGGAACGCATCAAATCCGAGGTGGACGTATTATGCAGCATCGGCATCGGCCCCAACAAACTGGCTGCCAAAATGGCTGCCGGAGTACAAAAACCCGACGGTTTGACAATACTGGAAAGCATCGATGACTTTAAAAAGGTTTTCTGGCCCCAACCAGTCCGGGAATTATTCGGCATCGGCCCCAGGTATGAAAAACACCTCCGCTATCTTAACATACGCACTATCGGTGACCTGGCTAATTTTCCACTGCCCATTTTACAACAACGGTGGGGCAAAAACGGGTATATGCTCTGGCTTTGCGCCAATGGCATTGACCATAGCCCGGTAGTGCCCACTTCCCTGGATGCCTCCAAAAGCATCGGCCAGCAAAAGACGCTCCCCCGAGACCTGGTTGGTTTTACCAACATCAAGGTGGTACTTTTGGAGCTATGCGAGCTAGTGGCCCGGCGCGTACGCCAGGGCGGCTATATGGGACGTACTGTGGTTTTAACACTGCGGGACACCCAGCTGCGGTTTTTGTCCAGGTCATTAAGCATGAATGACTATACCGACCTGCCCGACGAAATTTACCATATCGCGTGCCGTATTTTACACAAGCACTGGCATGAAACGTGGGCGGTAAGGCTGGTGGGAATCACCCTGAGCAATCTAATTAAGCGGGCACATTTTCAGCCTGATATATTCGGCGAAAGAACACGCCTGTCTAAACTAGCCCGGGCATGCGATAAAATAAAGGACCGCTTCGGCGAGCGGGCCATTATAAGGGGTGTTTCACTTAAAGAGGAAAGCATAAGTAATATATAATGCTCAATATTATGCTGCATCTTGAAGTTCCTTTTCCAGAGTAGTTAAAAATTTTTCAATATCAGGGTCGTTCCGGTCGATTAATCTGGCCACCAGCAGGCAATTTCTGGCATCATACGGTTCCCCCAGCCGGTAATAAGCTTCGGCCAGTAACTTATAAGCCATGACCGAACGCGGGTAAGCAAATAACAACGCTTTCAGCAGCTTAACCGCTTCCTGGAAACGTTCACTTTGGAGCAACACCACCGATAGATTTAAAGATACATAAATATTTCCCGGCCGCAAGTACAGAGCCTGCCGGAAAAAAGATTCTGCCTGTTCCCAATTTTTCCGCAAAGAATGTATTACACCCATAGACATTTTACCGGCGAAACTATGAGGCATTAATTTATAAATTTTTAAATAAGCATTTTTTAATTTTTGTTGATCGCCAATTTTATTGGCGTAAATGCCTCTAACAATTAACAGCTGCACCACTACATCCCGCCAGTAAACCTGTATAAACAGCGATACCAGGGCCACCAAAACAAAAGTAAACATGTTACTTCTTTCAGAGAACACCAGGGGAGCCAGACCGGTGACTCCACAGGCCGTAGCTATAAAAAAAACATGTCTGTTCATCGTATAATAACGTCACCTCCACCGTTTTTTTTATATTAATACGTGAGGTATCAACGAGATGTTATTAGATATCGCCGAATGGTAAAAATATTACCCTTACGCACACTAAACCTTGTAGTCGGTCAATATGACAATTTTAAGGATAATATAACCCCCAAATATGACATTTGAGTCGGATTTGAGGTTATTTTATTATCAACGCCGGCGCGAATGGTTAAGCAGCCAAACTATCCATATGGCCAAAGAGACGTTCAAATAACCGCACCTTTTATGCAGCTTTCACCCGGGCATACCAAGATCAACCTTCACAGCCTCCCGGTAGGCATGGTTTAGATGATAACAAAAATCATAAACATCCCGGTCAATTTCCACCGGCAAAACCGTAAATTGCTGCCCGGGGGCCGCAATAAACACACCGGTATGCAATTTATCGGCCCCCGGCCAGCGTTCATCCACAGTCCAGCCGCCTGTATTGTAAACCGGGTGGTTTGCCACCACACCCCCCGCCAACGGGCGGTGGGTATGCCCGAAAATTAAGCTAAAGTCTGCTGGGTATGCATATACTGATTTTCTCTCCCGTTCGATATACTGTAAATAACGTTTAATACGCTCAGCCAATTTGGGCTCTAATTCGCTTCCCCTATCGTTACCCCGCTTACCCAGCCCGGACAACCATTTAAAAATACTCTCCATGATACTAATATCCAGAACCATACCCAATCGTTCTGCAATCCAGCGGATCTCCTCGTAAATATTTTCTATCTGCTCGGACAGGCGGCCGGATTGACCGCTGCCGTACCAGATAAATTCAAGATAGGCCGAGTTAAGCACTTCCAACTCTGACAGGCTTTGTGCCTCTATTAGCGATGTACCGATCCATGACTGGGTCCGGTCAAAAAAATGTCCGTGGTGAAAAAGCAAGTTTTCATGACCACAGGTGGTAATATAATTAGGGTAAGCCAGCCAAAATCTTTCCCGCACATGGATAGGCAGTAAACCCAGCAAAAACTGCACCCCCTTGTTATACCGGTTCAGCGCACCGGTATCCCTGCCCGGCCCTGAGATGCGGGGATATTCCCCCGGCAATTTACCTTCCCTGAGCGGTGCCGCAATATATTCTTCTTCGCATACTTGCATCCAAATATGATGATCATGATTACCAGGCACCCAAACTAAAGCGCCGGGCAGCACTCCAGCCAGCAGCTGCCGAAAAAATTCCTTTGCTTGTAATACACAGTTGACGTAAGAAGCCAGGGACAAATCAATAATATCCCCCACCAGTACCAGGTCGGATATTCCACCGAATTCTCGGGCTATCTTATGTAATAGTGCGTTTAATTTTACCGGAGTTGTATTAAAGGGCGGATTTTGAAATTCCGGGCGATTTTTCAAAATAGCAGGGACTACCTCCCGCAATAATGGATTGACAGACGAGGACTCCTCGCCCAGATGTAAATCACTGATGGCCACAACCGCAGACATCACTTAACCCCCTTGATATACCTGTTTATTAATAAGTTATGCAATTAACTAAGTTTTGGGGCTTAATTCGTTGACACTAAAGACAACTGGCAGGAAAATGGGATATGGCGGTGAAAAAGAAATGATATAAGCCCTTGATAACAAATGCGTGAGGTGATCAATATGGAACAACCGACACAGAAAAAAAACGGTAATCAGCCACTGCCAAGCATTATAATACTGGTTGTGTTTTGGGTTGGATTATTATTTGGAGGATTTTGGTATGCCGGGTATTACATTGACCGGGCAGCCCGGGAAATTCAAGAGGCCAACGCTCTGAATGTACAAGCAATAGAGGAACAAATGAAATCACTGCACAATGAAATGAATGCCATAAAAGAGGCCCTGGATAAAACTGACGCCACTATTTCCAGCGCGGGCACGGTGAATGAGGAAGTTAATAAACGGATAACTGAAATGGACGAACATTTAAAAAGACTGGAGAAAAGTCTTGATATATTAAAGGAGTCCAGTAATGCGGATTATTAATATCTTTTTTATCAGCCTGCTGGTTCCTTTCCTTGGCTTATTGAGCGGCGCCTACCTGTCATTGCAACAAAATGCCAGTGCGCTGCACGTGCCCGTGGGAAATTTGGAACCGTACTTACTGGATTTAACCGAGTACACCCTGTCTTTGGAAGAAAACATCGGTTTTATTCAGCAGAGCGTCGAGGAACAGCAACTCCAACAGCTGGAAAATGAACTGGTTCTTAAGGAATTAGCCCAAAGAACAGATACACAAAAAAAGCTGTCCGACGAAATATACGAACAGCGTATCCTTAACAGACTAGGGCCACCCGTTAATGAACACAGCTCTGAACGAGTGGAAATTAAAATTTTCGAATTAAAGGGACTGGGATACCGTGGCTATATAGCAAAGATAAAATTACATGATCCCAGTGTCTTTAAAGTAGTGCTGAGTAATGATAAGCTGGGTGAAAGCGAGACCACCAGTACGGCTGTTAGACGCACCAACGCGGTGCTGGGCATCAATGCCGGGGGGTTTTTCCGCCTTGCACAAGACGGCAAGGAGTATACCCTTCCCATTGGCAACACCATGATTGACAGCAAGTTTATTGACGGTTTCAAACCATCCCATAACGATCTTTTTTTTGCCGGTATCGACAGCGAGGGTGAATTACTGGGCGGTGTGTTTTTCGAAAAAGACAAGCTAATGCAGCTTAAACCTTTATCCGGGGTCAGTTTTGTGCCTGCCCTGATTAAGAACCGCAAGCCACTGCCCATACCCTCCAAGTGGCAGAACCAAAAACAACCCCGCACTATTATTGGCGAGTATGGCAATGACGACCTTATTTTGATCGTAGTGGACGGTCGCCAGTCCGACTGGAGCAGCGGGGTTACCCTGGAGCACCTGCAAATTAAGTTGCTTGAGCTGGGCATAATTGAAGCCTACAATTTAGATGGCGGTGGATCCAGCGCTTTTGTTTTTAACAATCAGGTGCTCAACCGTCCATCAGACGGCAAAGAGCGCCCGGTTGCCACTAATATTGTAATAATGCCATGACAGGCCGGCGGGGCTAATCTTTAATATCCAGCCCCGCTACGGTTACATTAACAGCATTTACGTATAAATCAGTCATAGCTTCGATCACTTCCCTCACCTTGTGCTGGACATTTTGTGCTGCATCCCTTAGCGGCAACCCGTATTCCACCACGATAGACAGTTCAATGGTAACATTTTTTTCCTCAATTGATATTTTATTGATATGGGAAACGCTTTTTCGGTTTAGTAGATTACCGGAGCTACGGCCTTCAAAGCCGGCAACGCCCTCTACCTCGGATAGTGTCATACCAATCATGGTCTTTAGCACATCTTCATTATACCTGATTACACCCAGGTCGTTTTGTTCTAAAGGATTATCTTGCATAAAAAACCTCCTGACATAAGGCTCTAAACCATAATACAAAACCAACCAATTACTTTATTTTACCATATTTATACTGTATGTAAAGCATAGTCCAACAAAAAGAACACCATAAGCAATATGGTTCTATAGCAGATAATGCATCACCATAGCCCGTAAATAAAAATCCCGGGCTTTTTTTTTGGTAAATATTTTGCGTTGCCTGCCTTTGATACCGGTGTTATCATTTTAATTGTAAATTACCGCAGTTGTTGTATGCCTCCTCATAGAACAACACCCTGAAAGTTCATTTCAGGGCTTTTTTTTAACCAAATATCGACAATTGCAGCGTTTTTGCGATAAAACCATTCATATGACGCAGTTCTCCATATAAACTACCGCACTAAACCTTGCAAGGACATAGGTAACTTCCTCTAGCTTTTACACCCGTTATTGCTTATAATATATTTGTGTTGTATGTTATTCCTTCAATCGGGAACAGAGGTGGAAACATGTTATGTAAAGATTGCCTGCATTTCAAGCAGTGGAAAAAAATTGAAGCTTCTATGTGTGAAAAGACCCAACAGCCAGTTGAGGCCAACAACCGGCCATGTGACAATTTTGTTAGTAAGCTACATATGACAAATGAGTGGGGTGAATCCGCCGCTGACGGAGTTAAGCGCTGCGACTAATAATCCTTTGGTGCCGGGTGTTGAAAGGTTGAAAGTTTAAATGGAATTAATATCGGTTTGGCAGCTTAATGCCAAACCCATTTTTATTAAAACCGGTGATATAAGGGTATTTCTACCTATAATCCATGATTCACATCGATGCAAATTATATACATTAAAAGCATAAAAGCTGTCCGCACACACGGACAGCTTCCTCGCATATTGCTGAATACAACATTATACCCTCATTTTTTCTCATTTTTTATGTTAGCCAAAATTATATATTGTATGATATATATTCTGTCAACTTATCTTTAAGGAATAATAATTTATTTTGTTTCACATTATGCAATTATATGCAATTCGCCATCTTCCACCTGTAAAGTAACAGTTTGCTGAGGTCCCACTTCCCCCCTAATAATCATTCGGGATAGGGCAGTTTCCACCAACTGCTGAATAACCCGCTTCAGGGGGCGAGCACCGTATGCCGGCTCGTATCCTTTGCCCGCCAGGTAATTCAGGGCGCTATCATCCCAGGTAAGCTTGATGCCTGTACCGGCGTAAATCCGCCTGGCCAGCCTTTCCAAAAGTAATCCCGCAATTTGCCGCACCTGGGACTGGCTCAGGGCATGGAACACCACAATTTCATCTACACGGTTTAAAAACTCGGGGCGGAAGTGCTGCCGTAGTATGCCCAGCACAGCAGTCTTCATCTTATCAAAATCACTACCCCGCTCTTGCTGAGCAAGTATTTCGTGGCTTCCCAGGTTAGAGGTCATAATAACCACGGTATTTTGGAAATTAACGGTACGCCCCTGACCATCGGTGAGCCGGCCGTCTTCCAAAAGCTGTAGCAGCACATTGAACACATCGGGATGGGCTTTTTCAATTTCATCCAACAATATTACCGAGTAGGGTTTACGCCTTACCGCTTCGGTGAGCTGACCGCCTTCCTCGTAGCCCACGTAACCCGGAGGCGCTCCAATAAGCCGGGCCACGGTGTGTTTCTCCATGTATTCAGACATATCCAGCCTGGTCATATTGCGTTCATCATCAAACAGAGCCTGGGCCAGTGCCCGGGCCAGTTCGGTTTTGCCTACACCGGTGGGTCCCAGGAAAATAAAGCTTCCAATGGGCCGGTTAGGGTCCTTGATGCCGGCCCGGGCACGCAGTACGGCGTCCGCCACTGCCCGCACCGCCTCATCCTGGCCAACCACTCTTTTGTGCAGTTCCTCATCCAGGTGAATTAGCTTTTCCCTTTCGCCCTCCATTAATTTGCTCACCGGTATACCCGTCCAGCGGCTTACCACCCGGGCAATATCCTCTTCATCTACTTCTTCTTTCAGTAACATGCCGTGCTTTTGCTTGCCGGCCAGATGCTCCTCTTCACTCTTTAAGCGGCGCTCCAGCTCATTCAGGCGACCGTATTTAAGCTCTGCCAGGCGGTTTAAGTCGTAATCCCGCTCGGCACGCTCAATTTCCTGCCGTGTTTCTTCAATTTCTTTTTTCAGTTGGCGCACCCTGGAAATAGCTTGCTTTTCAACCTGCCACTGAGCCTGCATAGCTCCGGATTCCTCCCGCAGTTCGGCTAGCTGGGCTTTTATTTTATTTAGCCGCTCTTTTGAGGCCGGGTCGGTTTCCTTGCTGAGAGCGGCCTCTTCAATCTCCAGCTGCATGATACGGCGGGTAATTTCATCCAGCTCGGCTGGCATACTGTCAATCTCGGTACGCAGCCGGGCCGCCGCTTCGTCCATTAAGTCAATGGCCTTATCAGGCAAAAAACGGTCCGAAATATAGCGGTCGGACAAAGTGGCCGAGGCCACCAGAGCGCTATCCTGGATACGCACCCCGTGGTGCACCTCATAGCGTTCCTTAAGGCCGCGCAGAATGGAAATGGTATCTTCCACCGAGGGCGGCTGCACTTGTACGGGCTGAAAACGCCTTTCAAGGGCAGCGTCCTTTTCCACATGCTTGCGGTATTCGTCCAGGGTGGTGGCACCGATGGTACGGAGCTCCCCACGGGCCAGCATAGGCTTTAATATATTGCCTGCATCCACGGCCCCCTCCGCTTTGCCGGCACCCACTACGGTATGCAGCTCGTCAATAAACAGTATGATACGGCCCTGGGATTGCTGCACCTCCTTAAGCACGGCCTTCAGCCGCTCCTCGAACTCGCCCCGGTACTTGGCCCCCGCTAAAAGTGATCCCATATCCAACCCTATAATACGCTTTTCTTTTAGTCCTTCAGGTACATCACCGGCCACAATACGCCGGGCCAAGCCTTCTACAATAGCGGTCTTGCCCACCCCTGGCTCACCGATCAGTACAGGATTGTTTTTGGTACGCCGGGAGAGTATTTCCATTGCCCGTCGAATTTCGTTATCCCGGCCTATTACCGGGTCCAGTTTGCCCTCGGCAGCCAGTTTGGTCAAGTCACGACCATAACGCTCCAGCGCCTCGTAAGTCTCCTCCGGGTTTTCACCGGTCACCCGCTGGTTACCCCGCACCGCCCGCAATGAATTAAGCAGCGCATCCCTGGTCAGCCCGCTTTGACGTAGCGCATCACGGGTTTCTGGCTCTCCCTCTTCCAGCAGCGCCAGCAGCAGGTGCTCCACGCTAATGTAATCATCCTTCATATCCCGGGCTTCCTTTTCAGCACGGGCCAGCACCCGAACCAATCCGCCGCCTAGATGCAGGGAGCCTTCATAACCTGTCACCACGGGTATTTTTTTCAATAAAGCATCCACCTGTCCGGTCAGGTTAACCAAACTTGCCCCGGCATGCTCCACGAATCGGGGAACCATGCCACCATCCTGGGCCAACAGCGCCGCCAGCAGGTGCTTGCCCGTAACTTCCTGATGATGTCTGGCTGCAGCCAGCTGCTGGGCCGCAGACAGGGCTTCCCGCGATTTTTGTGTATAACGGTTGATATCCATGGAGATGTCACCTCCTCTTTATTCTCCATAATTATTTTCTTTTATTTACCAATTATTTTTAATCTCTCTATTTCATCCTCTAATTGTTCTATGCGTTCTAACAAATCCATTATAATTACCGCTCCATGAAGGTTAACACCCAGGTTTTGGCGGAGGCGCAGCATCCTGTGCAATCTTTGGGCCTGTTGCACCGGCACCCGCCCCCGACGGACTTCTATAACGCCGAATTCCGCAAGCTGCTGTAACATGTCGGGATGTATGCCCAAATTGGACAAGTTCACCCAAGCATCTTCATCTCCTGCGAACAGGGCATGTCGATAGATCTGCAGGTAAAAGTGCTGCACCGCTTACACCCCTTTCCTTAACTCGGCCAGTTGGCGGTAAAGCTGCTCCTCTTCTGCCGACAGTTGCCCGGGAATATCGATTTTTATGCGTACATATTGATCCCCCCGGCCTTCCCGAACCGGCAGCCCCTTGCCCCGCAAGCGCAGCCGCTTGCCGAACCGGGTGCCGGGAGGCACCTTCATCAATACGGGGCCATCTAGTGTGGGTACCGAAACCCTATCACCCAGCACAGCCTGCTCAGGTCGCAGGGTTATTTCAGTCTCCAGATCAGTATCCTGCACTTTAAACACGGGGTGCGGCAGCAATCGAACTTTAAGGTACAAGTCGCCCCGGTCACCCCCAGCCAGGCCATCTCCGCCCTGCCCTGCCAGCCTGATGCGACTGTCCTGGTGCACTCCCGGAGGAATTTTTACTTTGAGTGTCTTATGACCCGCTACTTCTCCGATGCCTCCACAGCGATAGCAAATGGTATTTTCAGCATGCCCCGTGCCACCGCAATCCGGACATATTTCCCGGTTGGCCAACTGCAGCACTTTGTCACCGCCACGGTACGCTTCTTCCAGAGTTAGCTCCAACTCGGCCTCAATATCCCGTCCACGTACCGGTCCACGGCGCGCCCCGCGCCCGGCTCTCCCAAAGCCGCCGGGCACAGCACCGCCAAACAACATTTCAAAAAAATCGCTAAACCCCCCGGCCCCGCCAGTGAAATCAGTGTAGAAATGAAACCCGTCCATGTCCGGCGGCGGCCTGAAATCCTGCCCAGCCTGCCAATTAGCCCCCAACCGGTCATATTTGGCCCTCTTATCCGTATCTTTTAGAACCTCGTAGGCTTCATTAATCAGCTTAAATTTTTCTTCAGCTTCTTCTTTTGCTTTGCCCGTATGCAAATCCGGGTGCCACTGCCTGGCCAGCTTGCGGTAAGCCGATTTAATTTCTTTTTCCGTGGCGTCACGACTGACACCGAGGGTTTGATAATAATCCTGATAGGTTACACCCATTTATTTAATCACCTGCCTTGCCGGGTAGTTGTTGTTGTTTTATTTTATCCGTTTGGTCTTTCCTCGTAATCTGCATCCAACACGTCATCGTCACCTCTGTTAGCAGCGTTTCCGTAATTACTGTTACCGGCACCATCGCCTGGACCGGCTTGCTGGTAAGCTACCTGGGACAGGCTGTAAACCGCCTGTTTTAACTCCTCGGTAAGAGAACGAATGCGATCAACGGGCGCGTTTTCTTTAAGGGCAGACTTTAAATCATTTTGCATTTGTTCAATGCGAGACTTATCGCTTACCGGAACCTTATCACCCAGATCCTTTAGCTGACGATCCACTTGATAGATCAAGGAGTCAGCTTCATTGCGCACTTCTGCTTCTTCACGGCGTTTTTTATCCTCCGCAGCATGCATTTCGCCCTCCCGCACCATGCGATCTATTTCCGCCTGATCCAGGCTGGTGGATCCCGTGATGGTAATGGTCTGCTCCTTGCCAGTTTCCTTATCCCGAGCACTCACCTTGAGAATACCGTTGGCATCGATATCAAAAGTGACCTCTACTTGTGGTACGCCCCGGGGCGCGTGGCGAATGCCTTCAAGCTTAAACTGTCCCAGGGAGCGGTTGTCCCGGGCCATTTCCCGCTCGCCCTGCAGCACGTGAATGTCCACAGCAGGCTGGTTATCCTCTGCCGTAGTAAACACCTGGCCACGCCGCACCGGAATAGTGGTATTGCGTTCGATAATTTTAGCCATTACACCACCCAGAGTTTCCACACCCAGAGACAGCGGGGTAACGTCCAGCAACAGCACGTCTTTTACTTCCCCGGCCAGTACACCGCCTTGAACTGCGGCTCCAACGGCCACTACTTCATCCGGGTTAACACCCTGGTTAGGCTGTTTACCACCGGTCAATTCCCGCACCAGGTTTTGCACTGCAAGTATTCTGGTGGAACCGCCCACCAGAATGACATCGTTAATATCTCGGGCCGTAAGCTTGGCGTCCGCTAAAGCCGCCATCACCGGGCCCCGGCAGCGCTCTACCAAATGATGGGTCAAATCTTCAAATTTGGCCCGCGTCAGCTTGGTTTCCAGGTGTTTGGGACCGGTGGCATCAGCAGTAATAAAAGGCAGGCTGATCTGGGTTTCCATAGTGCTGGAAAGCTCCATTTTGGCCTTTTCCGCCGCTTCGGTCAACCGCTGCAGAGACTGCTTGTCATTACGCAGGTCAATGCCGTAATCCTTTTTAAATTCCCCAGCCAGCCAATCCACGACGGCTTTATCGAAATCGTCGCCGCCCAGGTGAGTGTCCCCGTTGGTTGACTTTACCTCAAAAACTCCATCGCCAACTTCCAATATGGAGACATCAAAAGTACCTCCGCCCAGGTCGAATACCAGTATGGTCTGGTTCACCTTTTTATCCATTCCATAAGACAGTGCCGCCGCCGTTGGCTCGTTGATAATGCGCAGCACATTAAGCCCTGCTATTTTGCCTGCGTTTTTAGTGGCCTGCCGCTGGGCATCGTTAAAATATGCGGGCACAGTAATTACCGCATCAGTTACAGTTTCCCCCAGGTATTTGGATGCATCATCTACCAGCTTGCGCAGCACCATAGCGGAAATTTCCTCTGGTGCATATTGCTTGCCCCTAATTTCAAACCGCACAACATCGTTAGGACCCGCTACAACCTTATATGGTACCAGCTCGCGTTCCTCAGCTACTTCAGAATACCGCCGGCCGATAAACCGCTTCACAGAATATAGCGTATTTTCCGGATTCAATACCGACTGTCGCCGGGCAACCTGACCTACCAGCCTTTCCCCGTCTTCTTTGAAAGCCACCACTGATGGAGTAGTGCGAGAGCCTTCCGCATTTACGATGACCGTGGGCTTGCCGCCCTCCATCACCGCCACCACCGAGTTAGTGGTACCAAGATCAATACCCACAGTTTTTGCCATCTCTAAAACCTCCTTAAAAAATTGTGCCGGGTGTTTGCGCATTGTTTAATCTTAACTTTGACCTTCCTTGACCTTATGTTAATGAATATATACCTATTCGTCAATACCCAAAGTTGTAATTTTTATAAATTTTTTATTTTCATCCTTGTGAAATTAGTATCAATCTATTATAATTAGTACAAGATAAAAATACCAATGGCTAAGGAAGCATGAGGGGAAGGGAAGTTCATCTACCTATTCAAGAAAGGGGATTGTATAATGAATGTTTTAGTGCCCGTAGATGGTTCAGACAATGCCATGCGAGCTGTTATTTACGCCGTCTTTCTGGCCAAAGAGAACCCTAACACCCAGGTTACCATCCTTAGCGCAATTCCACCGTTTACCGAAACACGTGCCGGCATGGCTCTGGAAAAAGCAAGACATGCTTTTGTCGATGCAGGATTAACAGTAGATGCAGCACTAGTTGAAGGAGAGCCAGCCGATACCATCATTAAATATGCCCAAGAGCATAATATGGATAACATTATCATAGGTCACCGGGGCATGGGTGCATTAAAAAGCATGGTACTGGGAAGCGTAAGCCAGAAAGTTCTGAGCAAATCAAATAAACCGGTAACAATTATTAAATAATTATATAATTTACCTCCTAAGCAAATCTTAACGCCCTGGCCCATTGCCAGCGGCTTTTTTTAACTTTCCCGCCGGGAAGTCCCCGTCCTGAGCCTTCCTTGCTCGCGAAGCGAGGGCGAAGGGCGGGGATGAGAGGCGGGCCTTGTTTTTCCAGGAACCCTTGTCTTATTTTGGTTCTGTTGTTACAATATAGCCATGAAATACCAACTTGATAGAGGCTGTCATCCAGTATATTCCCTTCGTTTCTATTACGTCTGCTGCGTCAAATACCGGCGCAAAGTTCTCACGCCGGAAATATCAGAGTATCTAAAGAAGGTAAACCAAGACATAGCCGGCAAGTTTGGTGTACAGATAATTGAGCAAGAAACTGATAGGGATCACATCCACATTATCTTTGCATCAAAACCGGAAGTTCAGCTTTCCAAGTTCATCAACTCCTTAAAGTCCACTTCAGCCAGGCTGATATTCCGATCCCGAAAATAAAAAAGAGCTTTGGGGCGGCAACTTCTGGTCGCGTAAGGACCTACTATGAACCAGGAAACTCCGTAACTTTGTTTTGCTCATGGAAGCCCCTTCCTGAGCGGAGCGAAGGGAGGGGTAGTTCACAGGAGATAATATGGGGTATATTATAATTAGAAAACCAACGCTAGGTGAGCACTGAGTATTGTATTTAAGGCATAATTGTGTAAAATGATTATAAAAATTAATCGGGAGTGTTGAAAATGAATATAAATGAAACGGTATTGAAAACTTTGGAAGATTCAAAGGAACCTCTAAAAGCAGGAGAAATAGCAGAGATTGCGGGTGTTGATAAAAAAGAAGTTGATAAGGCTATCAAGGCCTTAAAAAAAGAAGGTAAAATTGCCTCACCCAAAAGGTGCTATTATGACTTAAACAAATAGTCTATCATAACTCGCTCAGGACTCCCACCTTTATAGGCGGAGATGCTTAACATTGCAAACTGGCCAAAACCATGCCCCGCGTAAATGCTGTAGATATAGGATATTAAATATGTTTTGTATTTAATGTGTACAAATACTTGAGTATGTAATAACAGATGTAAAATCAGATAACTTTAAATACTACCCAAAGAGGGCCTGCCGGCCCTCTTTGATGCGCTTGTTATTCTTTTTCCTAACGACTAATTTAAATCACTTTAAGGCTGTTCGTATAGTTTTCTACCGTATTCGGCAGCCTTGGCCAATGCAGTCCCGTGTTTCAAAATATCGCCTTTTTTATCTACCCCGTCAAAGCAGAGAGAAGCCATTAATTCAATTTCCAGCATCTTGAAAAAATAATTAGCTACCCGCTGCGCACCATCAAAAACCCCGGGTAAAGTGGTTCCCGCGCAACTGATAAAAATGCCCCTGCGGGGCTGCCTGTTGGCATCGGTGATCACTTTTTGTTTTAACAAATATTTAGTGGCCCAGAACTGCTGGGCCCGGTCAATAAGCATTTTAGCCTGGGCACAAATGCCCATTGAAAAAATGGGGGCTGCAATAATGAGCCGGTCGACGGTCAGTATTTTTTCATAAATAACTGCGGCGTCATCTTTAATGACGCAGCGGCCTGTTGTATTGCAACCGCCACAAGCCTGGCAGGGTTTATAATTAAACCCTGCCAGATATAAATATTCAGTTTTGCAGCCTGCAGTTGCACAGGCATCCAGAGCATGTCTGGCTAGTATGGCGGTATTTCCATTTTTGCGAGGGCTGCAGGCCAGAGCCAGGCAACTAGTTTTCATGCTAACCTAGTTCTCCGGTGAGAATTCATCCTTACCGACGCCGCACACGGGGCAGACCCAGTCCTCCGGAAGTTTGTCAAATGGAGTTCCCGGGGCAATGCCATTTTCCGGATCACCTTGAGCCGGGTCGTAAACATATCCGCAAACATCGCATACGTAATTATTCATTTTTTCCTTCCCTTCTGCCTGTTTTGGGACATAAGCAGGGGTGCTCCGGGGTACAGAACCTCTTTTTACCTGGTGGTAATAGGCGTAAGTCATGGGAATACCTTCTATAAGTACCTCGGCGTTGGTTATCCGGCCGATGAAGATATGATGCGTTCCTACATCTACTTCGTTTATAACTTCGGCCTCCAGGTAAGCCAGCACATGATCCAAAATGCATGGCACTCCACTGGTACCTGTTTTATATTTAATATCTTTGAACTTATCAACATCTCTTCCTGATTTAAAACCAAATTGTCCTACCAATGACAGAGGGGCTTCCTGGGCCAATATAGAAATTCCGAAAACTTTGCTTTCTCTGATAAATTCGTTGGTTAAGTTTTGTTTATTAATGCTCACCGCCACGGTAGCCGGTTCGCTGGAAATTTGAAAAACAGTATTAGCTATTTGCCCGTTAATTTGGTCCCCTTTTTTGCTAGTGATGATATATAGACCGTAACTGATCTTATGCAGAGCTTTTAAATCCAATATATTACACCTCCTTAAAAAGCAGATCTTACATGCGTTACTAAAAAATTATTACCGGTTTATGGTTTTTTATACCAGGCCGTGGGTTTATGATTAATAATTGGGGCACCACAGCTCATAATAACTTTTAGGGTGGGCGCAGGCCGGGCAATTTTCAGGAGCTTCCGTACCCTCATGCAGATACCCGCAATTGCGGCATTTCCAGGTTACTTTTTCCGACCGCTTAAATACCTTGTTTTGCTGAATATTTTCTAAAAGAGCTTGGAAGCGTTTTTCATGACCTGCTTCTGCTACCGCAATGGCTCTGAATACAGCGGCAATTTCCCCGAAGCCTTCTTCTTCCGCAATTTTGGCAAACTCAGGATACATTTCGGTATGCTCGTGATTCTCCCCGGCTGCGGAGGCCTGCAAATTTTCTATTGTGGTGCCGATTTTCCCTGCGGGAAAGCAAGCGCTAATTTCAAGATCCCCGCCTTGTAAAAACTTAAACAGCCTTTTGGCGTGCTCTTTTTCATGATCTGCAGTCTCTACGTATATAGCCGCGATTTGTTCGTAACCCTCTTTTTTAGCTACGCTAGCAAAATAGTTATAGCGGTTTCTAGCCTGGGATTCCCCCGCAAAAGCGGTGAGGAGGTTTTTTTCAGTACGTGTTCCTTTAATTTGCAAAATAATCACTCCGTTTTTAATATTATATTTAACCATTGGACCTGCAAGCTGACTATTTAACGCCTGGGGTTATTTCTCATAGCTTGGTGGGCTTGATATTCAATAACAAAACGATCTTTTTCCGCCAGGCATTCCGGACATACCCAGTCATCGGAGAGTTCTTCGAAGGAAGTGCCGGGAGCCACTTCATCGGTGCCTTTGGATGGGTCATAAACATAACCACACAGTTCGCATACCCACTTGTCCATATTAACTAATCCCCTTTTCACACCGATATTTGTTTATTAATTAAGCCTTCCAGTTGCCGTGCAGGTTACAGTAGGCCCGGGCTGTAATGTTGTCGGCGCTGATATTGAATACCGCCTCGGGCTTGTCTCCGGGTTTTAAAAACTGCCTGTATGTTTGGTCTTCCGTAATTACTTCTATCCATTCAATATAATGTTTTTCTTCCATAGGATGGGCTACGCTCCCCACCTTGATCGTTACTTTGCCATCAGCTTTTTCCACCACGGGCACGTGTTTTTCCCTGGCGGCGTCCACAGTGTTTTCCGCCAGCAAGACCATTGGTTTGTTACAGCAGACCAGCTGTCCTTTGCCTGCATGCAAAACTTCCACAATATTACCACAAACTTCACACTTATAAATTTGTCTTACTTCGGCCATTAAAAAAACCTCCTTTTATTTTAACTATTAATTAAGTCTTAGATTAATTTTTACTAAATGGAATCCCTATTTTTACTGGTAGATCTTTTCAACAGGTGGCAATTATTTAGCTGTAAGGTTATTAAAAGAATTATTCTATATTCGTAATTAATTCGCCCAGCTTTCTACCCGCATCTTTGACTGATTCCAGTTCTTGATCGTCGGGTAGGTATTTTATATTAATGGTGTCAAGGGGCATTTCCATGCCCATTTCCTGCATAGCCGCTGCTACTTCCCGGGCGCCTTGCCCCCCCCATCCGTAAGAACCAAAGGCAAAACCTAGTCGTTTTTGGGGCCGTAATCCTTTGATGTAGGTGAGAAATGCGCTGACTGTGGGCAGCATGCCGTTGTTTAAAGTGGGCGAGCCGATTAATATGGCCTTGGATACTAGTAAATCAGTCATGATTTCAGATATATGACTGGTTTGTAAAAATCTTACCGTAACCGGCACGCCCGCTTCCTCCAGTCCGGACCGCAGAGCTATGGCAATCTTTTTGGTGGAATCCCACATGGTGTCATAAACAATCAGTGCCTGTGGCTTAGTTTCATTACTGGCCCAGCGGCGATATACAGGCAATATTTTGTCTATATAAGAACGCCAGATGATTCCGTGGCTGGGGGCGATAGTGTCGATTTCCAGTTGGCCAACCACATCAAGAGCTTTTAGCACATTATCGCCATATGGAAGTACAATGTTGGCGTAATATGTAGACGCTTCTTCATGTACAATGTCCCAGCCTATCTCATCATCAAAACGTTCAGCGCTGGCGATATGCTGGCCAAAGGCATCGTTGGGCAGCAATAATTTTTCCTCCGGGATATACGTAACCATAGAATCAGGCCAATGCACCATAGGCACATGAACAAATTTTAATGTGCGGGCACCGATGTTTAATTCCTCGCCTGACTTGACAACCATAAAGCTCCAGTTGTCACGTTTGTAATACCGCTGTAGCCCTTTTTTGCCTTGAGGTGAGGTCACTAACCTGGCGTTTGGGGCAACCTCCATTATCCGGGGTAGTCCGCCGGAGTGGTCCAACTCCACGTGATTGGAAATCACGTAGTCAATGCGGGCAGGGTCAATAATTTCTTTAATCCTGTCCAGCATTTCATCAAATAGATAGTGTTTAACGGTATCTACCAGTGTAATTTTATCGTCTATGATCAGGTAGGCATTGTAGGTAGTGCCCCGGGGGGTTACATAGCCGTGAAAATAGCGTAGATTCCAGTCAATTCCTCCTACCCAGTAAATACCAGGCTTTATTTGTAATGGACTCAAAAAGCATCTAACCTCCTTTTTTAGAGTGCTTAAATCACTTACTAATTTATACGTATTATAAATTAGTAAGCTGTATCTTGTCAATCCTATTTTAAATAAATTTACTTAAAAAATTGTTATTATTAGCATGTTCCAGCTATCTTGTCCTTAGCCCTACCAAGGTGAAGAACATGATTTTCTCGTAAAAAACATCCGTAAAGACGGTTTTCATTCCGTGCTCTCAATATAAACTACATCAATTACATACTGTTTAAGTATTTATTAAAATTTGATTTGGTATAGGCACATCGTATATATAATAGTTATGCTATAATACTTTGTGGTTAAGTAACCCTTTGGAGGTAGAAAGCACGGAGGAAGAAAGGGAACCGTCCCTATGCTTCCTCTGCAAACTGGCTGTAATAGAGGTCGGCATAGAAGCCGTCCCGTGCCAGCAGCTCTTCATGGCGACCTTTCTCTACCACACGGCCTTTATCCATTACCAGAATTAAATCTGCATCCCGGATGGTGGAAAGGCGGTGGGCGATCACGAAACTGGTCCTTCCCCGCCGTAGTTCATTCATAGCCTTCTGAATTTTTATTTCGGTTCTGGTGTCAACGCTGCTGGTGGCTTCATCAAGAATCAGGATGGCCGGATCGGCCAGAATGGCCCGGGCTATGCTTAAAAGCTGCTTTTGCCCTTGGGATATATTGGATGCCTCTTCGTTTAACAGCGTGTCGTAACCATCGGGCAGCGTCCGAATAAAGTGGTCGGCCCCGGCGGCCCTGGCGGCCTGGATCACTTCTGCTTCGGTAACCCCTTCACGACCGTAGGCTATATTATCCCTGATAGTACCGTTAAACAGCCAGGTATCCTGCAGCACCATGCCGAACAGGCTGCGCAAATTGCCGCGCTTGAGCCGCGCAATATTGATACCGTCAATGGTTATTTGCCCGTCGTCCAATTCATAGAAACGCATCAGCAGATTGACCAGGGTGGTTTTACCCGCACCTGTAGGTCCCACTATGGCAACGGTCTGACCTGACCGCACGTCAATATCCAAGTTTTCTATTAATGGAACATCTTGTTGATAGCTAAAACTGACACCGCTAAACTTAACCTCGCCCTTGGGGGAGATGATGACCCCGGCATCGTGGGGTTCCGGCACTTGTTCCGGTTCATCCAGCAATTCAAATACTCGCTCGGCAGAGGCAATGGTAGATTGGATGATATTGGCCATATTAGCCGCCTGGGTTATGGGGTGAGAAAACTGCCTGGCATATTGGATGAATGCCTGCACATCCCCAATTTTTATGGCCTGCCTGGTCACCAGTACCCCGCCCACCACGCATACCATGACATACCCAATGTTGTTAATGAAATTCATCAGCGGCATAATAATCCCTGATATAAACAGCGCCCGCCAGCCTGAGTGGTATAGCTTTGCGTTAATTTCCTCAAACCGGGCGATGGACTTATCCTCGTAACCAAATGCTTTTACTACTAAATGGCCGGTATACATTTCCTCCACGTGACCGTTTAACTCACCCAAAGCCTTCTGCTGTCCCACAAAAAACTTTTGCGAGCGAGAGGCAATAGCCCTGGTGACGATAAAACTAAGGGGCAAAATCAGCACCAGCAGAAAAGTCATCAGCGGGCTAATGGTCAGCATCATCACAATCACGCCCACCAGTGTAACCAAGGAGGTAACTAACTGGATAATACTCTGCTGCAAAGTACTGCTGATATTATCTATATCATTGACCACCCGGCTCAGAATTTCCCCGTGGGTGTGTGCGTCATAAAACCTAAGGGGTAACCTGGCAAGTTTATGGTTAACTTCTTTGCGCAGGTCATAAACGGTCAGCTGGGCAACTGAGGACATTATATAATTCTGGAGATAGCTGAACAACGCACTGAAGATGTACAATCCGCCCAAGACCAATAAAATATGCAGTATATATTTAAAATCAATTCCAGCCCCCGGCACACCTTGGATTAGGCTCATCACATCATCGAATAACCTGGTAATGGCCGCACCTATAAGCTTGGGGCTCACAATATTGAATAAAGTACCCAGCACAGCCGTGCCAAATACGGCCAGCAGTTGATACCTGCGAGGCTTTAAATAACCCAGCAGCCTGATCAAAGTTCCCTTGAAGTCCTTTGCTTTCTCTACCGGCCTTACCATGGGTGGCCCGGTTCCGGGACCCCCGCCGTGCTTACCGTTAAACCTGCGCCCGACACGACCTCCGTTCATGCCAGTTCCCCCCCCGCCAACTGCGAGGACACAATTTCACGGTATACCTCACAGGTTTCCATAAGCTGCCGGTGTTTGCCCAGACCTGCTATGCGCCCTTTATCCAGTACAATAATTTTATCTGCGTTCAGTACCGTGCTGACCCGCTGGGTAACCATCAGCACCGTGGCACCGGCGGTTTCCTTTCTAAGAGCCGCCCGCAGCTCGGCATCGGTTTTAAAGTCCAGCGCCGAAAAACTGTCGTCAAAGAGATAAATCATGGGCCTGCGTACCAAAGCCCGGGCAATGGTCAAACGCTGTTTCTGGCCTCCCGAAACATTGGTACCCCCCTGAGCAATAACGGTGTCAAAGCCGTCCTTCAGATCGGCGATAAATGAAGCGGCCTGGGCCACCCGGGCTGCTCGCCAAATCTCCTGGTCAGTGGCATCCTCCTTTCCATAGCGAATATTATCCGCTACGGTGCCGGAAAATAGCATAGCCTTCTGGGGCACCAGACCGATTTTAGCCCGCAAATCAGACTGTAACCACTGGCGCACATCCACGCCGTCAACCAGAACGCCGCCACTGTCCACATCATAAAAACGGGGAATCAGGTTAACCAGTGTGGATTTGCCAGATCCGGTGCCGCCGATGATGGCCGTAACTTCACCGGGTTCAGCGGTAAAGGATATGTTGGCCAATGCCGGCTTTTCCGCCCCCGGGTAACTAAAGGTGACATTAATAAACTTGATACAGACCCCGGAAGACCCTATAGTCTCAAGTAGGGCCATCTCCCGTTTGGAGGATATGCCATCGGTGACATTCCCTGTTGGGGGAGATGTACCCATACTTTGGTGTGAAGTGTCTTCCCTTTGCTCAAATTGCGTAACGCAGTCAGGGATACCGGCCTTCCCTGCCCCGGCAGTGTCCCTAATAACAGGGGCCGTGTCCAGCACCTCGTTAATCCGGGCAGCGGATACCGATGCACGGGGGATCATCACTATCATCATCGAGAACATCATCAGCGCGAACAATATCTGCATAGCATACTGAATAAAGGCCATTAAATCACCTACTTGGATGCCGCCATGCTCAATGCGCAAACTACCGAACCATATGATTCCTATAATGGAGAAATTTAGCACCAGCATCATCAGGGGCATCATGGTGGCCATCACCTTGTTGACCTTGATGGCGGTGCCGGTAAGATCCAGGTTGGCCGCATCAAAACGCTCCTGCTCATAAACAGCGCGGTTAAAGGCCCGGATTACCCGAACTCCGGTGAGGTTTTCCCGCAGCACAAGATTTAATTTATCAAGCTTGGCCTGCATGGCTTTATATAGAGGCATACTTTTGGCCATCACCACGTAGACAGATGCCACCAGTATGGGAATGACCGCGACAATCACCAGAGACAGGCCGGCATCCTTGGATACCGCCATAATGATGCCCCCCGCGCACATCATAGGAGCCCGTACCATCATGCGCAGCATCATGGTCAGCAGCTGCTGGACCTGGGTGATATCATTGGTGGCTCTGTTAATAAGCGAGGCCGTACCCAAATTATCAAACTCCTGCAGCGAAAATTCTTCCACATGTGCAAAAACCCGGCCGCGGAGTAATTGGCCGAATTTAGCTGATATCTTAGCCGATGAAAAACTAGCTACAAAGGCGCAAACCGTACCCCCGGCAGCCACCAACAGCATAACCACGCCCATCTTTATAATATAGGAAATATCGCCCCGCACTATCCCTGTATCTACAATATCAGCCATGATAGTAGGCAGATATAATTCCGCCAGGGATTGCAAAAAAATTAACACAAGAATGAAAGCTACCACGATACGGTAGGGCTTGATTATTTTGAAAAGCTTTAACAAGCCTGATCAACTCCGCTTCTTAAATTCCAACGTTAAATTTATCATAGTGCCACCAACTAATACGGTCAATGGTACTATTTTATTAGCATAGCTTAACTTGCCCTTTTGTTACCTTGTTTGTTATAGTGCAGATAATGACTCCTATCCACAAAAGAAGGAATTACTAACCATGAAAAAGCCTGTTAATCAGCGATTATGGGAAATCGATATACTAAGAGGCATAGCTTTGGTCTTGATGGTTTTCTATCATCTTCTTTACGACCTAAATGTGTTTTTCACCTTTAACATCGCTTATAATAAGGGTTTATTTTACTTGATAGGTAAATCAGCTGCCATATTATTTATTCTGGTAGCCGGAATTAGCAGTTCTTTCAGTAAAAATAATACTCTCAGGGGCCTAAAATTAATTATCTGGGGCTACGTTATTTTTCTGGTAACCTACATAGTTGTGCCGGGCTCTAACATTGTATTCGGAATACTGCAGTTTTTAGGCGTTTGCCTGTTGCTTTACCCGGTCTTTAAAAAAATTTCTCCTTATGTACTGGCAGCAGCGGGAACGACTATTATTTTGACCGGTGAATTCACTGCACAATTATCAGTAGGCCAAAATTGGCTTGTGCCGCTGGGGCTTAGGGAACCAAGCTTTTCTTCCGCAGATTACTTTCCGTTAATCCCCTGGCTCGGAGTTTTTTTATGGGGAGTATCAATAAGCAAAATAGTCTATAAACAAAAAAAAAGCTTAATCAAAGCAACAAACAAGCTTTTTCAACCCCTTGCCGTTATTGGGAAACATACCCTTATTATTTATCTTGTTCACCAACCCGTAATTATGGCTGTTTTGTATTTAATAATCGATCCACCTGGATTCTTTAATATGCTCGAAAATATAATCAAAAAATAAGTATTATATTAACTGTTTAATATGCAGGCCTTGAATTTGTTAACGCTTTTTGATTTAAATTTCAAACGGATTTGAAAAACTTTAAGCCCCGGGCTTTGCCCGGGACTTATTTAAGCTAACTTGAGGATCCAACGATAAGGTTAACTTTATCCAATTATATTAATATATAGTTTTATACGTTAAATAATTTAGTTAATTTTTGAAAAGGAGATCTCTCAGCATAATAACTGAGCTGCCCGTCAAGGGATTTTAAAAATTGGTCCAGGCCTGACATCTTAATTCCCGTCTGATTTAGAAAATTAGACAAATCGGGAGCACTTCCTATATTGGGATTTGTTCCCGGCTGTTGGAAAAAGTCAGCAAATTGGCTATTGCTTAAAACCTTTTCATCTGCCAAAGCTTCACTACCCCCTTATTACAAAACTGCATAGCCGTGTAAATTAATTGGGTCACATGGAGTACGGCTATATTCCTTACGTACGATATCGTCATTTCTAATTCAGGTAACAAATATTATTATACAAAAGCAGCTATTGAATTATATGGAATCCAAAGTATACCTGCGAGTTGAACCGCATCACCTCTTACGTCAGTAACTAGCGCCGGACCGGAAATAATTAAACCATCTCCTACATTCCAAGCAACCGTTGCCAGTGCACCAGTAATTTGCTTTAGCCTAAAAGCAGTTTCCATACTCTATACCTCCTTTGCATTTTTGTTAAAATATACTATGATTAGCAGTTTCAGTTTGCTACATTAAGACAGAAACATTTTTATATTAGCAAATATCCACCATAGTGGCATTAAATGGGAATTAAGCTAAAAAAGCCTCCTTATTTTTGTGTATAGTTACAACTTTCATGTACGGTAATTAAATGCATATTGTTGCATAATTTGTCAAAAGATCCTTTTGCACAAAATTTAAATTGATTACATATTTTAATACATAAAATTTTTGACCTAATTTCTTAAAAGGAGGTGTTTATCCTTGATTATAAAGAGCGTTGATGATTTAAAAGCGATGGATCCCGCACTATTAAAAAAACTTGGATTAAGAAAAATTACTGCTAATGATATTGCCAAACTTGGCCTGCGGGTTTTTAATTCCGGTGACGTTGCCAAAATTAACACCAAGCCCTTTGACATAAACGACTTAGCACAATATGGTCTTAAAAATTTTTATACCACCGAGTCTGCTGAACATTGGCTTAATAACTTAACTTCTTCTAAAAGCCAGCCTAAACAAAATAGTACTCAACCAAATGATAACCCGGTTAATTTTACAACTGATACTAGTAATAATTCGGTCAATTCACAGCAAACCGCAAATAAAGCCGGCATATCAAAAGAAGCTCTTGGTATAGAACAAAGTAATGTAATTAAAAAGCGTCCATATCCTAGAAGAGGGTGGCCATTTTTGTGGGGACGCCCTGCTTTTGGCAGAACAAGAAAGAATCATTATAGTACCGGCTCAAAGCAAGAGGAGCAAAAAGAAAAACTGCCCAAGGACAGTGATTTACCAGGAAATCATCTAGAAGATGCTTTACAACAAACCAGTGAGATGGGTCAAAAAATAAGTTCTATGAACTTGCCGGTAGGGAAAAAAAAAGGGGAAAACAAAGTAATGGACAGTGAAATAAGTGCCATTAACCTGGATGAGCTACAGAAGGTAAAAACTAATTCTAAAGATGCCTTTGAAGACAATCTCGTAAATAATTCTGAAGGTAATTTTGAAACTGTTTTTGATCATCCCCCCGTAGATAACAATGATGACATTTCTAATAAAGAGACGGAGAATATGGAAAGAATTTTTCAATTAGAAAGTGTAAAAGAAGGAATTGAAATACAAAGAAATCCTTATAAAGTTATGACAAAAAATCTTTGCCACATATGCAAAACAGATAACTATTGATAATTCCTTATGATTTTATCGCACACTTACCTCAACAAAACATATTATATCTTGACGGTACAATGTGGAGTACAAACGTGGGAACATCACAATCAAGTTTTCATGGGAGGGATAAAAATGAATGAATCGGCTGGAACAAAAAATAGTAAGTTTGGCTTCCCCGGGGAAACCTTTCGAGAAATTATCACTAAGGCTGTATGCGGAAAGGCACAAAAGTCAATAAAACTCAATGAGTATATCAAAACACCCGATAGCGTAGTACCCAACCAGATCTTAGGTTGCTCCGTAACTGAACTATTACTTAACGAACCGGAGGTGAAAGATGCTGATAATAATGTCATTACTGTTGTTGCCGGAGGGGTTTTTAAAATAAATATTTGGTATGCGTATAACAACGGTAAGGAAACAGACGTACTGAAGTACCCGGTTAAATTCGCTGAATCCCTAGCATTAAACGACTATGATTGCCAAACAGCGGGCTCACTGGATGTTAGGGTAACCGTAGACAAAAGCCCGGTGGTAGTAAGCTCCGAAATTACTGAAGATCACCGGATCAAATTAGACGTTGAGATGGATCTTTCCACCGAAGTAATTGGCGAAACTAAAATGCTGGTACAGGTATATGTACCCGGTTGCAATGATGATGAGGAGGAAGAGGATTAAACTCTGTATTGCATATTATTAAGTACAATAAGTGTATAACCGGAGCACGTCTTTGACGTGCCTTTTTGTTTCTCATTGAACCGTCTGTAAGCAATTCTTAAGGCTCTAGCCCTAGTCATAGCCATGATATGGCCAGATCCTTCTCCTAATTAAAAAAAAACAGCCTGCTTGTAACCAAACAGCTTTTAACAGAATAGTTTAAAATGTGAAGTAAGTGGCAGGCAATAACCACTTATATAAAATATCCGAGGTGATACAATGCCTAAACAGCTTTTATTAAACAGAGGTTTTGAAGATGGCCTTACAAACTTCAATATCCAGGGCACCGTCTCCAGTAACATTGATATTGCGCATTCCGGCATCAAATCAGCTTTATTACTGGCTAATCCTACCCAAATTGCCGAGTTGTCACAAGCAGTTCCTTTTATGATGCCGGGCAGCCCTATTAGATTTTCTTTTCGCGCCAGGAAATTCCTTAATAATGATGTTCAATGCGTATCAAACGTAAGGGCCGAGGTCAATTTCATCAATGCAACTGGAGCTATTATTCCACCCGGTTTAGTTATTAGTATAAGGGGCCGTGATCTTTCTAAAAAAAGATGGAGTTATTATGATGAGTACGCCGAAATACCCGTTGACGCTGTGGCGGCCCAGGTGGTGATCCGTCTTGAGTCGCCCCAAATAGGAAGCAGTGGCCTGCTGGTTGACGATCTTGCACTGGTTGGTGAAGCTATCTCACCTTTATCCTTAACTACTACATCAATACAACCCACATTAATACCAAACCCGGCCCATCAAGCCAATACGTCATTACCGGGTTGGCCCATTACAAACATGGCCCCACAGCAGCCTGAACAAAAACTGAAGGGTCAGGACTACGATAGGCCAACAAGAGAAATTGTGCTTGGTGAAAAAGAAGAAAAGTAAAAAAACATTTAATAAGCCCTAACACCTTCAACCAAACAAGGTGTTCGGGCTTTAATAATGCCCACCGCGATAGTAACAAATATTCCATTGGCTACATATATTGGCATATAATATAATGAGAGGAGGCTTAACCCAATGCCATTTTTCCCACCATTCTTTTTCCGGATTGGAATCCCTATTTTTCCCTTAATTTTTCCCTTTGTCTGGGTGTTTTTGCCTATACTGTAAATTAGTGAAAACGGGTAGGATTCAATTCTACCCGTTTTCATTGATATTGCTTAATAATTTAATTGTTTAAGCAATAATCCACATATAAACCACTAAATCACACATTCCATATATTGCAACAAAAACCATGTACTTTGTAACCAAATAAATTAAGCTGAATATGATAGAAAATGAAAAAAAATAGAGGTGATATTATTTTGGCCAAACAGCTTCTACTGAATAGGGGTTTTGAGAATGAACTTGAAGGCTACATTAGCCAGGGTGCAGTTTCAACCGATAATGACATTGCCTACAGTGGCGCAAAATCAGCAAAGCTGGTTGCTACGCCAACCTCCATTGCGGAGATATCCCAAGTAGTCTTTTTTATTCCCCCTTCTACTCCGGTAAAGTTTTCATTTCGCGCCAGGAGATTTAAAAGCGATGATGTAGAAAACGTGTCGAATATCAGGGCTGAAGTTAATTTCATCAGCCCGCTGGGCACGACTATTCCACCCGGTATAGTGATTACTATCAGGGGTCGTGATATTGGGAAAACATGGAATTATTACGACGGATATGCTGAAGCGCCCTTATTCTCCATAGCAGCTCAAGTAATCATCCGCCTGGAACCACCTGCCAATGGAAGTAGTGGCTTGCTGATTGACGACCTGGCCCTGGTTATCGAAACGGCCACGCCTGCACCGCCGCCAGTCCCGGCACCCCCAGGGCAGCAAGTAAACCCGGTATCTCCCGGGTTGCCTTTCGCACCCCCAAACGCAGCCCCGGCACCACCAGCGTTCCCCGGGTTGCCCTTTGCTCCGCCGAACGTTGCTCCGGCACCTCCGGCGTTCCCCGGGTTGCCCTTTGCACCGCCGAACGTTGCTCCGACACCTCCGGCGTTCCCCGGGTTGCCTTTTGCTCCGCCGAACGCAGCTCCGGCACCTCCGGCGTTCCCCGGGTTACCTTTTGCTCCGCCGAACGCAGCTCCGGCACCTCCAGCGTTCCCCGGGTTGCCCTTTGCACCCCCAAACGTTGCTCCGGCACCTCCGGCGTTCCCTGGCTTGCCCTTTGCTCCGCCGAACGTTGCTCCGGCACCACCAGCGTTCCCTGGCTTGCCTTTTGCTCCGCCGAACACAGCTCCGGTGCCGCAGGCAATGCCAGCAAATTTGCTTGATCTATTGTTTCCGGGCTCATCTTTGGCAAACTTGGTGCCGGAAGGCACCGGTATATCGGATAAAGAAGATCAAGGAAACTGTAAGACAAAAGACAACAATACCACTGGTGCCGAAAGGCACCGGCATATCGGACAAAGAAGATCAAGGAAACTGTAAGACAAAAGACAACAATACCACTGATCCCGAGCAAAACAGAAAATAACCTAAAATACTCCAGGATCACCCCCAATCCCCCTCATCTCCAATAAGAGAAGGGGGATTCACTATTTTTTAAAAAAATAAAAAGAATACTCTGCACCATTTACCAATATCCCCATATTATGTTATATACGGTCGATTGCCATTATTTAATATAAAACTTAAGGGGGGATAAAAATATACAAAGCAACTTTATAGAATAACCGTTTTTCGAAGTAATAACCAAAATTAAAAGAGTATAATCGAAAAACATAAAATCCCAAATACCATATAAAGGATGATTAGAAAAATATAAGCAAACTGGGTAAGTAAGAGAATAAAAATGCGCATACCAAATAGGCCTTTTTGAATTGATTTAAAAAAAGCCTAAAAACAATTTGAATATAACTTAAAGCATAACCCAGATTAGGCAGCGAACCTTGAAAGGACAGGAAATATATCAGTGATTGAAATGGTGCTCTCGCCAGCCCATGCATCAACATAACAACAGAAAGCACCAAGAAATACTCTAACTATCCTACGTTCTCGGGTAAAAACAACGGCAGATTCAGCGTTAAAATCATTATTGATTCTGTCCCAGGCCCTTTCGGTGGTAGAGCGTCTTTTGTAAAGCTGCTTCCACTCATCCGAGCCCCTTAAAATAGGCGTAAAGAACCTGGGGTTATCACTTGTTTTTGTATAAAACGTTTTTTCGCTATATAAATGGCACTTATCACAGGAATTACATTGCACAGGGAAAAGCCACTTTCGTCTGAAGGACTTGGACATTAGGCCCCAGTTACGTAATTGGTGTCCTAAACATTTGCAGTGAGGGATCCCTTTTTTATCAAATTCAATAAAATCACTCACTGCATCAGGCTTAGAAGCCCGAGCGTTAAGATCAATAACGGGCTTGATGCCATAATGCATATTGAGAAGATAGAATGGATTAGCGTCATAAGCCGAATCGTAAACAGCAGCATTAAAATTAATCCCTGGGTACAAATCCACAAGCTCTTTAAGTTCATAAACACTAGTTACCGAATCATGACGTTCACCAGAAACACATTTTATATGGATAGGTAAGCTGTAGAAAGAGTCACAAGCAGTGAAGCCATGAAAAGTAT